>NZ_BAAAZG010000051.1:130444-189601 GCF_039536785.1 Actinomadura miaoliensis
AGCCGCAGCGTCGGATCGATCATGGGGTGGGGGCGTCCGCGCGTGTAGGCGTCGTCGCCGAAGTCCAGCAGCGCGTGCCCGCCGCCCTCCAGGGACTCGCGGACGATCGCGTCGGCCTCGTCCCGCAGCGTGCCGCCGGCGAACAGGCCGCGCAGCGCGCGGCCGGGCGGCACCGGCGGCTGCGGCGCGGGCCAGCGCGGCCAGCGCGGCACCGGGCGGCCGAGGGCGGTCAGGGCCCGCTCCACCGCCGCCGTCAGGTCGTCCTCGCCGGGGGCGGGCAGCGCGAACACCACCGGGGTGTCCAGGCGGCGCGCCGCCTCGCGGATCAGCCCGGCCACGCGCGGGGCGGGCGGCTTGGACACCACGACGATCAGCTCGGTGGCGGGGTCGTCGTCGAGCGCGGCCAGCGCCGCCAGCGCCGAGCGCCCGCTGACCTCCAGTGACAGGTCGCGCCCGCCCACGCCGAGCACGTGGCTGACGCCCACGTCCGCCGCGTCCAGCAGGCACATCACCTGCTGCGCGCCGGTGCCGGACGCGGCCACCACGCCGACCGGGCCGGGCCGCACCGCGTTGGCGAACCCCAGGCCCGCGCCGCCGACCACGGCGGTGCCGCAGTCGGGGCCCATGACGATCAGGCCGCGCCGCGCCGCCGCCTCCTTGAGCGCGATCTCCTGCTCGACCGGCACGTTGTCGCTGAACACCATGACGTTGAGCCCGGCGTCCAGGGCGTCCATGGCCTCGGGGAACACCTGCGGGCCGGGCATCGACAGCAGCGCCAGCGAGGCGTCGATCCGCCGCGCGGCCGAGGCGGTCGTCCGCGCGGGCTCCTCCTCACCGGCGGTCCCGGCCGCGGCCGGGCGGCTCAGCAGCTCGTCGAGCGCGCGGAGCGCGTCGTCCAGGGCGTGGCCGGGCGCGTCGGCGGCGGTGCGGATCGCCACCACCAGGTCGCCCGGACCGGCGTCGGCGGGCACCTCGAAGCCCATCCGGCCGAACATCTCGCGGTTGAGGTCGGTGCCCATCGCGGCCATCGCCTCGGCCACATCCGGCCGCTCGGCCAGGCTGCGGCTGACCCGCATCAGCGTCACCGAGTCGTGGTAGGCGCCGCGCCGCACCTCGACCCACCTGCCGCCGGTCGTCCCCGTCGTGCTCATGGTGCCCCCGATCGCGACGCATTCCGTCATGCAGTGGCCCGGTGGGGGGACGCGGCGGACGCGGCCAGGGCCAGCGCGGCGTGGCACCCCGCGCGAACGCCCCAGGCCAGGTCGGCGCCGGAGGTGTGCCCGGCGGCCAGCAGCCGCCGCACGGCCGGGCGGGGCGCCTCGTGGCCCGCGACGACGCGCAGCACGGCGGCCACGTCGGCCCCGGCGGAGCCGGACGCGGCGCAGTGCAGCAGGGTGGCGGCCAGCGCCGTGGTGCGGGTGCCCGCGTCGGCGGTGACGGCGGCGCCGAGCCAGCCGGCCAGCCACACGGCCCGTTCGCCGCCCCGCACGGCGCCGCCGACCAGCCGCAGCGACACCAGCAGGCCGGACAGGATGTCGTCGCCGCTGGGCGTCAGCCCGGGGCCCAGGCCCACGATCCGCTCGGCGGCCTCGACGGCCCCCGCCAGGTCGCCCGCGGCGCAGGCGCCGGCCAGGGCTTCGGGGTCGGGATGCCCGGCCAGGCCGCAGGCCGCGGCGGCGTCGGCCTCGTCGAGGGCGTCCTCCAGCGCGTGCAGGCCGCGGGCCGCGCCGGACGGGGTGAGCGGGCCGAGCGCGGGCACCGGGTCCCACCAGCGGCGGGCCCGCACGTACAGCCCGTCGGTCTCGACCAGGCCGTCGCCGACCCAGGCCTCGGCGCCCTCGCGGACGGAGCGGAAGGGGCGTTCGCGCCGGGTCGCGGCCAGCACCAGCGCGTTGGGCAGCCGGACGGCGTCGGAGCAGACCACCGCGAGCACGCGGGGTTCGGGGGCGCGGCAGGTGCCGGTGCGCGGGTCGGCCCGCGGCTCGACGCGCATCTCCAGGTAGACGGCGGAGGGGAAGGCGGCGATCACCCGCGCCGGGCGGCGCGGCGCCTCCAGCAGCGGGCGCAGGGGGAGCCCCGCGGCGCCGGCGGCCGGGGGTCGCCCGGTGAGCGCGCGCAGCGGGATCGGGTCACGCAGGACGATGGTCACGGATCCTCCCGAGGCCGGTGCCGCCGGGCGTGTGTCGTCGGCGGTCGCTCGGGCCCGACCTCAGGCAGGACCGTAGACCGGGCCCGCCACCGGACGTATGGTGAATCCTGCCAAGGATGGTCTCCGTCCTTGGTGTTTGTTGTCAGGGTTGATCGCATACCGGTAGCGATCGGGGCATCTTGCGCGATGTAAGCAGCAAAAGCGAGGTGACCGTTCCCTTGAGCGAGCTTTGGTGAGCACCTCACGCAGGCAGCCCCGACCGGCCGGGACCGCCCGGACGGCTCCGGCGGCCTCAGGGCTGCGCTGCGTCCGCGCGTCCGGCCGTGCGACCGGCCATTTGACCGGCCGCGTCGCCGGGCGGACGATCGCCCTTGGCCGACGCGACCGGCCGCCGACCGGGCCGGGCGAACCGGCAGGTGCGCCACCGCCGGGCCGCGCATGCGAAGTGACGTCCCGGGGGGACCCGACCCCGGGACCGCCGGGCCAGCCCCCACCCGGGCCGCGCCCGTAGATAGTCGGCGGCCGAAGAACCTCGGCGCCTGTTCACGGTTGGGAGCGAAGTGATGTCACTGAATGCGGACCCGGGCCCGCCCGCGCTGCGGCTGGCGAGCACCGGCACGCTGACCTACGGCCTGCCCGTCGGCGAGGTGCTGGGGGTGTCCACCCTCGCCGGGGCGCGGCTCATCGGAGGCCGCTCGGGACTGGACCGTGTGGTGCAGCGGCTCAACGTCATGGAGGTGCCCGACGTACTGGCGTGGGTCAAGCCGAACGAACTGCTGCTGACCACCGGATATCCGCTGCGCAACACCCCGCAGTCGCTGGACAACCTGGTGGCCGACCTGGACGAGCGCGGCCTGGCCGCGCTGGCGATCAAGCTGGGCCGGTACCTGGACTCGCTGCCCGCCGAGATGATCGCGCAGGCCGACCGGCGCGGCTTCCCGCTCATCCTGCTGCCCAACGACGTGGGCTTCGACGACATCCTCAACCAGGTGCTCACCGACATCCTCAACCGGCAGGCGGCCGTGCTGGCCCGCACCGAGGAGGTGCACCGGGCGCTGGTGCAGATCGTGCTGTGCGGCGGCGGCCTGCAGGAGGTCGTGGACGAGGTCGCCACGCTGCTGGACGTGGCCGTCGTGGTGCTGGACGGCGACCAGCGGGTGCTGGCCGGATCCGGCCCCGACGAGCACATCCAGGCGATGCGGGCGTTCGACGTGCTGTCGGGGCGTCCCGGCGTGTGCGTCAACGGCGAGGGCGACCACCTGGTGGTGCCCGTGGTGGCCGGGGGCTTCGACCACGGCCGGATCATCGCCTACAGCCCCGCGGGCACGCTGCGCGAGGCCGACCTCGGCATCCTGGAGCGGGCCGCCACCGTGGCCGCGCTGGTGGTGACCAAGCAGCAGGCCGTCGCCGCCGTGGAGAGCAAGTACCGCGCCGACTACCTGCGCGACATCCTGTCGGGCCGGGCCGGCGAGGACGACCGGGTGATCGCGCACTGCGCCGGGTTCGGCTGGGACCTGGACCGTCCGGTCATGGTGGTCGTCGCCGAGCTGGACGGCCGCACCCGCCCGGCCGACGGCCAGAACGGTCAGAGCGCCCAGAGCGTCCAGAACGGCCAGAGCGGCCAGAACGGTCAGGCGGGTGAGGCGGCGCGCGGCGGGGGCCGCGGCGCCGACGAGCGGGTCGCCCAGGAGCGGCTGGCCGCCGCCTGGAGCACCGCGGTGCGGCGGCACGACCGGGGCGCCGCGGTCGCCAGCTTCGCCCACGAGGTCGTCGCGGTGATCGGGACGGCCGACGGCGACGAGGCGGCACTCTCCAGTGGACCGGTCCAGGCGATGCTGAAGGAGGCCACCGCGATCTTCGCCGAGCACCTGTCGGCCAAGCGGACGTTCTCCACCGGCATCAGCCGCACGGTCTCCTCGCCGTCCGCGCTGCCCGAGGCCTACGAGCAGGCCGTCAAGGCGGTGCGGGTGGGCCGGCAGCTGCACGGCGACGGCGCCCGCGCGCACTTCGACCAGCTGGGCGTCTACCGGCTGCTCAGCCTGGTGTCCGACCCGCAGGAGCTGCACGCCTTCGTCCGGGAGACCCTCGGCGAGCTGGCGGGCGACGACGAGCCGGAGCTGGTCGACCTGCGCCGCACCCTGCAGGTGCTGCTGGAGACCAACCTCAACGTCGCCGAGACGGCCCGGCGCCTGCACTTCCACTACAACACGCTGCGCTACCGCATCGGCAAGCTGGAACGGATGCTCGGCCCCTTCACCGAGGACGCCCACCTGCGCCTCAACCTCACCCTGGCCCTGCACGTCCTGCGCATGCGCGGCATCTGACCCTCTCCGCACGCACCGACGACTCCCGACGCTCCCCGCCGAACCCGCCAACCCTCAGAACCCCCCCGCCGACCCCCCGTCCTCCCGCCCCCTTCGTTCGAACGTGCCGGGGCATGTCCGTTGCGCCCGGATACGTAACACATCGGTGACGTACGCCACACTCCCCACCCAACAGCGGGTCGCGGGTTTGGCAGATGTCGCCGATGCCCGCCCCCCTGCCTGGATCTAGTTTGCCCGCAAGGCCGTAAAAGGCCGTGTAGCGGGGCAAAGAGCCGTAGACGCGCCGCGGACGCGGGCGGCCCGAGGGAGGGCGGGGATGGGCATCGGCTGGAAGGTGCACGGCGACGGCGGGACGCCGCCGCCCGGTGAGGTCGTCGCGCCGGACGAGCGGCTGTCGTGGCCGCGCACGGCCGGCATCGGCGCCCAGCACGTCGTGGCGATGTTCGGCGCGACGTTCGTGTTCCCGCTGGTGATGGGGCTGGACCCGAATCTCGCGGTGATGATGTCGGGCGTCGCCACGATCCTGTTCCTGCTCATCGTCCAGGGGAGGGTGCCCAGCTACCTGGGCACCAGCGCCTCGTTCGTGGGCGGGGTGTTCGCCATCAGGGCGGGCGTCGACACCGCCCGGACCGACGCCTGGGTGACCGGCGCGATCCTGGTCGCCGGGGGCGTGCTGGCCGCGTGCGGCGTGCTCATCCACCTGCTCGGCCCGCGGCTCATCCACCGGGTGTTCCCGCCCGTGGTCACCGGCGCGGTGGTCATGCTCATCGGGTTCGGGCTGGCGTTCGTGGTGGCCGACACCTACTGGCCGCAGGACCACTGGGTCGCGCTGATCACCATGACGTTCGTGTTCCTGGTCATGGTGGTGTTCCGCGGGTTCGTCGGCCGCGTCGCCGTGCTGGTCGGGCTGGTCTTCGGGTACGCGCTGTCATGGGTGCTCGACCGGGCCGCCGGGCCGGTCACGTCCGTCCTGCCCGGGCAGAACCTGCGCGACGCGGCGGGCCGCGCCTGCGCGCCCGAGGGTCCGTACTGCGTGGCGACCGCGTTCCCGCACGACCGGGTGAGCTTCGACGGCGTCCGGCAGGCCGACTGGTTCGGGCTGCCGCACATGCACGCCCCCGACTTCAAGTTGTCGGCGGTCCTGCTGGTGCTGCCCGCCGTCATCGCGTTGATCGCCGAGAACACCGGGCATGTCAAGGCCGTGGGGGAGATGACCCGCACCGACCTGGACCCGCTGATCGGCCGGGCGGTGTTCGCCGACGGGGTCGGGACCGTGGTCGCCAGCTCGGTGGGCGGCTCGCCGACCACCACCTACGCCGAGAACATCGGCGTCATGGCCGCCACCCGGATCTACTCGACGGCGGCGTACTACCTGGCGGCGGTCATCGCGATCCTGTTCGGGCTGTGCCCCAAGTTCGGCGCGCTGGTGGCCGCCACGCCCGGCGGCGTGCTCGGCGGCGTCACCGTGATCCTCTACGGGATGATCGGGCTGCTCGGCGCCAAGATCTGGGTCGAGAACCGGGTGGACTTCGCCGACCCGGTCAACATGGTCCCGGTCGGCGCGGGCATCATCCTGGCGCTCGGCCCGGTGGTGCACGAGATCAACGAGGACTTCAAGCTGGAGGGCATCGCGTTCGGCACGATCGTCGTGCTGGTGGGCTACCACCTGCTGCGCTCCATCTCCGACCGGCTCGGCGGTTCCGCCGCCGCGGCCCCGGCGGGCGGCGCGCCCCCGTCCGGCGGGACCGCGTCCGGCGGCCCGCCCGGCGGGACGGCCGAGGCGGCGCCCGCGGGAGGCGACGCCCAGCCGTGAAGCCGCCGCCGTTCGCCTACCACGCCCCTGCCACGCTCGCCGAGGCGCTGGACGTGCTGGCCGAGCACGGCGCCGACGCCAAGGTCCTGGCGGGCGGGCAGAGCCTGATCCCGCTGCTCAACATGCGGCTGGCCGAGCCCGCCCACATCGTCGACATCAACCGCGTCGCCGCTCTCGGCGACGTCCGCGCCGACGCGCGGGGGGTGCGCGTGGGCGCGCTGGCCCGGCACGCCGCCGTCGAACGCTCCGCCGGCGTCGCGGCCGTCCAGCCGCTGTTGCCCGCCGCGCTGCGGCACGTCGCGCACCCGGCGATCCGCAACCGGGGCACCGTCGTCGGCAGCCTGGTGCACGCCGACCCCGCCGCCGAGCTGCCCGCCGTGCTGGCCGTGCTGGACGGCACGGTCGAGGCGGTGTCCGCCGCCGGGCGCCGCACCATCCGCGCCGCCGACTTCTTCGCCGGACCGCTGGAGAGCACCCTGCGTCCCGGGGAGCTGGCCGGTTCGGCGTTCTTCCCCGCCCTGCCGCCCCGCACCGGCGTCGCGTTCACCGAGACGTCCCGCCGGCACGGCGACTACGCCCTCGCCGGGGTCGCCGCCGTGGTCAGCCTGGACGAGGACCTGCGGGTCAGCGCCGCCCGCGCCGGATACCTGGGCGTGGCCGCCACACCGCTCGTGCTCGACCTGACCCGCCGGGCCCGCCAGGCGCAGACCGGCCGCCCGCCCGGCGACGCCGACTGGTCGGGCGTGGCCGGGTTCGTCCGCGAGCGCCTCGACCCCGAGTCCGACATCCACGCCGGCGCCGACTACCGGCGGCACCTGGCGGGCGTGCTCACCGAACGCGCGCTGCGCGCCGCCACGGCCGACGCGCTGGGCCGCGCCCACACATCGGCGATCAACGAGGAGGCGGGGTGGTGATGGAGGAGACCTACGACGTCGAGCTGACCGTCAACGGGGTGCACCGCACGGCACGGGCGCCCGCCCGCCGCCTGCTGTCCGACCTGCTGCGGCACGACCTCGGCCTGACCGGCACGCACGTCGGCTGCGAGCACGGCGTGTGCGGATGCTGCACGGTGCTGCTGGACGGCGAGCCGGTGCGCTCGTGCCTGATGTTCGCCGTCACGGCCGCCGGACACGAGATCACCACCGTGGAGGGCCTGGCCGCGCCGGACGGCACCCCGTCGCCGGTGCAGCGCGCCTTCCAGGAGTGCCACGGCCTGCAGTGCGGCTACTGCACCCCCGGCTTCCTGTGCACGGTGACGGCGCTGCTGCGCGACAACCCCCGTCCCACCGACGACGAGGTCGTGGAGGGCATCTCCGGCAACCTGTGCCGCTGCACCGGCTACCAGAACATCGTCCGTTCGGTTCACCGGGCCGCCGAACTCCAGGCCGAGGCCCAGGGCGAGACCCGGGGCGAGCTTCGGGCCGAACGGCGGGCCGGGCTCCGGGCCGGGGAGGCGGGCTGATGGGCGGCACCCGCGTCTTCGGCGAGCCGATCCCGCGGCGGGAGGACCCCCGGCTGCTCACGGGGCAGGGCCGCTACCTCGACGACCTCGGCCGCGACGCCCTCGCCGCCGCGTTCGTCCGCTCGCCCCACGCGCACGCCCGCGTGCTGGACATCGACGTGGCCGACGCCCTCGACGTGGACGGGCTCGTGGCCATCTACACCTGGGAGGACCTGCCGGGACGGGTCGGCGAACCGCTGCCGCTGCTGATCCCGCACCCGTCCCTCACCCACGGCCGCACCGCCCACCCGCTGGCCCGCGACGTCGTCCGGCACGTCGGCGAGCCCGTCGCGATGGTCGTGGCGCGCGACCGCTACCTGGCCGAGGACGCCGCCGCCCGCATCCGGGTCGACTACGAGCCGCTGCCCGCCGTCGTCGGGATCGAGGCGGCGGCCCGCGCCGAGCACCTGGTGCACGACGACGTGCCCGGCAACGTCGGCGCCGTCCTGCGCCAGCAAACCGGCGGCGACGTGGACGCCGCGATCGAGGCCGCCCCGCACGTGCTGGAGTTCCGCCTCGACATCGAGCGCAGCGCGTCCATGCCGCTGGAGGGACGCGGCGTGTACGCGCGGTGGGACGCCGCCGACGGGTCGCTGCGCGTCTACTCCTCCACCCAGGCCTCCACCAGCGTGCGCGCCGCCATCGCCGCCAAGCTGGAGCTGCCGCCGGGCAAGGTCGAGGTGATCGCCCCGGACGTCGGCGGCGGCTTCGGCGTCAAGATCGTCCACCCGTGGCCGGAGGAGATCCTCGTCCCGTGGGCGGCCCGGCTGCTGGACCGGGAGGTCAAGTGGGCCGAGGACCGGCGCGAGCACTTCGTCGCCGCCGCCCACGAACGCGGCCAGGTCCAGCACGTGCGGGTCGGGTTCGACGACGACGGGCGCGTGCTCGGCCTGGACGTGCGGATCCTGCACGACCACGGCGCCTACACCCCGTACGGCGTGATCATCCCGATCGTCACCTCCACCCAGCTGCTCGGCCCGTACAAGATCGGCGCCTACCGGGCGGAGGTCACCAGCCTCTACACCAACACCGTCATCGTCACCCCGTACCGGGGCGCGGGCCGCCCGCAGGGCGTCTTCTGCATGGAACGCACGATGGACCGCATCGCCGACCACCTCGGCCGCGACCGGACGCAGGTGCGCGAGGCCAACTTCATCCGCCCCGACGAGTTCCCCTACGACCAGGGCCTGACGTTCCAGGACGGCCGTCCCCTGATCTACGACTCCGGCGACTACCCGGCGCTGCTCGCCCGTCTCAAGGAACTGATCGGCTGGGACGGCTTCGCGGAAAGGCGAGCGCGGGCCGCCGCCGAGGGCCGCCGCGTCGGCATCGGCCTCGGCTGCTACGTGGAGGGCACGGGCGTCGGGCCGTACGAGGGCGGCCACGTCGAGATCGACACGTCCGGGCGCGTGCACGTGGCCACCGGGCTCACCTCGCAGGGCCAGGGGCACGAGACCGTGTTCGCCCAGATCGCCGCCGCCGAGCTGGGCGTCCCGGTGGAGGACGTGCACGTCACGACGGGCGACACGCGCCGCTTCGGGTACGCGGTCGGCACGTTCGCCTCCCGCGCCGCCGTGACGAGCGGCAACGCCATCGCGCTGGCCGCCCGCAAGGTGCGGGACAAGGCGCTGCGCATCGCCGGGGAGGCGCTGGAGGCCGACCCGCGCGACCTGGACATCACCGACGGGATCGTGCACGTCAAGGGCGACCCCTCGGCGTCGGTGCCGCTGCGCACCGTCGCCGTCCTGTCCAACCCGCTGCGGTACGCCTTCGACGAGGAGGCGGCGCGCGCCACCCAGTTCGCCGTCGGCGGCGACGACGCCGAGCCCCCGCTGCGCGGCGAGGAACCGGGGCTGGAGGGGCGCGGCTACTACTCGCCCGTCCGGTCGACGTTCGCCGCCGGGATGCACGCCGCGATCGTCGAGACCGACCCCGACACCGCCGAGGTGCGCGTCCTGCGGTACGCGGTCGTGCACGACTGCGGCCGTCTGGTCAACCCGCGCATCGTCGAGGGCCAGATCCACGGGGGAGTGGCGCAGGGCATCGCCGGCGCCCTGTACGAACGCATGGCCTACGACGAGTCGGGCCAGCTCCTGAACGCCTCGTTCATGGACTTCCTGATGCCGTACGCGACGGAGATCCCGCGCATCGAGACCGCCCACCTGGAGACCCCGTCGCCGCTCAACCCGCTGGGCGTCAAGGGCGCGGGCGAGGCGGGCGTCATCCCGGTCTCGGCCGTCATCGCCGCCGCGATCGAGGACGCCGAGGGCATCCGTGTCCACCGCATGCCCCTGTCACCCGACGACCTCTACCACCTGCGCCTCCGCTCCCAGAACGCCGAGGGCGCCGAGGACGACGCGGATCACTGCTGCTTGGGCGGCGTGGGAGCGTCCGGCGCGTTGCCGCCGAGGGACCGGGGGAGGTAGTTCTCCACGGCGGCGGGGCGGAAGCCCTGCTGCTGGATCCAGCCGAGGATCGTCTCGAACTGCTTGGCCAGGCCCTTGCGGTAGTGCATGAGGACGATGTCGCCCGGCTTGAAGCCCTTGCCGCCGTCGGCGCGGGCGAACCCGTCGAAGCCGACGCCGGGGCCGGTGGTGCCGTTGTAGTACTCGGCCGACCACAGCAGCAGCGACTTGATGCCGCACTGCCTGGCGGCCTCGCGCGTGGCCTGGTTGAAGCTGCCGAACGGCGGGCGGAAGATCTCCGGCCGCCGGCCGTACTGCCGGGTGATGGTCTGGGACGCCTCGCAGATCTCCTTGCGCTGCGCCTCGGGGCCGAGCGTGCGCATGTCGGGGTGGGAGATGGTGTGGTTCTCCATCCGCGACCCGGCGTGGCGCAGCGCCCAGAAGTACTGGCCGTGGCCGTCGACGTACCGGGTGGTCAGGAACGTCATGATCGGCACCTTGCGGGTGCGCACCAGCCGGACGAACTCCGCGTCGTACTCGTAGCCGTCGTCGATGGTGAGGAAGACGACCTTGTCGTTGGTGGTGATGCGGTTGATGACGGGCGGCAGGCCGTCCGGGGCGGGCCGCGGCGGCGTCCACGACCCGGGCCTGGGCGCGGGCCAGTGCTGGTCGGCCACCACGGCGGCGAGCTGGCTGCGCATGGACGGGCCGGAGTCGCCGCCCGCCGCGGCGCGCACCGTCGGCCACGTCCCCGCGGCCACGCCAAGCACACCGGCCGCCACCGTGGCGGCCACCGGCAGTTTCCCTCGCATCAGGCGCGTTCTCCCGTTCCCTCGGCCGACGTCGAAGCCGTGTCGCGCGACGGTCGGCGGTCAACGCTTGGGTGGACGCTTGGACACCCGCTGAGGTTCGCGTTCCCCGCAGGGGAGCCGAGTCACACGACGGCATACATCTGATCATGCCGTGTCCACGCGGGGGCCGATTCTGCCCAAGACGCGGCGCGCGCTCGGCAGGAGTTGCCGTTCGGCCGGACGCGGGGATTCCTTAGGGTCGGCTCATGAAGGTGATGGGGACTGCGATGGTCGGGGCGCCGCTGCCGCGCGTCTGGGAGGCGCTGCGGGATCCGGCGGTGCTGGCCCGCACCATCCCGGGCTGCCGCTCGCTGGAGGCGACCGGCGAGGACGTCTACACGATGACCGTCTCGGCGGGCGTCGCGTCCGTCCGGGGCACCTACGTCGGCCGGGTGGAGCTGACCGACCCCGATCCGCCCCGGGCGTTCACGCTGCGGGCCCGCGGGCAGGGCGCGCCCGGCACGGTCGACGCGACGGTGCGCGTGCGGCTGTCGGAGGACTCGGGCGAGGGCACCCGGGTCGACTACGACGCGGACGCGACGGTCGGCGGCATGATCGGCGGGGTCGGGCAGCGGGTGCTCGGCACCGTCGCCCGCAAGACGGCCGCCGAGTTCTTCGCCGCCGTCGAACGCGACCTGACCCGGCCCGCCGTCCCCGCCCCGGCGCCCGAGGCGCCCCCCGCGGTCGCGGCGGGGCCGATCGCGCCGATGCCGCCGACGGTTCCGGTGCCCCCGCCGGTGTCGCCGGGGCCGATGCTCGCGGCGTTCCTGTCGGGCGGCGCGGTCGCCCTGGCCGGGGTCGCGGTCGGCTACGCGCTGGGCCGCAGGGGCAGGTGATGAGGGCGTTCACCGCGGCCGCGGTCCAGTTCGCGCCGGAGCCGGGGCCGCTGACCGAGGCGTCGGTGCGGCGCAACATCGACAGGGCCGTGTCGTGGACGCGGCGATGCGTCGAACGTTCGGGGGCCGAGCTGGTCGTGCTGCCCGAGACGTGCACCACCGGGTTCAATCCGGGCGTGCCCGCGGCGGAGCTGCGCGGGCTGGTGTCGGAGATCCCCGGGCCGGTGAGCGAGCCGATCCAGCGGGTCGCGCGGGAACTGGGCGTGCACGTGTGCTTCGGCACCTACGAACGCGCCGCCGAGACCGTCCACAACGCGGCGGTGCTGGTCGGGCCGGACGGCGACGTGCTCGGCGTCTACCGCAAGGTGCACCCGTTCCGCGTGGAGGACGCCCGGCACGGCGGCTGGGCGGCGCCCGGCGGCGAGGTGACGGTCGTCGACACCCCGCTCGGCCGGATCGGGATGGCGATCTGCTTCGACGGCGACTTCCCCGAGCTGTGGCGGATCATGGCTGTGCGCGGCGCCGAGGTGGTGTGCCGCCCCTCGGCGCTGCTGCGCTCGGCCGACATCTGGGAGCTGACCACCCGCGCCCGCGCCTACGACAACCACGTGTACGTCGTGGCGGCCAACGCGGTCGGCGCCGACCCCGCGGGCACCCTGTACTTCGGCAACTCGATGGTGGTGACGCCGATCGCCGAGGTCGTGGCGCGGGCGGCCACCCACGAGGGGTGGGCGGCGGCGCGGCTGGACCCGGCCGCCGCGATGGCGTCGCTGACGCCCGGCTCGTCGGTGCGGCACTCCTTCGACCACCTGGCCGAACGCAACCTGGAGGTGTACGAGAAGTACGCCGCCGACCTGCTGGGACCGGCGTCCACCCCGTTCCCGCGTTAGCGGCGGCCCGCCGGGCGCGCCGCCGCCGGGCGGGCTACTTCACGTCGACCAGGTCGACCACGAAGATCAGGGTCTCGCCGGCCTTGATCGCCGGGCTGGGGCTGTGGTCGCCGTAGGCCAGGTGCGGCGGGATCACCAGCTTGCGGCGCCCGCCGACCTTCATGCCCTGGATCCCCATGTCCCAGCCCTTGATGACGCGGCCGGCGCCGAGGGTGAAGTCGAGGGTCTGGCCGCGGTTCCAGGACGCGTCGAACTCCTCGCCGGTGGAGAAGGCGACGCCGACGTAGTGCATCGACACCTGCGAGCCCTTGGTGGCCTCGGGGCCGTCCCCGACCTCGATGTCGGTGATGTCGAGGAACGCGGGCGGCTCGCCCTCGGGGAAGTCGATCTCGGGCCGTTCCAGGGCCATGCAGGGCTCCAGGGGTGTCGTCGGATGCGCACATGAGGACGTCGCGCCCTCGTGCTCGGTCGCCGTTCAGCGTAGCGGGGTGCGCGCGGCGGCCCGAACACGGCGCGTGAAGGTCGCCAAAGATCGGGCGTTCCGTTGGCAGTTTGCGACGTTTCGGCGCCGTGGCCGCACCGGTAGACACCAGGCATGGCACGGCGGCTGCGGATCGGCATCGACACGGGCGGCACGTTCACCGACGTGGTGGCGCTGGACGAGGACACCGGTGAGCTGTTCACCACCAAGACCCCGTCCACCCCCGCCGACCCGGCCGAGGGGTTCGGCGACGCCGCCCGCAAGATCCTCGGCCTGGTGGGCGCCGAGGCGTCGGCGCTGACGGCGGTGTCGCACGGCACGACCGTGGCGACCAACCAGCTGCTCGAGGACCGGCTCGACGACCTCGGCTTCGTCACCACCGAGGGCTTCGAGTTCATGCTGGAGATCGCCCGGCAGAGCGTCCCGGACGGCTACGGCAACTCCTACTTCTGGGTCAAGCCGCCGCGGATCGTCCCGGTGCACCGGGTGCGCACCGTCGGCGGGCGGCTCGACCACACCGGCGCCGAGCTGCGGCCGTTCGACGAGGAGGCCGCGGTCGCGGCGGCCCGCTGGTTCCGCGAGCAGGGCATCGACGCGATCGGCGTGTGCTTCCTGCACTCCTACGCCGACCCCGCCCACGAGCTGCGCATGCGCGAGGTGCTGGCGCGCGAGCACCCCGAGGCGGTGGTGTCGCTGTCGTGCGAGGTGCTGCGCGAGTACCGCGAGTACGAACGGTCGGTCACCACGCTCGTGGACGCCGCCGTCAAGCCGACGATGAGCCGCTACCTGGCCCGCCTGTCGGGGCTGCTGCCCGCGCCGCTGCGGGTGATGAAGAGCAACGGCGGGGTGCTGTCGGCCGAGGAGGTCGTCCACCAGCCCGTCACCACCGTGCTGTCCGGCCCGGCCGCCGGCGCGCTCGGCGCCGCCTACGTGGCGGCGCCCGGCTACCCCTCGGTGGTGACGCTGGACGGCGGCGGCACGTCCACGGACGTGGCGGTGGTGCTGGACGGCGAGCCGACCCTCACCACCGAGGGCGCGGTCGGACGCCACCCCGTCCGGATCCCGATGATCGACATCGTGACGGTCGGGGCGGGCGGCGGCTCGGTCGCCTGGATCTCCCCGGAGGGCACGCTGAAGGTCGGGCCGCGCAGCGCGGGCGCCGACCCCGGCCCGCTGTGCTACGGACGCGGCGGCACCGAGCCGACCGTCACCGACGCGCACGCCGCGCTCGGCCGCATCCCCCCGCACCTGCTCGGTGGGGAGATCCCGCTGGACGTGGCGGCCGCGCGGGCGGGCGTGGAGTCGCTCGGGGCGAAGCTGGGACTGTCCGGTGACCGCGCCGCCGCCGGGATCCTGGAGATCTCGGCGTGGAACCAGGCCAACGCGATCCGGCAGATCACCGTCCGGCGCGGGCTGGACGTGCGCGACTTCCCGCTGGTGGCGTTCGGCGGCTCCGGCCCGCTGCAGGCCTGCCGCCTGCTGGACGTGCTGGGCCTGCCCGCCGCCGTGATCCCCGCCGACCCGGGCAGCCTGTCGGCGTTCGGCCTGCTCACCGTGGACGTCAGGAACGACTACGTGCGCACCCGCGTCACCCGCGACACCGAGCTCGACCCGGCCGTGCTCGGCGCGACCTACGCCGAGCTGGAGGGCCGCGCCGCGGACGCCCTCGAACGCGAGGGGTTCCCCGCCGGGCGACACCGTTTCGCCCGCTCGGCCGACCTGCGCTACTACGGGCAGGCGTTCGAGGTGCGGGTCGCGGCGCCGGACGGGCCGGTCGACGACGCGTTCCGCGCCGAGGTCGTGCGGCGCTTCCACGACGCGCACGAGGCGCTGTACGGCTACTGCTACCGCGACGACACCGTCCGCCATCCCGTCGAATGGGTCAACCTGCGCGTCTCCGGCATCGGCCCGATCACCCGTCCCCGCCTGCGGGAACGCCCGCCCGGCGACGGGAACCCCGAACGCGCCCGCACCGGCGTCCGCGACGTCCACTTCGACGACTGGACGCCGACCCCCGTCTACCGGCGGGAACGGCTCGCCCCGGGCGACGTGCTGCGCGGCCCGGCCGTGATCGAGGAGTTCGGTTCGACGCTGCCGCTGCACCCCGGCTTCCGGGCCCGCGTGGACGCCCACGGCAACCTCGTGATCACGAAGGGAGACGACGCCCCATGAGCGAGCCGCGGAGGCGGGCGGGAGACACGGCATGAGCGCCGATCCGATCCTCGTGGAGATCGTCGAGGGGACGCTGGCGTCGGTGGAGCGCGAGGTCGAGACCGCGATCGCCCGCACCGCCCGCTCGCCCATGATCCGGGACGCGCACGACTTCCGCGCCGGCATCCACGACCGGCGGCTGCGCAAGCTGACCGGCCGGTCGTACTCGGCGCTGGTGCAGCCGATCGTCCGGGACTTCCCGATCGAGACGATGCGTCCCGGAGACGTGTTCTTCCACAACGACGTGTACCTGTCGGAGGGCGGCATCGGGCACCTGCCCGACCTGTGCGTCACCGTGCCGGTGTTCCACGACGGCGACGTGGTGGCGTTCGTGCAGGCGTTCGGCCACCACGACGACATCGGCGGCGCCGTCCCCGGGTCCATGCCCAGCCACGCGCGCAGCGCCTTCGAGGAGGGGCTCATGGTGCCCCCGATCAGGCTGTGGGACCAGGGCGTCCCCAACGAGGCGGCGCTGCGGATCATGACGCGCAACTCCCGTATGCCCGACTCCCTGGCCGGCGACCTGGACGCCGAGTGCTCGGCCTGCCTGATGGGCGCCCGCCGCCTGGCCGACCTGTTCGGCCGGTACGGCCGCGCCGCCGTCGAGGACTGCTTCGACGCGATCATCGACAAGACCACCCGGACGTTCCGCCGCGAGCTGCTGGCGAAGATCCCCGACGGGACGTACGTGTGGGAGGACTACGCCGAGCACGACGGCGTCGACCCGCCGCGCCTGCACGCCCAGCGCATCACCCTGACCGCCGACGCGTCCGCCGAGGTGCCGCTGGTCATCGACTTCACCGGCACGTCCCCGCAGGCCAAGGGCCCGATCAACCACGCGGGCGACTACGCCGACGGGGTGTTCCTGAAGAAGTGGCTGGCGCCCGTCCTGCGGAACCTGGCCGACACGCCCGAACGCGCCGCCGAGCTGGACGTCAACGAGGGCGTGGTGCCGCTGATCGAGATGCGGTTCCCGGACAAGGGCACGCTGCTGACGCCGGTGTTCCCGGCGCCGACCAACGCGCGCACCTTCGTCATCCTGCGGCTGCTGGGCGTGCTGGCCGGGGTGCTGGCCAAGGCCACCGGCGGCCGCATGCCCGCCGACCAGGAGACCATCCGCTACACCGGCGTGTACGGGGAGGACGACCGCGGCCCGTACCTGATGCGGGAGGTGCTGGGCGGCGGCTCGGGCGGCCGCCACTACGCCGACGGCGAGGACACCATCCACATCGTCCCCGACTCCCGCAACATCCCCGCCGAGTTCGCCGAGGCCCGCTGGCCGTTCGTGGTGGAGCGGCTCGGCCTGGCCGTCGACTCGGGCGGGCCGGGGAGGTTCCGCGGCGGCCTCGGCTACGACAAGCACATCCGCATGCTGCGCGACGCCCGCTACATGTCGATCGCCGACCGGTCCATCCTGTCGTGCTGGGGCGTGAACGGGGGCCGCGCCGGGCGCCCGTTCCGCGTGGACATCGACGGCGAGGAGATGGACGGCCTGGTCGACGACCATCCGGTGCGCGCGGGCCAGGTCATCCGCATTCGCACCACCGGAGGCGGCGGGTGGGGCGACCCGTTCGACCGCGACCCCGAGCGCGTCGCCGCCGACGTGCGCGACGGCAAGGTGTCGCCCGAGGGCGCCCGCGACGACTACGGCGTGGTGCTCGCCGACGGCGCCGTCGACCGCGCCGCCACCGAGGCGCTGCGGGCCGAGCTGCGCGCCGCGCGCGGACCCGCCCCGTTCTTCGACCGCGGCCCCGGCTTCCCCCGCCTGTCCGGCGGCCGTCCCCACGCCGACGTCGATCTCCCCGGCGGGCATACTGCCTGAGAGCACCGGAGAAGGACGGAAGGGGAGCGATGGACCTGCTCGGCGACCCGGCGGGGCACTCGGGGGACGCGCCCGACGCGCCGGACGCGGTCCGGGTGGACGGCCGGGGCCTGTCCCGGGCCGCACTGTTCGCCCGCGCGGCGGCGGTGGCGGCCGAGATCGGCGGCGCCGAGGCCGTCGCGGTGCACGCCACGGCCACCCTCGAGACCGTCGTCGCCGTGGTCGGCGGGATCCTGGCGGGCGTGCCCGTCGTGCCGCTCCCGCCCGACTCGGGCCCAGCCGAACGCGACCACATCCTCGGCGACTCGGGGGCGCGGCTGCTGCTGGCCGCCCGCGGCGCCTGGGACCCGGCCGCCGGCGGCCCGCCCCTCGTCCCCGTGGACGCCCTGCCGTCCGGGTCGTCCACGCCGGCGCCGCAGCCGCCGCCCGGCGACGCGACCGCGCTCATCCTCTACACCAGCGGCACCACCGGCGCGCCCAAGGGCGTGCTCATCTCCCGGGCCGCGATCGCCGCCGGGCTGGACGCGCTGGCCGAGGCGTGGGAGTGGACGGCCGGCGACGTGCTCGTCCACGGCCTTCCGCTGTTCCACGTGCACGGCCTGGTCCTCGGCGTGCTGGGCGCGCTGCGGACCGGGTCGCCGCTGGTGCACACGGGACGTCCCCGTCCCGCCGCGTACGCGGCGGCCGCGGAGCGGCACGGCGGGTCGCTGTTCTTCGGGGTCCCCACGGTGTGGTCGCGGGTGTGCGACGACCCGGCGTCCGCCCGCGCCCTGCGGGGCGCGCGGCTGCTGGTGTCGGGAAGCGCCGCGCTGCCGGTGCCGGTGTTCGACCGCCTGACCGAGCTGACCGGGCACCGGCCGGTCGAGCGGTACGGCATGACCGAGACGCTCATCACGATCTCCGCCCGCGCCGGCGGCGACCGGCGGCCCGGCCACGTCGGCACCCCGCTTCCGGGCGTGCGGACGCGGCTGGTGGCCGAGGACGGGTCCGCCGTCCCCGCCGACGGGGAGACGCCCGGGGAACTGCAGGTGCGCGCGCCGATGCTGTTCGGCGGCTACCTGGGCCGTCCCGAGGCCACGGCCGCCGCGTACACCTCCGACGGCTGGTTCCGCACCGGCGACATCGCCGCGATCGGGCCGGACGGCTGGCACCGCATCGTCGGCCGCGCGTCCACCGACCTGATCAAGAGCGGCGGGTACCGGATCGGCGCGGGCGAGGTGGAGAACGCGCTGCTGGCGCATCCGGCGGTGCGGGAGGCGGCGGTGGTCGGCACCCCGCACGCCGACCTCGGCGAGCAGGTCACCGCCTACGTCGTCGCCGACGGCGCGACCGGCCCGGAACTGATCGACTTCGTGGCGGAGCGGCTGTCGGCGCACAAACGGCCCCGCGTCGTGCACCTGGTCGGGTCGCTGCCGCGCAACGCCATGGGCAAGGTCGTCAAGACCCGCCTGACCGAGAACCCCACGGAGACCGCGTGAGACTGCTGCGCAACGCCCGCCTGCACGGGCGCGAGGGCGCGTACGACATCGAGATCGACGGCGACCGCTTCGGCCGCGTCCTGCCCGCCGGGCAGGGCTCGGGCGAGGAGTGGATCGACGCCCGGGGCGGCCTGGTCTCGGCGCCGTTCGTCGAACCCCACGTCCATCTCGACACCACCCTCACCGCCGGGGAGCCGCGCTGGAACGCCTCCGGCTCGCTGTGGGAGGGCATCGCGGTGTGGAGCGAGCGCAAGCGCGCCCTCACCCGCGACGACGTGATCTCACGCGCCACCGAGGTGCTGCGCTGGTACGCGGCCAACGGCGTGCTGCACGTGCGCAGCCACGTCGACGTCACCGACCCCGGGCTGGTCGCCCTGGACGCGATGCTGGAGGTCCGCGAACGCGTCCGGGACGTGGTCGACCTGCAGCTCGTCGCCTTCCCGCAGGAGGGGATCCGCTCGTTCGACGGCGGCGCCGACCTGCTGGCGGAGGCGGCCCGGCGCGGCGTCGACGCGGTCGGCGCGATCCCGCACTTCGAGGACACCCGCGAGGACGGCGTCCGCTCCCTGGAGATCGCCTTCGAGGTCGCCGCCGAGCACGGGCTGATGCTGGACGCGCACTGCGACGAGATCGACGACGAGCAGTCGCGGTTCGTGGAGGTGCTGGCGACCCTCGCCCGCCGCACCGGCCTGCGCGGCCGCGCCACCGCCTCCCACACGACCGCGATGGGCTCCTACAACGGCGCCTACTCCTACAAGCTCCAGCGCATCCTGGCCCGCGCGGGCATCAACCTGGTGTCCAACCCGCTGGCGAACCTGTGCCTGCAGGGACGGTTCGACGGCTACCCCAAGCGGCGCGGCCTCACCCAGGTCAAGGAGATGCTCGCCGCCGGGGTGAACGTGGCGTTCGGCCACGACGACGTAATGGACCCCTGGTTCCCGCTCGGCACCGCCTCACCGCTGCAGGTCGCCCTCGTCGGCGTCGCCGCCGCGCAGCTCACCGGCCCCGCCGAGATCGACGAGGCGTTCGCCATGGTCACCGAACGCGCCGCCCGGGTGCTGGGCCTCGGCGACCGCTACGGCGTCGCCGAGGGACGTCCGGCCAGCTTCGTCGTGCTGCCCGCCGCGTCCCGCTTCGACGCGGTCCGCCGCCAGACCCGGCCCACCCACGTCGTGTCCCGCGGCCGGCTCGTCGCCGAGACGCCCGCCACGTCCACCCGCCTCACCTGGCCCGGCGAGGACCCCCGCGACATCGACTTCGTCCGCGACCGCGACAGATGAGCCGCGGCAGATGACAGGTGTCACCTCGCACCGGTGACAGCGGCTTCTACCGGGCGGGCGCGGCGTTCGCGACGCTGGGCGCATGTCCACAGATACCGCCGTTCACGTGGAGGGCCTGCGCCAGCGGTACGGCGACTTCGAGGCCGTCGCCGGGATCTCGTTCGACGTGCGCCACGGTGAGCTGTTCGCCCTGCTCGGCACGAACGGGGCCGGGAAGACCACCACTCTGGAGACGGTCGAGGGGTACCGGCCCGCGCACGCGGGGACCGTCCGGGTGCTGGGCCGCGACCCGTACCGGGAGCGCCGTGCCGTCCGTCCCCGGATGGGGATCATGCTGCAGGAGGGCGGCTTCCTCGCCGACCTGACCGTGGCCGAGACCGTCGACCACTGGCGCGGCCTCACGCCCGACCCGCGCCCCGGCGACGAGGTGCTCGACATGGTGGGGCTGGCCGACCGGGCGGGCGTGCGGGTACGGCAGCTGTCCGGCGGGCAGAAGCGCCGCCTCGACCTGGCGCTGGCCGTGCTCGGACGTCCCCGCGTGGTGTTCCTCGACGAGCCCACCACCGGCATGGACCCCGAGGCGCGCCGTGCCACCTGGCGCACCGTCCGGGGCCTGGTCGCGGACGGCGTCGCGGTGGTGCTGACCACGCACTACCTGGAGGAGGCCGAGGAGCTGGCCGACCGGCTGGCCATCATGCACCGCGGCCGCGTCGAGGTCGAGGGCACGGTCGCCGAGGTCTCGGCGGGGCACGGCGACCGCGTCGGCTTCGCGGTGCCCGACCGGCTCGCGGTGGCGGACCTGCCCGTCCTGCACGGCGCCGCGCCGCGGATCGAGGTGCGCGGCGAGCGGGCCGTCGCCACCTACCGGCTCGGCGGCGGCACCCTACAGCCCGCCCTGCGCGACCTGCTGCGCTGGGCCGACGAGCACCGTCTCGCGCTGGACGGGCTGGAGGCCCGCAGCGCCTCGCTGGAGGACGTCTTCCTGCACACGGCCGGAGGCGAGGCCCGGTGAACGCGACGTACCTGCTGCGGATGACCCGGCTCGAACTGCTGCTCCTGTGGCGCAACCGCACCTCGATGTTCACGGTGGTGGGCCTGCCCGTGATCTTCGCGGCGCTGCTGCCGTCGCTGCGCGGCCGGGAGGTGGAGGGGGTGGACGTGGCGCTGTTCACCGGCACCGGATACCTGGCCTGCTTCCTGATCTTCTCGGTGTTCACGCACCTGGTGACCGTCTACACCGCGCGCCGCGAGGATCTGGTGCTCAAGCGGCTGCGCGGCGGGGCGGCCAGTGACGCCGAGATCCTCGGCGGCACCGTGCTGACCGGCGCGCTGATGTTCGCCGTGCAGGCCGTGCTGCTGCTGGCGTTCCTGGCGACGGTGCTGGACGGGCGGAGCGTCCCGGCCGACCCGCTGCTGCTGGCGGCCGCGCTGGCGGCGGGCACGGCGGTGTTCGCGCTGCTGGCGGGGGTGGTGTCGGCGTTCACCCCGACCGCGGAGATGGCGCAGATCACCGTCCTGCCGATCATGTTCGGCTGCATGCTCGGGTCCGGGGTGATGTTCTCCCTGGCCGGGGTGCCGGAGGGCGTGCGGGAGGCCGCGCGCTGGCTGCCGCTCACCCCCGTCGTGGAGATCGCCCGCACCGCCTACTTCGGGCAGGACTTCACCGTGGGCGGCGACCACGCGTCCCTGGCCCTGGCCGAGCGGTGGCTCGCGTGCCTGAGGCCGTTCGCCGTGCTGGTGCTGTGGGGCGGCGTCGCCCACCGGGTGGCCAGGCGCCGGTTCCGCTGGGAGCCGCGGCACGCGTGACACGAGACGACGGGCGGGCGAGGTGAACAATAGGCGCATGCAGGCGACTCCGACGACCGCGGACCTGGAGGCCCGCGCCGCCAGCCGCTTCGCGCAGTACCGCAAGATCACCGACCGGTCGTTCCTGCTGGCGCTCTTCGGGATGGCCGTGCCGGTCGTGGTGGCGCTCATGGAGCGGTCGGCGCCGCCGCCGCTGCTGGCGGTGGCGACCGCGGGGGCCGCCCTGCAGTTCGTCCTCTACATGCGGCTGGTGCGCGCGGGGCTGGCCGGGCGCGTCCCGTGGCGGGACATCGCGGTCAGCGGCGTGCTGGCGGCGGCGCTGGCCTGGATGACCGTCACCTCTCCGGTCTGGGCGGTGATCGGCCCGTTCTGGGCGTCGGGCGTCGCGGTGTGCCTGTCGTCGCACCGGTGGCTGGTCGCGCTGTCGCTGGGCGGCGGCGTGTACTGGGGCGGCTTGACGACGCTCGCCGTGCACGCGGACGGCCGCCGGGTGCACTGGTTCACCCCGCCGATCATGATCGCGATCTACGTGGCGGTGTTCGCCATGAGCCTGTACGCCAACCTGGTGCTCAAGCGGATGTGGGAGATGCACCAGGAGGCGCACGCCGCCCGCGAGGCGCAGGCGCGCCTGGCGGTCGCCGAGGAGCGGCTGCGCTTCTCCCGCGACCTGCACGACCTGCTGGGGCACAGCCTGTCGCTCATCGCGGTCAAGAGCGAGCTGGCGATGCGGCTGGCCGAACGCGACCCCGAGCGGGCCCGCGCCGAGATGGCCGACGTGCGCGGCGCGGCCCGAAGCGCCCTGCGCGAGGTGCGCGCCGCCGTCCGCGGCTACCGGGAGGTCGAGCTGGACGCCGAGCTGGCCGGGGTGCGCGCGGTGCTGGAGGCGGCCGGGGTGCGCTGCACGGCCGGCCCGCCGCCGCCCGGCCTGCCGCCGGAGGTCGGCTCGACGCTGGCGTGGGTGATCCGCGAGGGCGCCACCAACGTCATCAAGCACAGCACGGCCCGCACCTGCCGGGTCAGTGTCGTCTCCTACGGTGGCTCCGTGGTCCTGGAGATGACGAACGACGGCGCCCGGCCCGGGCGCGGCGAGGGTTCGGGGCTGACCGGGCTGTCCGAGCGCGTCGGCGTCCTCGGCGGCACCCTCACCGCCGGGCCGCACGGCCGCGACGGATTCCTGCTGCGCGCGGTGGTACCCCTGGGGGAGGACGCGTGATCCGCGTCCTGCTCGCCGACGACGAGCACCTGATCCGCGGCGCCGTCGCCGCGCTGCTCGGCCTGGAACCCGACCTGCGGGTGGTCGCCGAGGTCGGCCGCGGCGACGAGGTGACCGGCGCGGTCGCCGCGCACGACCCCGACGTGGCCGTCCTGGACATCGACATGCCCGGCGCGGACGGGCTGAGCGTGGCCGAGCGGCTGCACGCCGGCGGCGCCCGCTGCGCGGTGCTGATCCTCACCAGCTTCGGCCGTCCCGGCTACCTGCGCCGGGCCATGGCGGCGGGGGTGCGCGGCTTCGTCGCCAAGGACGCCCCGACCGAGGAGCTGGCCGCCGCGATCCGCAGGGTCCACGCCGGGGGCCGCTACCTGGACGCCGAGCTGGCCGCCAGCGCCATGGCCGCCGGGGACAACCCGCTGACCGCCCGCGAACGCGAGATCCTGCGCCTGGTCGCCGAGGGCGCCGAGACGTCCCGCGTCGCCGCGGTGCTGCACCTGTCCGAGGGGACGGTGCGCAACTACCTGTCGACGGCCATGACCAAGCTCGGTGAGTCCAACCGCCTGGCCGCCGTCCGCCGCGCCCGCGACATGGGCTGGATCTGACCGGGGTCCGGCCCGCATCCGGCCCGCAGCCGACTACGCCCGCCCCGCACGCCGGCGGGCGATCACCGCGTACGCGGCCAGGAACCCGGCGAGGCTGATCAGGCTGAGCCACAGCTGCGACCGGGTGTCGTCGACGACCGCCATCGACACCAGCACCGCCAGCACGCACACGAACGTGGCCCAGCTCAGCCACGGATGCAGCCACATCCTCAGCTTGAGCTTCTCCGGGGCCTCCCGCTCCAGCCGCGTCCGCATCCGCAGCTGCGACAGCGCGATGATCCCGTACAGGAACAGCGCCACCGCCCCGGCCGAGTTGATGATGAAGTAGAAGACGCGGTCCGGCGACACGAAGCTCATCACCACCGTGACGTAGCCGAGCACGGTGCTGAGCAGGATGCCCTTCCACGGCACCCCCCGCCGGGTGTCGCCGGTCCACCGCGGCGCCCACCCGTGCTCGCGCAGCGCGAACAGCATGCGCGAGGCGATGTAGAGCCCGGAGTTCAGCACCGACACCACCGCGGTCAGCACCACCACGTTCATGATCGTCTCGGCGCCGGGGATGCCGAAGCGGTCGAACGCGGCGGCGAACGGGCTGGTGCCGTCGTGCGGAACCCGCTCCCACGGCGTGATCATCACCAGCAGCGTGACCGACCCGACGAAGAACAGCAGCACCCGCCACACCACCGTGACGGTCGCGGTGGCGATCGCCTTGGCCGGTTCCCGCGACTCGGCCGCCGCGATCGTGACGATCTCCGCCCCGAAGTAGGAGAACACCACGATCACCACGCCGTGCACGACCGCGAACCCGCCCTTGGCCAGGAACCCGTCATCGGCGATGTGGGTCACCGACCCGGTGGAGTCCGGCCACAGCCCGACCACGTACAGCGTCCCGACCACGAGGAACACGGTGATGCAGGCGACCTTGACCGACGCCAGCCAGTACTCGGCCTCGCCGAACGAGCGCACCGACACCAGGTTGGTCGCGGTCAGCGCCAGCATCAGCACCAGGGAGAACGCCCACTGCGGGACGCCCGGCACCCACTTCTGCAGGATCTGCGCGCCGACCACGGCCTCGAACGCCACGATGCCGACCCAGTAGTACCAGTACAGCCAGCCGACGGTGAATCCGGCCCAGCCGCCCAGGGACTCGCGCGCGTACTCCATGAACGACCCGAGCGCGGGCTGCGCGGCGGCCATCTCGCCGAGCATGCGCATCACGAACACGACCAGCAGCCCGCCGATCACGTACGACAGCACGGCGGCGGGGCCGACCGTGTGGACGACGGCGCCGCTGCCCACGAACAGGCTGGCCCCGATGATCCCGCCCAGCGCGATCATCCTCAGGTGCCGCGGCCGCAGCGCCCGCCGCAGCCCGGCCTCGCCGTCCCCGGTTGTGGTGTGGACCTCCTCCATCGCCCAGTGATCACCCGTGGCGCCGCCCCTGACGCCCCCTTCACCGACCGGTGACCGATTCGAGACCGTCAGGCGCGGAAGCGGTCGGTGGCCTCGACGAGACGGTGCAGGGTGCCGGGCTCCGAGCCGCCGTGCCCCGCGTCCTCGACGATGTGGAACTCGGCCTCGGGCCACGCCTGGTGCAGCGCCCACGCCTGCCCCGGAGGCGTCTTCATGTCGTAACGCCCGTTGACGATCACGGCGGGAATGTGCCGGATGCGGTCGACGCCCGCCAGCAGCCCCTCCGCGGGGAGGAACCCGCCGTTGCCGATGTAGTGGTGGGTGATGCGGGCGAACGCCAGCAGCGCGGTGTCGTCGAGCTTCGGGGGCTCCACCGGCAGCAGCGTGTTGGCCGCCAGCTCCCACGCCATCCACGCACGGGCCGCCGGAAGGTGCACGGCCGGGTCGGGGTCGTGGATGCGGCGGCCGTAGGCGGCGACGAGGTCGTCCCGTTCGGCGGCGGGGATGGCGTCCCGGAACGCGGCCCACTCGGCAGGGAACAGGTGCGCCGCGCCGGTCGGGGTGAACGCCCACGCCTCGTCCTCCGGCCGCACGAGGTAGATGCCCCGCAGCACCATTTCGGTGACCCGCTCCGGATACGCCTGGGCATACGCCAGCGCCAGCGTGCTGCCCCAGCTTCCGCCGAAGACCAGCCACCGGTCGATGGACAGGTGCTCGCGCAGCCGCTCCATGTCCGCGACCAGACGCGGCGTGGTGTTGTGCTCCAGCGAGACGGCGGGGTCCCCGGCGTGCGGCCTGCTGGCGCCGCAGTTGCGCTGGTCGAACAGCACGATCCGGTACGCGGCGGGATCGAAGAACCGCCGGAACCCCGGCAGCACCCCTCCGCCCGGCCCGCCGTGCAGGAAGACCGCCGGCTTGCCGTCCGGGTTCCCGCAGGTCTCCCAGTAGATCTCGTTGCCGTCGCCCACATCGAGCAGCCCGGAGTCGTACGGCTCGACCGGCGGATAGAACCCCTTCATGCGATCAAGTACTACCTGACGCGCCGGCGGAGTGGTGGGGCAGGCCCCACCTGCCAGTGGCATGGTCGCACCACTGATCTTCGGCGGCCGGACGGGTTGGCTGGAACACAGTGCTGCCGCCCCGTCCGGAGGAATCGATGAACGTCCGCGCCCACCATGTCCTGCGCCGTGCCAGAGAGCACCGGCGGGCGATCGGCTGGGGGCTGGCCGTGGCGGTGCTCGCGGCGGGCGCCTGGGTGACGGCGTCCAGTGGTGAGGCGGCCGCGACGGTGTCGGGGGCGCTGCGGGGGATCGGGGACGCGCACTGGGGCCTGGTGCCCGTGCTGGCGGTTCTGGTCGTCGTGCACTTCTGGTTCTCGGCCGTGGCGCTGCGCCGCGCGGCGGGGGTGCGGCTGCCGCTGCTGCACGCGACCATGGCGCAGTTCACCGGGGCGACGGCGAACCGGCTGACCGGGGGCGGGCTCGGCACCGTGGCGGTCAACGCCCGGTACCTGACCGGACGCGGCGTCCCGGCGGGGCGGGCGGTGGCGGTGGCGGGCGTCCTGCAGGTCGGCGGCGGGGTCGCCGACCTGCTGCTGTTCGCGGTGGTGCTGCCGATCGCGCTGACGACCGGTGACGGCGCCCTGACGGCACGGCTGGGGGAGCGTCTCGACGGGCTCGGCGGGCCCCTGCTGGCCGTGCTCGCCGTGGCGGTGCCCGTGGCCGGTGTCGCGGTGTGGCTCCTGCGGGATCGGCTGCGCGGGCCGGCCGAGGCGTGCGCGCGGCTGGCGCGGCGCCCCGGCGACCTGGCGGTCATGCTGGCGGCGTCGGCGGCGACGACGTTCGTCATGGCCGTGGCGTTCGCGCTGAGCGTGCTGGCCGTCCCCGGCGCCGCCGTGACGCCGGGGCAGTTCGGCACGCTGATCGTCGTCTACATGGCCGGCGCGGCGGCGGGCGGCCTGGTCCCGGGGCCGGGCGGCCTGGGCTCGACCGAGGCGGCGCTGGTCGCCCTGCTGGCCGCCGCGGGCGTCCCGGCGGCCCCGGCGCTGACGGCCGTGCTGATCTTCCGGGCCGTGTCGCACTGGGCGCCCGTCCCGATCGGGCTGCTGACCGCCGGGACGGTGCGCGGGCGCAAGGGCGCGACCCTCGTCGCGCTGCCGGCCACGCCGCACCGTGACGTGCCGGTGCCCGCGCGGGCGGCCTAGGACGGCGCGTGGTCCCCGAATCGGCGTGCGGCCGGACGCGACCGCACGACCAAAGGGGCGTCCGTACGAAGTTGGGGCTGAATTGTCACATTGTCCCTCTTGTGGCGCGATCTCACGCCGTTAGACAGCTGAGGACACGCCTGACGGAGGGCATGAATGAAGAGGCTTTCACATCCGATCGCCGGTGGGGCGCTGCTGGTGTCCCTGCTGGTCCCCGTGACGTCCGCGGCGGCGGACCCCGAGCCCCGGCCGCACCGGACCCCGCCCGTGCGCGAGTTCGGCAACGGCCCGGAGCGCAACTCCGCCGCCTCGCCCGGACGCGAGCTGGCCGCCCAGCTGAAGGCGCGCGGTGCCGGCGCGCACTACGGCCACGCGCGGACGGAAGGGTATCCGCGGCAGACGAAGCTGCCCGAGCCCCCCGTGAACCCCGACGACAAGTCCATCAAGCTGGGGCTGATGCCCTACCACGGCATCGCGCCCAAGCTGAACGCCCTGCAGAAGGCCAGCGACCGCGTCAGCGTCGAGGTCATCGGCAGGAGCCACCAGGGCCGCGACCTGTACCTGGTCACCGTGACCGCTCCCGAGAGCCGCGGCGAGGCGGCCCGGCAGGAGCGCATGCGCGAGGAGATCGAGAACGACCCGGCGAAGGCGGCGCGCGACCCGCAGATCAAGCGCTCCTACAAGGCGCCGCTGTTCGTCAACAACAACATCCACGGCAACGAGTGGGAGGGCACCGACGCCGCCCTGCGCGTCATCGAGCGGCTCGCCACCGCCAAGGACGCCGCCACCACGAAGCTGCTCGGCTCCACCCGGCTGTACTTCAACGTCACCGCCAACCCCGACGGGCGGGCCGGCGGCGTCCGGGCGAACGCCGCCGGGTTCGACCTGAACCGCGACTTCATCACCGCCTCCCAGCCGGAGACCCGGGCGATGCGGCAGGTCATGATCGACACGCAGCCGCTGATGATGATCGACCTGCACGGGTACGTCAACGGCACGCTGATCGAGCCGACGACGCCGCCGCACGGGCAGAACTACGAGTACGACCTGTTCATCCGCAACACCTACGCCAACGGCCTGAACATGGAGGCCGCGATCAAGGCGCTCGGGTACACGCCCGACAAGGACGGCGTGCAGCCGCCGCAGATCCCGTTCCGCGACTGGGACGAGGGCTGGGACGACTGGCCGCCGATCTTCACCCCGCAGTACGCGCCGTTCCACGGCGCCGTGGCCTCCAGCACCGTGGAGATCCCGCTGCGGGTCAACAACGCCGACTACACCAACCTGCCGGTGGACGAGCTGCGCCGCCGCTCGAAGATCAACACCGCGGTGGCCGAGGCCGCGATCAGCTCGACGGTCTCGTTCGTCGGGCAGCGCCGGACCTCCCTGATCGCCGACCAGATCGAGGTGTTCCGCCGGAGCGCCGCCGGTGAGCAGCAGCGGCCCGCGCCGGCCGGCTGGGTGCCCGGGTTCGGGCCCGAGGACGTCTACACCACCCGGTTCCCGCGCGCGTACGTCATCCCGGCCGGCACCGGGCAGCGCTCGGCCACGGCGGCGGCGCGCCTGGTCGACCACCTGATCGCCAACGACGTCCGGGTCACGCGCGCCACCCGCGGCTTCAGGCTCGGCGGCACCGCCTACCCGGCCGGCTCGTACGTCGTGGACATGCACCAGCCCAAGCGCGGGCTGGCCAACGTCATGCTGGAGGCGGGCGGCGACATCACCGACAAGGTCGACGCCATGTACGACATCTCCGGCTGGAGCCACGCCTACCTGTGGGGCGCCACCGTCACCCCGGTGACCTCCGGCGACCTGCGCGGCGTGCCCGCCCGCGAGGTGAAGGCCGCCGCGCCGACCGGCTACGTCGCGCCCACCGGCGACCTGGCCCTGCGGCTGGACGACGCCAAGGACGTCACCGCCCTCAACGCGCTGTTGGACGAGGGCGTCAAGGCCACCTGGGCCGACGACGGCACCGCCGTCATCCCCGCGTCCGCGCGGGCCGCCGCCCGCACCATGGCCGACCGCTACGGCGTCCGGTTCGAGCGGGCCGCCGCCAAGGGCGCCGCGCCGCTGCGCAAGCTGAGGGTCGCGGCGGCCGCCAGCAGCGACGACGCGTTCTCCCTGCAGGAGATGGGCTTCGACGTCACCGCGGTGTCCACCGCGACGCTCAACGCCGGCTTCGACTGGAGCGGCGTGGACGTGCTGTACGTGTCCAGCGGCCTGAGCTACGCCCAGCTCAACGAGCAGGCCCGGACCGCCCTGAACGCCTTCCTCGCCAAGGGCGGCGTCGTCGGGCGCGGCTCCACCGGCGCGTCGTTCAACAGCGCCGCCGGGCTGCTCACCGCGACCTCCGTGGCGGGACGTTCCGACGCCAACGGCGTCGTCGCGGTGTCCAACAGCGGCGGCGCGCTCACCTCGCGCGCGCCCGGCGCCTCGTTCGTCTACTCGCCGCGCTGGTTCACCGGCCTCGGCCCCGAGGTCACCGTGGAGCAGCGCTACGCCGCCCAGGGGCCCCTGATCTCGGGCCACTGGCGGCCCAACGCCGACGGCACCGGCGGGCAGAACGCCGCCGCCGGGCAGGCCACCGTGATCCGGGGCGTCGACGAGCGCGGCGCCGCGGTGGCGCTGTTCGGCACCGAGCCGCTGTTCCGCAACCACCCCAAGGGCATGTTCGCCCAGGTCGCCCGCTCGCTGCACTGGAGCGCCGTGACCGCGGGCCAGCGGCAGGGCACCCGCTGAGCCGTCCGCGTGCCCCCGGCCCCGGCCGGGGGCACGCCCGTGTCCGGGACCCGGGATGATGGTGCACGTGACTGAGCCGCTCGTACCTCGCATGCAGGGATTCGGGACGACGATCTTCGCGGAGATGTCCGCGCTCGCGGTGCGGACCGGGTCGATCAACCTCGGCCAGGGCTTCCCGGACACCGACGGCCCGCCGCGGATGCTGGAGACGGCCGTCGAGGCGATCCGCTCCGGCGGCAACCAGTACCCGCCCGGCCCCGGCCTGCCCGAGCTGCGCCGGGCCGTGGCCGCGCAGCGGCGCGAACGCTACGGCCTGGACTACGACCCCGACACCGAGGTCTACGTCACCGTCGGCGCCACCGAGGGCATCGCCGCCGCCATGCTGGCGCTGGCGAACCCCGGCGACGAGGTGATCGTCTTCGAGCCGTACTACGACTCCTACGCCGCCACCATCGCGCTGGCCGGGGCGGTGCGGCGGCCCGTGACGCTGCGCCCGGACGGCGGCCGTTTCACCTTCGACCCGGACGAGCTGCGCGCCGCCGTCGGCCCCCGCACCCGCATCATCCTGGTGAACTCCCCGCACAACCCGGCGGGCACCGTGTTCACCCGCGCGGAGCTGGAGACGATCGCCGCGCTGTGCCGCGAGCACGACCTGATCGCGGTCACCGACGAGGTCTACGAGTACCTGACGTTCGACGGCGCCGAGCACATCCCCCTGGCGACCCTGGACGGCATGCGCGAACGCACCGTCGCGGTGTCGTCGGCGGGCAAGACGTTCTCGGTCACCGGCTGGAAGACCGGCTGGGTCACCGCGCCCGCCCCGTACGTGCGGGCCGTGCAGACGGTCAAGCAGTTCATGACGTACGCGGTCGGCGGCCCCTGGCAGCGCGCCGCCGCCTACGCCCTCAGCAACGAGCTCGACTGGGTGGCCCGGCTGCGCGACTCGCTCCAGGCCAAACGCGACCGGCTCGTCACCGGCCTGGAGGCGGCGGGCTTCGCGACCGTCCGCCCGCAGGGCACCTACTTCGTGCAGGCCGACATCCGCCCGCTCGGCTTCACCGACGGCATGGAACTGGCCCTGGCCCTGCCGGAGAAGGCCGGCGTCGTCGCCATCCCCACCCAGGTGTTCTACGACGACGCCGCGGCCGGATCGCATTTCGTCCGGTTCGCCTTCTGCAAGAAGGACGAGGTCATCGACGAGGCCGTCGAACGCCTGCGCCGCCTCGGCTGAGAAACCCGAACGCCGGCTGTAAATCCGGCGGCCCTCCCGGGACTACGTGACGACAACGATCCCCCGAGCCCGAGGGAGGGCCTTCGTGGATGATCCCGCGGCGCGGTTCACGAGGCTGTACGACGAGAACTACCGGCGGGTCCTGGCGTACGCGCTCACCCACGCCGAACCGCACACCGCCGAGGACGTCGCCAGCGAGACGTTCCTGATCGCCTGGCGGCGGCTCGGCGAGGTGCGCGACCCCGCGCTGCCGTGGCTGCTCGGCGTCGCCCGCAACATGCTGCGGAAACAACGCGACGGCGGACGGCGAAGACGCGCCCTGGCCGAGCGGGTCGCCGCGCTCGCCACCCCCGCCGACCAGGCCGCCTGGGACGTCGCCGAGCACGTCGTCGAACGCGAGAGCGCGCTGGCCGCCGTCGCCGGGCTGCCCGAGCGGGACCTGGAGGTCCTCGCCCTGGTCACCTGGCACGGCCTGGAGCCCCGGCAGGCCGCCAGGGTCGTCGGCTGCTCGTCGGCGGCGCTGTTCGTCCGCCTGCACCGGGCCCGCAAACGCCTCGCGCGCGCCCTGGAGAACGGCCCGCCGGCCGCGCCGTCCCGCCCCGTGAACCGCAGAGTCGCCGAGGAGGCGACCCGATGACCATCGGAGCCGACATGAAGCGCACCCCGGCAGACATCGACCGGACGTTCTCCGCGTTGCGGCCCGCCGCCCTCGACGCGCTCGCCGAGGACGCCTACGCCCGGCGCCGCGACGCCGACATCGACGAGATCACGCGGTCCGGCGAACCCGCGCGGGCGGCCCGGCCGCGCCCGTTGCGGCGGCCGACCCTGCTGGTCGCGAGCGTCGCGACGGCCTGCGCCACCGTCGCGGGCATGGTCGTCGTCTCGGCCGCGCGGGACGACGCCCCGCGCGCGGTGACGACGCAGCGCCCGTCCGGGCCCACCGACGCCCGCGGCGTCCTGCTGGCCAGCGCCCAGACCGTCGAACGGACCAGGGAGACGCCCGGCCGCTACTGGTACACCAAGTGGCGCATGCAGACGCTGAGCAACATCAGGTTGACCCCCGGCGGCGACCCGCGGAAGGCCAAACTGCCGTACACCTACCGCCGCACCACGACCGAGGAGCGCTGGCTGTCGCGCACCGGCCGCGACCGCTCTCGCTCGATCACCGGCATCGACGACAAGGTCGACTTCCCGACCCCGCAGGACGAGGCGAAGTGGCGCAGCACGGGCGCGCCGCGCCTGACCGGCCCGCACGGCTCCAAGCCGAGGGTGCTCGACGACCACCAGAAGTTCGGGGAGATCGTCGCCAACGAGCCGGTGACGGTCGACGCCCTGCTGAAGCTGCCCACGGACGCCGACGCGCTCACCGCCGACCTGAAGCGCAGGTACAAGCGGGACGTGCGGCGGTCGGGCGAGGACATCGCGGGCCCCTTCGAGTACTTCGTGTGGAGCACGGCGGAGAGCCTGCTGGCGGGGCCGATCACACCAGGCACCAAGGCCGCCTTCTACCGGGTGCTGGCCGAGCAGCCCGGCATCCGCACCGAGGGCAGGACCACCGACCCGCTCGGCCGGGCGGGCGTCGCCGTGTCGATGAGCGGCGAGGGCTACAGCCTCCGCCTGATCGTCGACCCGGGGACGGGGCGGCTGCTGGCCGCCGAGAACCGCACCGGCGACACGCCCGGGGCCCGCGGCTCGTCGGTGACGTACCTGGACATGGGCTGGGTCGACCGGCTCGACGCGCGTCCCTAGCCGGACGCCCGGCCCCGGCGCCCGAACGCGTGCCGAACCGGCCACATCTGCCGAACATACGGCTTCGCCTGGGCGAATTTCGCCCAGGCGAAGCCGTCGTTTCGGGGCTACGGTCGGGCCGTGAGCAGGCACGCAGCGGGACCGTTCGACGGCGAGCGGGTCCTGATCGCGCTGGGCGGCAACGCCATGACCGCGCCCGACGGCAGCGCCGCCCCGCACGCCCAGCGCGCGGCGGTCGAGGCGGCCATGGAGCACGTGGCCGACCTGGTGGCGGCGGGCGCCCGGGTCGCGCTGACCCACGGCAACGGCCCGCAGGTCGGCAACCTGCTGATCAAGAACCAGCTGGCCGCCGACGTGGTGCCGCCGGTGCCGCTGGACTGGTGCGGCGCCCAGACCCAGGCCACCGTCGGCGTGCTGATCATGAACGCGCTGGAGCGGGCCCTGGCCGCCCGCGGCGCCGCCCGGCCGGTCACCGCGATCGTCACCCGCACGCTGGTGGACGCCGCCGACCGCGCGTTCGCCGACCCGGTCAAGCCGGTGGGCCGCTACTTCCCGCGGGCCGAGGCCGAACGGTTCATGGCGCTCGGGCAGGCGTGGCGCTCCTACGGGCCGCGCGGCTGGCGGCGCGTGGTGCCCTCGCCCGAGCCGCTGGAGATCCTCGACGCCGGGGCCGCCGCCCTGCTGCTGGACGCCGGCCACATCGTCGTCGCCGCCGGCGGCGGGGGCGTGCCCGTCGTCCGCGCCGCCGGCGGCGAGGACGCGCGGGCGGAGGGGAACACCGACGGCGCCCTGCGCGGCGTGGAGGCGGTCGTCGACAAGGACCTGGCGGCGGCGCTGCTGGCCCGGCGGCTGGGCGCCACCACCCTGGTGATCGCCACCGACGTGGAGCACGTCCTGGTGGGGTACGGCACCCCCCGTGAACGTCCGCTGCACCGCACCACCGCGCGCGAGCTGCGCACCCTCGCCGCCGCCGGGCACTTCGCCGGGGGCAGCATGGGGCCGAAGGTGGCGGCGGCGTGCCGGTTCGTCGAGGGGGGCGGCCGCCGCGCCGCGATCACCTCGCTCGACCGGATCACCGACGCGGTCCGCGGCAAGGCCGGAACCGTCGTGGAACCCGGCGAGCGCACCGGAGCCGGCGGCGGGCCCTCCGCCGCCCACTGAGCAGGCGGCGAGAACACGACTGGAGAGCGAGGAGCGGCGACGTGCCCGACCCGATCGAAGTCCGCAAGATCCCCATCGAGAGCGTGACCGACGCCTCCGGGCTGGCCCGGCTGATCGACGACGGCGTGCTGGAGGCCGACCGGGTGCTGGCCGTGGTGGGCAAGACCGAGGGCAACGGCGGCGTCAACGACTACACCCGCCTGCTGGCCGACCGGGCGTTCCGCGAGGTGCTGGTCGCCCGCAGCACCCGCACCGAGGAGGAGGTGCGGAACGTCCCGCTGGTGTGGTCCGGCGGCACCGACGGGGTGCTCAGCCCGCACGCCACCGTGTTCGCCACCGTCGACCCGGCGACCGTGCCCGCCACCGACGAGCCGCGCCTGTCGGTCGGGGTGGCGATGAGCGAGGTCATCCTGCCCGAGGACATCGGCCGCCCCGCCATGGTCGACAAGGTCGCCGCCGGGGTGCGCGATGCCATGAAGACCGCCGGCATCGACGACCCGGCCGACGTCCACTACGTCCAGACCAAGACGCCGCTGCTCACCCTCGACACCATCAACGACGCGCGCTCGCGCGGCCGGGACGTGGTCACCGAGGACACGCTGAAGTCGATGGACATCTCCAACTCGACCACGGCCCTCGGCATCGCGGTCGCGCTCGGCGAGATCGAGCCGCCCCGGCCCGAGCAGATCCACCGCGACCTGACGCTGTACTCGTCGGTGGCGTCGTGCTCGTCCGGCGTGGAGCTGGACCGCGCCCAGATCGTCGTGGTCGGCAACGTGCGCGGCATCGGCGGCCGGTACCGGGCCGGGCACGCGGTCATGCGGGACGCGCTGGACGCCGACGGGATCTGGGCCGCGATCCGCTCGTCCGGCCTGGACCTGCCCGACCGGCCCCATCCCGGCGACCTGGACGGCCGCCTGGTCAACGTGTTCATCAAGTGCGAGGCCGACCCGTCCGGGCGGGTGCGCGGGCGCCGCAACATCATGCTGGACGACTCCGACGTGCACTGGCACCGGCAGATCAAGGCGTGCGTCGGCGGCGTGGCCGCGTCGGTCACCGGCGACCCGGCGGTGTTCGTGTCGGTCGCCGCCGTCCACCAGGGCCCGTCCGGCGGCGGCACCGTGGCGGCCATCGCCGACCTGGGCTGAGGTGATCACGACCGGTGAGCCGATAACCGCACTGGGTGGTCGCCGGAGGCTATAGCCTCGTGGCCGTGCGCGACCTGACCATTCCCGAACCCCAGTTCCCCGGCGACGACGGCTCCGCCGACCCGCGGCTGCGCGAGGCGCTGGCCGGATACGCCGAGGGCCGTCTCGGCGAGCACGCGGTGCTGCGGGAGCTGGCCGGCGCGCGGCTGCTGATCCCGGTCGTCGCCGTGCTCACCGAGGAGGAGGACGTCGCCCCCGGCGAGCTGCGCCGCGAGAAGTCCAGCGACATGGCGCTGCCCACGCTGGTCGGCGCGGACGGCCGCCGCGGCGTGCTCGGCTTCACCAGCGCCGACACCCTCAAGGCGTGGCGGCCCGACGCCCGCCCGGTCGCGGTGCACGCCCGGCAGGCGTGCCAGGCCGCGCTGGACGAGGGCGCGCAGGCGCTGGTGCTGGACGTGGCGGGCCCGGTGCCGTTCGCCGTGGACGGCATCCGGCTGCACCTGCTGGCCGAGGGCCGTCCCGTCCCGCCGCCGCACGAGGACCCGGACGTGCTGGCCGCCGTGGAGGCCGCGTTCGGCCCCGAGGAGGCGGTGAGCGGCGTGCGCGTCGGCCGCGGCGGCGAGGCCGAGCTGGCCATCAGCTTCGCCGTGCGGCCCGGGCACGACGAGCGCGACGCCGTGCGCCGCGTCTCCGACCGCCTCGCCGAGATGCTGCGCGGCCGCATCGTCGGCGGCGTCGAGCTCACCGTCGTCCGCCGCTGAACGCACCGCCCGGCACCCGGTAAATGGTTCGCGGGGGCCCGGGCGCCTTGGGCATGCTGGGGCGCATGCCGGAGATCTTCGACGACGCGCAGGTGACCGCCTTCATCGAGAACGGCTTCGTGCGCGTGCCGGAGGCGTTCCCCCGCGAGGTCGCCGACGCCTGCCGCGCGATCATGTGGCCGGACACCGGCTGCGACCCCGACGACCCGTCCACCTGGACCAAGCCCGTGGTGCGGCTGTGGCACTACGAGCAGGAACCGTTCCGCCTGGCCGCCAACACGCCGAAGCTGCACGCCGCGTTCGACGCCCTCGTCGGCCCCGGCCGGTGGGTGCCGCGGCCCGGTCTCGGCACCGTCCCGGTGCGGTTCCCCAGCGAGGACGACCCCGGCGACGCCGGCTGGCACGTCGAGGCCAGCTTCCCGGGGGACGACCCGGACGACTTCATGGGCGCGCGGCTGAACGTCTCGTCCAAGGGGCGGGCGCTGCTGATGCTGTTCCTGTTCTCCGACGTCGGCGAACTGGACGCGCCCACCAAGATCCGCGTCGGCTCGCATCTGGACGTGGCGCCGATCCTGGAGCCCGCCGGGGAGGAGGGCCTGTCGTTCATGGAGGCGGCGCAGAAGGCCGTACCGGCGACCGAGCACCGGCCGGTCGCCCTGGCCACGGGGCGCGCCGGGGACGTCTACCTGTGCCATCCGTTCGTCGTGCACTCCGCGCAGCCGCACCACGGCACCGAGCCGCGCTTCATGGCACAGCCGCCGCTGTACCCGAGGGAACCGCTGCGGCTGGAACGGCCCGACGGGGCCTACTCCCCGGTGGAGACGGCGATCCGGCGAGGTCTCGGGCGCTGAGCGTCGTCCGCGACGTACGCTCGGCGTTCCAGGCACCCCGCCGTACAACCGTCACCGAGGAGAAAGCCGTGGCCACCGTGCCGACGATGCAGGAGGCGCTGCTCAGGCTCACCGACTACTGGGCCGGGCGCGGCTGCCTGATCGTCCAGCCGATGAACACCGAGGTCGGCGCGGGCACCCTCAACCCGGCCACCGCGCTGCGGGTGCTCGGCCCCGAGCCGTGGCGGGTCGCGTACGTCGAGCCGAGCGTGCGCCCCGACGACGCCCGCTACGGCGACAACCCCAACCGGCTGCAGACCCACACCCAGTTCCAGGTGATCCTCAAGCCGGAGCCCGGCGACGCCCAGGACCTGTACCTGGGCAGCCTGGCCGCCCTCGGCGTCGACCTGCGCGCCCACGACGTGCGGTTCGTCGAGGACGACTGGGCGTCCCCGGCCCTCGGCGCCTGGGGCCTCGGCTGGGAGGTGTGGCTGGACGGGCTGGAGATCACCCAGTTCACCTACTTCCAGCAGTCCGGCGGGCTGACCCTGGACCCGGTGTCGGTGGAGATCACCTACGGCATGGAGCGGATCATGATGGCGCTCCAGGGGGTCACCCACTTCAAGGACATCGCCTACGCGCCCGGGGTGTCCTACGGCGAGGCGTTCGGGCAGGCCGAGTACGAGATGAGCCGGTACTACCTGGACGACGCCGACATCGCCACCGGCCGGGAGCTGTTCGAGGCGTACGCGGCCGAGGCCCGGCGGATGCTGGACGCGCGGCTGCCGGTGCCCGCCCACCTGCACGTCCTGAAGTGCTCGCACGCCTTCAACGTGCTCGACGCGCGCGGCGCGATCGGCACCACCGAACGCGCCCGCGCCTTCGCCCGCATGCGCGACCTGGCCCGCGAGGCCGCCGAGCTGTGGACCGAACGCCGCGCCGAGCTGGGGCATCCGCTCGGCGACGCCGCCACCCGCCCGGCCGCGGCCGCCGAGCCCGCCGCGCTGCCGCAGATCACCGCGCCGGGCACGTTCGCGCTGGAGATCGGCGTGGAGGAGCTGCCGCCGCGCGAGGTGCCGCGCGCCGTCCGGTACGTCGCCGACACCCTCGTCGAGGGCCTGCGGGAGGCGGGCCTGTTCACCGACGACACTCAGGTCGACGAGTACGGCACGCCGCGCCGCCTCGTCGTCGTGATCCGGCGGCTGGAGCCGCGCGAACCCGACACCGAGCAGGTGGTCAAGGGGCCGCGCATGGCCGCCGCCTACGACGAGTCCGGCGGCCCGACCCGGGCGCTGCTCGGCTTCGCCCGCTCCCAGGGCGTCGACCCGGAGCAGGTCGGGACGGTCACGGTCGGCGGCGGCCGGTACGCGGGGCTGACCCGCACGGCCCCCGGACGCCCGGCCGCCGAGGTGCTCGCCGAGCTCGCCGCCCGCGTGGTGCGCGGGCTGCGCGCCGACAAGAACATGCGGTGGAACGCCCCCGGCCTGGCCTACGCCCGCCCGATCCGCTGGCTGGTCGCGCTGCTGGACGAGCACGAGCTGCCGGTGCCGGCGGCGGGCCTGACGGCGGGCCGCGTCACCCGCGTGCACCGCACCGCCGGCGAGCCGCTGGTGCCCGTGCCGTCCGCCGCCGCGCTGCCGGAGACGCTGCGCGCCCACGGGATCGAGCCCGACCCGGCCCGCCGCCGCGCGCGAATCATCGAGGACGCGCGGGCCCTGGCCGCCCGCGAGGCCGGCGGCGCCGTCGACGCGGCGGGCGAGCAGCCCCTGATCGAGGAGATCGTCCACCTGGTCGAGGAGCCGGTGGCGATCCTCGGCTCGTTCGACCCGGCCTACCTGGAGCTGCCGCAGGAGATCCTCACCACCGTCATGCGCAAGCACCAGCGCTACCTGCCGGTGCGGCGCCGCGACGGGTCGCTCGCCCCGCACTTCGTCGCGGTCGCCAACGGCGCCTGCGACCACGCCGCCGTCCGCGCCGGCAACGAGGCGGTGCTGCGCGCCCGGTTCGAGGACGCGGCGTTCTTCTTCCGGCACGACCTGCGCGCCACGCCCGAGGAGATCGGCCGCGGCCTGGACCGGCTCACCTTCGCCGACCGCCTCGGGTCGATGGCCGACCGCGCCGCCCGCATCCGCGCGATCGCCGCCGACCTCGCCGGCCTGCTCGGCGGCGACCTCACCGCGAGCGAGGCCGCCGCGCTGCGCCGGGCCGGGGAGCTGGCCAAGTTCGACCTCGCCTCCGCCATGGTGATCGAGCTGTCGTCGCTGGCCGGGACCATGGCCCGCGAGTACGCGCGGCGCGCGGGCGAGGACGAGGCCGTCGCCCGCGCCCTGTACGAGATGGAGCTGCCCCGGTCGGCGGGCGACGAGCCGCCGTCGAGCGTGCCGGGCGCGCTGCTGGCCGCCGCCGACCGGCTCGACCTGCTCGCCGGCCTGTTCGCCGTCGGGTCCGCGCCCACCGGCAGCTCCGACCCGTTCGGGCTGCGCCGCGCCGCGCTCGGCCTCACCGCGATCCTGCGCGCCGTGCCGCGGCTGGCGCCCGTCACCGTGCGGGACGGGCTGGAGATCGCCGCGCGGCACCAGCCGGTCGAGGTGACCGCCGAGGCCCTGGCCGAGACCGAACGGTTCGTCGCGCGGCGGCTGGAACAGGCGCTGCTCGACGACGGCCACCCGGTGCGCGTCGTCCGGGCCGTCCTGCCACACGCCGGATCGCCCGCCCACGCCGAACGCGCCGCCGCCGACCTGGCCGGGCTGCTGCGCACCGAACGCTTCGACCGGCTCGTCACGGCGTTGCAGCGGGTCCTGCGGATCATCCCGGAGGGCACGGCGGCCGGGTACGACCCCGAGCTGTTCACCGAGCCCGCCGAGCACCGGCTGGAGGAGGCGTTCACCCGCGTGCGCGCCGGCCTGGCGGGCCGTACGCCCACCCTGCCGGAGTTCACCGACGCGGCGCTGCCGCTGGCCGGGCCCGTCGACGCCTACTTCGACGACGTCATGGTGATGGCGAAGGACCCCGCCGTCCGCGCCAACCGCCTGGGCTTGCTGGCCGCCGTCCGCGACCTGGTGGCCCCCGTCCTGGACTGGCGCGAGATCACCTGAGCTCCGGTCTCAGACAGTGGACGGGGGCACGGCGGGGAGCGGCGAGTTAATAGGATCGTCAGCATGCTGCGCTGGTTGACCGCGGGGGAGTCCCATGGCCCGGCCCTCACCGCGATCGTGGAGGGCCTTCCGGCGGGCGTGCGCGTGACCTCGGCCGACATCGCCGAGGAACTGCGCCGCCGCCGGCTCGGCCACGGGCGGGGCGCCCGTATGAAGTTCGAGCAGGACAAGGTCACGGTCGTCGGCGGCGTCCGCCACGGCGTGACGCTGGGCGGCCCCGTCGCGGTCGAGGTGGCCAACACCGAGTGGCCCAAGTGGGAGACGGTGATGTCCGCCGACCCCGTCGACCCCGACGTGCTCGCCGCGCAGGCCCGCAACGCGCCGCTGACGCAGCCGCGGCCCGGGCACGCCGACCTGGTCGGCATCCAGAAGTACGGCTTCGACGACGCGCGTCCGGTGCTCGAACGCGCCAGCGCCCGCGAGACCGCCGCCCGCGTCGCCCTCGGCGCCGTCGCCAAGGCGTTCCTGCGCCAGGCGCTCGGCGTGGAGATCCTCAGCCACGTCATCGCGCTCGGCGAGATCGGCGTGCCCGACGACGCGCCGCTGCCCGCGCCCGGCGACCTGGCGCGCGTGGACGACGACCCGGTGCGCTGCTTCGACGCCGGCGCCTCCGCCGCGATGGTCGCGCACATCGACGCGCTGAAGAAGGCGGGCGACACCCTCGGCGGCGTCGTCGAGGTGCTCGCCTACGGCCTGCCGCCCGGCCTGGGCAGCCACGTGCACTGGGACCGCCGCCTGGACTCGCGGCTGGCCGGCGCCCTCATGGGCATCCAGGCGATCAAGGGGGTGGAGCTCGGCGACGGCTTCACCACCGCGCGCCGCCCCGGCTCCCGCGCCCACGACGAGATCGAGGGCACGCCCGAGGGCGTGCGCCGCCGCACCAACCGCGCCGGGGGCGTGGAGGGCGGCATGACCACCGGCGAGGTGCTGCGGGTGCGCGCCGCGATGAAGCCGATCTCCACCGTGCCGCGCCGCCTGGACACCATCGACGTGCGCACCGGCGAGCCCGCCAAGGCCATCAACCAGCGCAGCGACGTCACCGCCGTGCCCGCCGCCGGGGTGGTCGCCGAGGCCATGGTCGCGCTGGTGCTCGCCGACGCGGCGCTGGAGAAGTTCGGCGGCGACTCGGCCGAGGAGACCGCCCGCAACGCGCAGGGCTACCTGTCGTCCCTGGCCGTCAAGTAGGGAGCGCCGACGATGACCCAGCCCAAGGCCGTGCTCATCGGCCCGCCCGGATCGGGCAAGTCCACCGTCGGCGCGGCCCTGGCCGAGCGCCTCGGCGTCACGCTGCGCGACACCGACTCCGACGTCGAGGCCGCCGCGGGCCGCCCGATCAGCGAGATCTTCATCGACGACGGCGAGGAGCGGTTCCGCGAGCTGGAACGCGCCGCCGTGCGGGCCGCCCTCGCCGAGCACGACGGCGTCGTCGCGCTGGGCGGCGGCGCGGTCCTGGCCGCCGAGACGCAGGAGCTGCTGGCCGGGCACACCGTGGTGTACCTGAAGGTCGGCCTGTCGGAGGCGGTCAAGCGGGTCGGCCTGGCCACCGCGCGTCCCCTGCTGGTGCTCAACCCGCGCAGCCAGCTGCGCAGGCTGCTGAACGAGCGGCTGCCCATCTACGAGCGGCTCGGCACCCTGCACGTCGACACCGAGGGCCGCGCCCCCGAGGAGATCGTCGAACAGATCGTCAAGGAGATCCGGTGACCGCGGTGCGGGTGCCCGTCGGGCAGGACTACGACGTCGTCATCGGCACCGGCGTGCTCGGCGAGCTGCCCGCCCTGCTCGGCGAGGGGGTGCGCACCGTCGCGGTCGTGCACGCCGAGGGGCTGCCGGAGATCGCCCGTCCCGTCTGCGGGGCGCTGGAGCAGGCGGGCCTGATCGTGCACGCCCTGCCCGTCCCGGACGGCGAGGCGGCCAAGGAGGTCGGCGTGCTGGCCGGGCTGTGGTCGCGGTTCGCCCAGCTCGGCATGACCCGCTCGGACGCCGTCGTCGGCGTGGGCGGCGGCGCCACCACCGACCTGGCCGGGTTCGCCGCCGCGTCGTGGCTGCGCGGGGTGCGCGTCGTGCTGCTGCCCACCACGCTGCTGGGCATGGTGGACGCCGCGGTCGGCGGCAAGACCGGCATCAACATCCCCGAGGGCAAGAACCTGGTCGGCGCCTTCCACCCCCCGGCGGGCGTGCTGTGCGACCTGGCCACCCTCGTCACCGTGCCGCGCCAGGACTACGTCAGCGGCCTGGCCGAGGTGATCAAGGCGGGGTTCATCGCCGATCCCAAGATCCTGGACCTGGTGGAGGACGACCCGGAGGGCGCCGCCTCCCCGGACGGCCCGCACACCCGCGAGCTGGTCGAACGCTCCGTCCGCGTCAAGGCGGCCGTGGTGTCGGCGGACCTGAAGGAGAGCGGCCTGCGGGAGATCCTCAACTACGGCCACACCCTCGGCCACGCCATCGAGAAGGTCGAGGAGTACCGCTTCCGGCACGGGCACGCCGTGGCGATCGGCATGGTGTACGCCGCCGAACTGGCCCGCCTGGCGGGCCGCCTGCCCGCCGACCTGGTGGCGCGGCACCGCTCGGTGCTGGCCTCGGTCGGCCTGCCCACCGCCTACCGCGCCGACGCCTGGCCGCGGTTGCGCGCCGCCATGTCGATCGACAAGAAGGCCCGCGGCGCCACGCTGCGCTTCGTCGTCCTGGACGGCCTGGCCGAGCCCGGCCGCCTGGAGGCCCCCGCCGAGGACCTCCTCACCGCCGCCTACCGGGAGGTCAGCCGATGAGCAGCCGGGTGCTGGTGCTGAACGGGCCGAACCTGCGGCGGCTGGGGACGCGGGAGCCGGACGTGTACGGGGCGTCCACGTTCGACGACCTGGTGGCGCTGTGCCGGGAGACGGGGCGGCGCCTGGACCTGCACGTCGAGGTGCGGCAGACCGACGACGAGGCGGAGATGATCCGCTGGGTGCACGAGGCGGCCGACGAGCGGCTGCCGGTGGTGATCAACCCGGCGGCGTTCACGCACTACTCCTACGGGCTGCGCGACGCGCTGGCGCAGCGCACCGCGCCGCTCGTCGAGGTGCACATCTCCAACCCCGCGGCCCGCGAGGAGTTCCGGCACACCTCGGTGGTGGCGGGCGTGGCGACGGGCACGATCGCCGGGTTCGGGATGCTGTCGTACGTGCTGGCGCTGCAGGCCGTGGCCGAGCTGATCGCCCAGGACGCGGCGAAGTCCTGACGCGCGTCACGCGCGCCGCCGTCCGCGCCGCTCAGGCGGTGGCGGAGGCGGTGTGGGCGAGCTCCTTCAGTTCGGCGATCACGTCGTCGAGGGGGCTCAGGTCGCGCTGGGCGCGGCACATGATCGTGGCGCCCTCCACGGCGGCCACGATGAGGCGGGCGAGGCGGCCGGCGCGCTCGTCGGGCACGCCGGCGTTGGCCAGGCCCGTGGCCAGGGTGTCCTGCCAGCGGTCGAACACGGCGGCGGCGGCCGCGGCCAGCTGCGGGGCGTCCTCGTGCGACTCCACGGTGACCGCCACGACGGGGCAGCCCGCCCGGAAGTCGCTCTTGACCAGGACGCGCCGCCACCACGCGACGAACGCGTCCACGGCCGAGGCCGGGTCGCCGCCTTCGACGGCCGCCTGGATGCCCGAGTTGAGGAACTCCCCGGCGTAGCGGACCGCCTCCTCGGCCAGCTGCGCCTTGCCGCCGGGGAAGTGGTGGTAGATCGACCCGCGCGGCGCGCCGCTGTGCCTGATGACCTCGCGGAACCCCGTGCCGCTGTAGCCGCGCTCGCGGAAGAGGTAGGCCGCGCTGCGCACCATGCGTTCCCGGCTGTCCCTGCCCATGGCACCGATTATGACATTCATCATAAGCTTCGCGGGTTGACCATGACGCATGTCATAGGGACGGTTAGTGATGTATGCCGGACGTCATACCTAGGTACGGTGGAGGAGATCCCGGTGATCGATCTGAGTCGTGACGGGCAGGTCCACGTCCTGCGGTTCGACGCGGGGGAGAACCGGTTCGGCCCGCGGTTCCTGGACGGCATGGACCAGGTCCTGGCGTCCCTGGAGAAGCACGACGGCCCCGGTGCCGCGCTGGTGACCGTCGGCACCGGCAAGTTCTACTCCAACGGCCTCGACCTGGACTGGCTCGGCGCCAACCCCGACCGGCTGGAGGAGTACCTGGGCCGCGTCCACGAGATGTACGCGCGGCTGCTGGAGCTGCCGATGCCGACGGTGGCGGCCGTCAACGGGCACGCGTTCGCCGCGGGCGCGATGCTGACGCTGTGCCACGACCTCACCGTCATGCGCACCGACCGCGGCTACTTCTGCCTGCCCGAGGTCGACCTGGGCATGACGTTCTCGCCGGGCATGCGCGCGGTGATCCAGGCGCGGCTGTCCCCGGGCACCGCCCACGAGGCGATGCTCACCGGCCGGCGCTACACCGCCGAGCAGGCCGAGCGGGCCGGGATCGTGCACCGCACCGCCGCCGAGGCCGACGTGCTGCCCGCCGCCGTCGAGCTGGCCGCCTCGCTGGCGGGCAAGAACGGCGCGGTGGTGCGCGGCATCCGCACCGGGATGTACGCCCAGGTCATCGAGGCTCTGCGCGGCCCCGCCCTGGGCTAGGGGCGGCTCGGCCGCGGACGGCCCGGCCGCGTGCGTTACCGTCGACAGAATCCAGTTCGGTTCGTGGAGGGGATGCCGATGCGCATCGGGATGGCGCTCAACTACGCGGGCGGCTTCAAGGAGACCGTGGAGGAGCTGGCCGACTTCGAGAAGGCCGGGCTCGACATCGTGTTCGTCGCCGAGGCCTACAGCTTCGACGCGGTGAGCCAGCTCGGCTACATCGCCGCCAGGACCGAACGGCTGCAGATCGCCTCCGGGATCCTGCCGATCTACTCGCGCACGCCCACGCTGCTGGCGATGACCGCCGCGGGCCTGGACTACGTGTCGGAGGGGCGCTTCACCCTGGGCATCGGCGCGTCCGGCCCGCAGGTGATCGAGGGCTTCCACGGCGTGCCGTACACCGCCCCGCTCGGCCGCACCCGCGAGGTCATCGAGATCTGCCGCAAGGTGTGGCGGCGCGAGCGGCTCGAACACAGCGGCAGGCACTACGCCATGCCGCTGCCGGAGGGGCAGGGCACGGGCCTCGGCAAGCCCCTGAAGATCATCAACCGTCCGGTGCGGGCCGACATCCCGGTGCTGGTCGCCGCGATCGGGCCCAAGAACGTCGAGCTCACCGCCGAGATCGCCAACGGCTGGGAGCCGATCTTCTACGTCCCCGAGAAGGCCGCCGAGGTGTGGGGGCCTTCGCTGGCGGCGGGCCGGGCCCGGCGCGACCCGGCGCTCGGCGATCTGGACGTCGTCGGGCAGGCGCCGCTGGCCATCGGCGACGACGTGGACGGCTACCTGGAGTTCGGCCGTCCCATGGCCGCCCTCTACATCGGCGGCATGGGCGCCAAGGGCAAGAACTTCTACAACGACCTGTGCCGCCGCTACGGCTGGGAGAAGGAGGCCGAGGAGATCCAGGACCTCTACCTGGACGGCAAGAAGGACGAGGCCGCGGCCAAGGTGCCCTACGAGCTACTGCAGAAGATGTCGCTGATCGGGTCCGAGGGCCACGTGCGCGAGCGGCTCGCGGCGATGAAGGAGTCCGGCGTCACCACGCTGAACGTCACGCCGATCGCGGGCGACCACAAGGGCCGCCTCGCGCTCGTCGAGAAGATCAAGGAGATGGCCGCCGACCTGGACTAGCCGCCACCGGAACGGCGGCGCCGGACCGACGCCCGCTGCACCCGCGGCGCTCGCGCCGCGGGGCGTCGCGCGCCGGGACCGGTCCACCAGGTCAGGCGGAATGTCCGCCCTGTCGGGCTTTGTCGGCGGTGGACTACAGTCCTGGCCATGGAGGAAATCCGCCGCGCACGGCGCGAGCGGCTGGCCGCGTGGACGGCCGCCCACGACCTGGACGCCCTGTTGGTCACCCGGCTCGTCAACGTGCGGTACCTGACCGGTCTGGACAGCTCGAACGCCGCGCTGCTCGTGCCCGCCGACGGGCCCCCGCTGCTGGCCACGGACGGACGCTACGCCGGCACCGCCGCCCGCGTGTGCCCCGAGCTGGAGGCCGTCATCGACCGGCACACCGCCGAGACGTTGCTGGAGCGGGCGGGTGGGGCCGGGGTGCGGCGGCTCGGCTTCGAGCCCCACGCGGTCACCGTCGAGCGGCACACCGAGCTCACCGGCAAGGCCGCCGAGGGGCTGGAGCTGCGGCCCGCGGGACGCCCCGTCGAGGAGCTGCGCACGGTCAAGGACGACGCCGAACTTGCGCTGCTGGCCGAGGCGTGCGCGATCACCGACCGGGCGTTCGACGCCGTCCTGCCCCTGCTCCGCCCCGGCGTGACCGAACGGGAGATCGCCATCGCGCTGGAGCGGCGCATGGTCGACCTGGGCGCCGAACGGCCCGCGTTCGACTCGATCGTGGCCTCCGGGCCCAACGGCGCGATCCCGCACCACCGGCCCGGCGACCGGCCGCTGGCCCGCGGCGACCTGGTCACCATGGACTTCGGCGCCCTGTACGGCGGCTACCACGCCGACATGACCCGCACCGTCGCGATCGGCGCCGTCGCCGGCTGGCAGCGCGACCTGTACGACCTGGTGCGCCGCGCCCAGCAGGCCGCGGTGGACGCCGCCCGCCCCGGCGCCGAGACCATGGCCGTGGACGCCGCCGCCCGCGACATCATCAAGGCCGCCGGGCACGGCGACGACTTCACCCACGGCCTCGGACACGGCGTCGGCCTGGAGATCCACGAGGCTCCGCTCATGGGCTACGACAGGACCGGTAAGCTGGTGGACCGGGTTCCGATCACCGCCGAGCCGGGGGTCTATCTCGCCGGGCGCGGCGGGGTCCGCATCGAGGACACCCTGGTGGCCCGCACGGGCGGTCCGGAGCTTCTCACCACGACCACCAAGGACCTGCTCGTCCTGTGACCCCACGGGGCGTGCGAGTCCGACCTTGACAACCGGGGGGTGCGGGGAATCTCCCCCCACCCTTTGAGACACGACCACGAACCGAGGCGGGGACGGCCCCGTCAGGGGGCAGGAGAGGACGCTGTGGCGACGACGAACGACCTCAAGAACGGCATGACGCTGAGGCTGGACGGCGAGCTGTGGACGGTCCTGGAGTTCCAGCACGTCAAGCCCGGCAAGGGCGGCGCGTTCGTGCGCACCAAGATCAAGCACGTGCTGTCGGGCAAGGTGGTCGACAAGACCTTCAACGCCGGCACCAAGGTCGAGGTGGCCAGCGTCGACAAGCGGGAGATGCAGTACCTCTACCGCGAGGGCGAGGACTTCGTCTTCATGGACACCCAGACCTACGACCAGCCGCACATCCCCGCGGCGGTCGTCGGCCAGGCCGCCGACTACCTGCTCCCCGAGCAGATGGCCACCATCGCCTTCCACGGCGAGGACCCGCTGTACGTCGAGCTGCCCGCGGCCGTGGTGCTGGAGATCACCGAGACCGAGCCGGGCCTGCAGGGCGACCGCTCCACCGGCGGCACCAAGCCCGCGACGCTGGAGACCGGCGCGCAGATCCAGGTCCCGCTGTTCATCACCACCGGCGAGAAGGTCAAGGTCGACACCCGCTCGGGCGAGTACCTCGGCCGCGGCTGATGGCGGCCGCGAGCAGACGCACGACGGCTGGACTGAGGAGCGCAGGGAGCTTGCGACCGGAGCGACGAGGGAAGCCGTCGTGTGAAGACGGCTGCGAGCCGCCGAGCGGAGCGAGGCAATGAGCGCTAGGACGAAGGCGCGCAAGCTGGCGCTGGACATCCTGTTCGCCGCCGAGCTGCGTGAGGAGCGGCCGACCGACGTGCTGGGCGCGCGCGGGCGGCCCAACCAGGACGAGCTGGCCGAGTACGGGCACGCGGTCCGGCTGATCGAGGGCGTGCAGGAGCACCGCGAGCGCATCGACGAGCTGCTGTCCACCTACGCCACCGGCTGGACGCTGGACCGCATGCCCGCCGTCGACCGCAACATCCTGCGGATGGGCGCGTTCGAGCTGCTGTGGGTGGACGACGTGCCCGACGGCGTGGCGGTCAGCGAGGCGGTCGCGCTGGCCACCGAGCTGTCCACCGAGGAGTCCCCGCGCTTCGTCAACGGGCTGCTGTCGCGGCTGCAGCGGCTCAAGCCGTCGCTCGCGCTGTAGGCCCGGCCACTAGGGTGGAACCATGATGGACGGGCGGCAGCCGAAACGCGCGCGGGGGAGCGGGCCGCGCACCGCCGTGCTGTGGGACGCGCTGCGCGCCGTCCTCGACCGCATCAAACCCGAGTCCGGGCCGAGCGACGTGGTGGACGTCGGCGGCGGCACCGGCGGGTTCGCGGTGCCGATGGCCGAGCTGGGCCACCGGGTCACCGTCGTCGACTCCAGCCCCGACGCGCTGGCCGCGCTGGAGCGGCGCGCCGCCGAGTCCGGCGTCACCGTGCGGGCGGTGCAGGGCGACGCGGTCGACCTGCCCGACCTGCTCGGCACCGGCACCGCCGACCTGGTGCTGTGCCACAACGTGCTGGAGTACGTCGACGACCCCGAGGCGGCCATGGCGGCGCTGACCGCCGCCGTGCGCCCCGGCGGCTCGGTCAGCGTGCTGGTGGCCGGGCAGATCGGCGCGGCGCTGCACCGGGCCGTGCACGGGCACTTCGACGACGCCCGGCGCGCCCTGACCGACCCGGACGGCCGGTGGGGCGAGCGCGACCGCACCCCCCGCCGCTTCACCCGGCAGACGCTGTCGGACCTGGTGGACAAGGCCGGGCTGCGGGTCGGCGAGCTGCACGGCGTGCGGATCTTCGCCGACCTGGTGCCGGACGCGATGCTCGACGGCGAACAGGACGCGGCCGCCGCGCTGATCGCCCTGGAGCAGGTCGCGGCCGTCCACCCGGTGCTGCGGGAGCTGGCCACGCAGCTGCACCTGCTGGCCCACAAGGACGCCTGAGGGCGGCCGTGAGCCGTAAGCAGCAGCTGCACCGGCCCGGACCGCCGCCCGGCCCGCCCGCCGACGACACCGGCTGCGCCATCCTGCACGTCGACATGGACGCCTTCTTCGTCGGCGTGGAGCTGCTGGAACGGCCCGAGCTGCGCGGCCGTCCCGTGATCGTGGGCGGCACCGGCACGCGCGGGGTGGTGTCCTCGGCGTCCTACGAGGCCCGCGCGTACGGCGTGCACTCGGCCATGCCGATGAGCCGGGCCCGGCGGCTGTGCCCGCGCGCGGTGGTGCTGCCGCCCCGGCACGACCGGTACGCCCGGGTGTCGGCCGCCGTCATGGAGATCTTCCGGTCGGTGACCCCGCTGGTCGAGCCGCTGGCCCTGGACGAGGCGTTCCTGGACGTCGCCGGGGCCCGCCGCCGCCTCGGCCGCCCCGCCGAGATCGCCCAGATGATCCGCGCGCAGGTCGCCGAACAGCAGGGCCTGACCTGCTCGGTCGGGGTGGCCAGTACCAAGTTCGTCGCCAAGCTGGCCTCCACGCAGTGCAAACCGGACGGAATGCTGGTCGTGCCCGCCGACGGCGTCCAGGAGTTCCTGCACCCGCTGCCCGTGGCCGCCCTGTGGGGCGTCGGCGACCGCACCGAGGAGGCCCTGCTCCGCCTCGGCCTGCGCACCGTGGGGCAGCTCGCCCAGGTGCCGCCGGCCACGCTCCAGCGCGAGCTGGGCAACGCCCTCGGCGCCCATCTGCACGAGCTGGCCTGGGGCCGCGACCCCCGGCCCGTCGTGCCGCGCAGCCCCGACAAGAGCATCGGGGCCGAGGAGACCTTCGACACCGACGTCGACGACCCCGAGACGATCCGGCGGGAGCTGCTGCGGCTGTCGGAGAAGGTCGGCGCCCGGCTGCGCGCCGCCGGGCACGTGGGCCGCACGGTCAGCGTCAAGTTGCGCCGGTCCGACTTCACCACGCTCACCCGGTCGCGCACGCTCCGTGAACCCACCGACGTCGCCCGTATGATCTATGTCACAGCGTGCGAGTTGTACGAGGCGTCCGGACTCGACCGGGTACGCCTGCGTCTGGTGGGGGTCCGGGTGGAGAACCTGGTCCCGGCCGACCAGGCCGTCCGCCAGCCGACCCTGGACGAACCGGAGACCGGCTGGCGCGAGGCCGAACGCGCGGTGGACCAGGTGAGCAGGCGTTTCGGCAGCGGCGCCGTGCGCCCGGCGGCCCTGGTGCGGCGCGCCGATGCCACCGGAGGGCGAGACGAGGGGGACACGAGGTGACATCGAGATGACCGGCATCCGCTACGCGGTCGGCCGTTCGCTTTCGTCCGCCCGGCGCGCCTCGTATTCTGGGCATATCACCGTTGAGGTTCCCGTCCTGCATCGGATACCCCGTCGCGGGGCTGTCGTTGGGAGGCGCCGTGCCGCTCTCTGAGCACGAGCAGCGCATGCTCGACCAAATCGAGCAGGCGTTGTACGCCGAGGATCCGAAGTTCGCTCACGCGGTCCGCTCGACCAACCCGCAGGTTCATTACAAGCGCCGCATCGTCAAGGCCGCCCTCGGTTTCGTGGTGGGCGTCTGCGCGCTGATGGCGGGGCTCGTGATCAACAAGGGCTCGGTCACCATCGCGATCAGTGTGACCGGCTTCCTGCTGATGGTCGTCTGCTGCGTCTGGGCCCTGTCCAGCTGGAAGCGCATGACGGGCATCGGCACCGAGGCACAGCAACAGCAGCAGCCCAGGCGCCAGGCCAAGGCCAAGGCGACCTTCATGGAGCGCATGGAGGAGCGCTGGCGCCGCCGCACCGAAGGCGAGTGACCCCCGGGGGCCGCCCCCGGCCCCCGTACCTTCCCCCCGCCGCATCCTGATCTTCACGCGGCCCTCCAGCGCGCCCCCACGCGGCCATGGCGGCGCCTTCCGCGCCCCCGACGCCTCAACGTCTCCGCGCTGTCCGCGGACCCGCCGTCCGCACACGCGCACACAAACGCCCCACCCTCGCGGGTGGGGCGTTGCTGTTTCCGGCGGGACGCCCGCCGGAAAGCGTCAGCGGGGGCGGCGGGGGAGCAGCCGCCGGGTCAGGGCCTCCGCCCGGGACACCGCGTCGGCCAGGCGGCCTCCGGCCGCACGGGTCACGGACCTGACGGACCCCATGGTGGACGCCGGCAGCAGGCGGGCGCGCAGGCGGGCACGGCGCCCCACGGACGCCGCGATCGCCTCCCGGACGGTCCGGACGTCCGCCCGCAGCGTCTCGGGTGGCGTCTGGGGACGGGACGGGGCGTAGCGGGCCAGCTCCTCGGCGTGCGCGATGCGTCCCAGCGCCTGCGTCGCGGGAGCGTCCAGCTCCAGCAGCTCGCCCAGGCGCCGGGCGGCCGCGCGGGGCGTGTCGCTGGGACGCCACTCCAGACCGTGGTCCAGGGCGTCGGCGCGCATCTCGCGCCACGCGGTGTGCGCGGCCTCCCCCGGGTCGGGCGAGGCGCCGCCGGCGCCGCCGGAGCGCGGCGCCACGCTCGCCCACCGCACACGGCGGGTCACGTGCCGCGCCGCCATGGGGGCGGCCAGGAGCAGCAGCGCCAGCAGCACCCCGACGATCCAGCCGATGGGCGCGCCATCGCCGCCGGACTGCCCGCCGTCGGTGCCGGCGTCCGCGCCGAGGTCGTCCTGACGCCGCGCGGTCGCCGACGGCGACGCCGAGTCCGAGGTCTCCGGGCTGGTCTCCGGGGCGCTGGTGTCCTGCTCCTGCGTGCTTCCGGCGTTGCTGGAGACGGTGGGCTCGGAGTAGTCCGGGGTGGCCGCGGTGCCCTGCCCGGCGGCGCCGCTGGGCGTGGGCTCGAACCGCACCCAGCCCGCGCCCTCGAAGTACAGCTCGGGCCAGGCGTGCGCGTCGCGGGTGCGCACCTCCCACACCCCCGGGGTGACCTGCGTGCCGGGGGTGTAGCCCATCGCGACCCGGGCGGGGATGCCCAGGACCCGCGCCAGCAGGGCCATCGAGGCGGCGAACTGCTCGCAGTACCCCCTCTTGTTGTTGATCAGGAAGTCGACCAGGTCGCTGCCGCGCTGCGGGGGCTGGGCCGTCAGGTCGTACTGGAACCCGCCGTTCTGGGTGAACCAGCGCTGCAGCATCACCGCCTGGTCGTAGGCGGTGGCCGCCCCGGCGGTGACCTCGTGCGCCAGCCGGCGCACCTCGCGCGGGATGCGGTCCGGGACGAACGTGTAGCGGTTGTAGAGATCGGTCGGGGTGCGCCCGGCGACCCTCAGCTGGGACGCCGTCGGCCGGGCCCGGGTGCTGGTGACGGTGTAGGAGCGACCCCCCGCCGAGTCGCGCAGCGAGTAGATCATCAGCGACGGGACGTGCACCCGCCAGTCGCCCTCGATCGACACGCGGGACGGCGCGTACGGGGCCGGCAGGAACGACAGGTTCCGCACCTGCCGCCGCACCGTGATCCGCGTGGTGACCTGCCGGGTGGGCACCGCGCTCAGGCCGGGCGGTTCGGGCAGGCGGCGGTCCGACAGCCGGTCCCGGGCCGTGCTCTGCAGCGAGGAGTAGGTCCAGCGGTCGCCGTCGAACCGGTCCAGCGAGTACAGCCGCAGGTAGTCGGGGCGGTCGGAGTCGTCGCTGCGGTAGCGCAGCACCAGCAGGTCGTCCGGGCGGGTCAGCTCCCGCTTGAGGCTGACCAGCGGATCGGGGGTGGTGACGGTCTGCGTGCCGCCGCGCCCGCCGCCGCTGCCCATGCCGAACATCCCGCGCGAGTGGATGCCGGGCGTCACCGCCGGGACCAGCACGGCCACGGCCACGGCGGCCACGCCGATGCGGCGCCCCGCGGCCGCCATCGCGCCGGTGTCGGGACGCGCCGGGGCGTTCGGGGACCTGAACACCACGTGGCCCCACCCGCCGACCTGCTCGTGGTTGTCGGCGGCCAGCAGCGCCAGGTAGCCCAGCGCGCCGACGCCGAACGCGACCCAGCTGACGCTGTCCTCCCGCACGGCGGCGGGCACGCTGTACATCGCCAGCAGCGGCAGCCCGGCGGGCGCGGCACGGCGCAGCCGCACCGCCAGCAGGTCCACCAGCACCGCGACCAGGCCGATCCCGGCGACGGCCAGCAGCATGATGCCCGGCACCGGCGGCACGGGCGCGGCGTACTGGTTGGCCGCGTCCCACCCCTCCCGCATCAGGTCGCCGAGCCGCCGCAACGACTCGGGGGTCGGCACCACGCCGAGGAACGCCTCGGACGCGGTGAACCGCGCGGTCAGGTACAGGTGCAGCGCGGCCAGCCCGCCGACCGCGCCGAACACCGCGGGCCAGCGGAAGTGCCGCGTCAGCAGCCCGGCCACGGCGACCACCGCGACCGCGCCCAGCCCGGACCCGAACCAGCCGCGGCCGGAGAACAGCGGGTACAGGGCCACCGAACCCGCCAGGGCGGCCAGCGCCGCCATGATCGTCATGCGAAGTCTCATGCGCCGTCCGTCATGCGAAATGTCCGCGCCGGGTCCTCGGAGGCCTCGGCGGCCGCCGACCACGCGCCGGCCAGTTCCGCGGCGGTCCGCAGGCGCACCACCCGCCAGCCCGCCGAGCCCAGCAGCCGCGCCGTCGCCGCCGGATCGGTGCCCGTGTCGACGTCCTCGTCGCCGTCGACCAGGACGGCGACGAACGTGCCGGTGCCGCGCCGCGCCGCCGCCACCGTCCGCGCCTCCTCGGCCGTCAGCGCCCCGAACGCCGCGACGACCAGCCCGTCGCCCTCGCCGTTCGGCCCGCGCAGCGCGGCCATGCCGCGGGTCAGCGACCGCTCGGAGGAGTGCCGGACCGTCGCCAGCACGTCCAGCAGCAGTCCTTCCGCCGCGCCCTGGGCGTCGGTCGTCCTGGGCAGCCGCTCACCGGCGTCGGTGACCAGCCGCAGGCCCATCCCGGCCTGTCCCAGATGCACGCCGACCGACGCGACCACCGACACGGCCTGCTCGAACGACGACAGCGGGCCGTCCCCCACGTGGGCGGCGCGGCGGGTGTCCAGGAACAGGGTGCCGCTGCTCTGCAGCTGCTGCTCCTCGCGCCGCACCATCAGCTCACCGCGCCGCGCGGTGGACCGCCAGTGCACCCGGCGCAGGTCGTCGCCGTGCCGGTACTCGCGGGGGGTCACGTCGTCCTCGCCGGCGGTGGCCACGGCGTGCGCCAGGCTGTCGCCGCCGCCCGCCCACGCCCCGGCCGGCCGCCCCGGCGGCAGCGGCACGATCAGCGGCGTGACCGTGAGGGTGTCCGCCATGCTGAACGAGCGCACCATCTCCACCATGCCGAACGGGTCGGCCAGCCGCACCACCAGCGGCCCGACCCGGTACCGGCCGCGCCGGTCGGACCGGACGCGGTAGCCGAGCTCCCGCGAGCCGTTCGACTCCAGCCGGTCGAGCACGAACCGGGCCCGGCCGCCGAGGGTGTGCGGGACCTGGTCCTCCACCATCAGCAGGCCGCTCGGCAGCCGCGACACGTTCTCCAGCCGCAGGTCGACGCGGGCCTCGTGGCCCACCGGCAGCCGCACGGGCTCCAGCCGCCGGGCGCACGCCAGCCGGTAGCGGGTGCGCGACACCGCCAGCGTGGACAGCAGCGGCAGGACCAGGACGAGCATGCCGGCCCGCAGCAGGTCGCGCTCGCCGAGCACGAACGCGCACACGATCGCGGTGGCCCCGGCGGCCACGAAGGACCGCCCCCGGGTGGTCAGGCCGGACAGCGCACGTCTCAACGTCACTTCCCGGAGGACGGCACCGGCAGCCGGTTCACCAGCTCGGTCACCACGTGCTCGGGACGGCGCCGCTCCACCTGCGCCTCGGCGGTGGGCAGCAGCCGGTGCGCCAGCACGGGCACCGCCAGGTCCTGGATGTCGTCGGGCAGCACGTAGTCGCGGTCGTCCAGCGCCGCGTACGCGCGGGCCGCCCGCACCAGGTGCAGGGTGGCGCGCGGCGAGGCGCCCAGCCGCAGGTCGGGATGGTTGCGGGTGGCGGTCACCAGGTCGATCGCGTACTGCCGCACGCCCGGCGACACGTGCTGGCGCCGGACGACATCGATCAGGGCGCGCACGTCGGCGGCGTCGGCGACGGGGGTGAGCCGGTCCAGCGGGGACGACTGCCCGTGCGCGTCCAGCATGTCCAGCTCGGCGGCCGGGTCGGGGTAGCCCATCGAGATGCGGGCGGTGAACCGGTCGCGCTGCGCCTCGGGCAGCGGGTAGGTGCCCTCCATCTCCACCGGGTTCTGCGTGGAGATCACCATGAACGGGCGGTCCAGGGGGTAGGTGACGCCGTCCACCGTGACCTGGCGTTCCTCCATGCACTCCAGCAGGGCCGACTGGGTCTTGGGGGACGCCCGGTTGATCTCGTCGCCGACCACGATGTTGGCGAACACCGGGCCCGGCTTGAACTCGAACTCGCGCAGCTCCTGGTTGTAGGCGCTCACCCCGGTGATGTCGCTGGGCAGCAGGTCGGGGGTGAACTGCACCCGGCGCACCGAGCAGTCCACCGACCGGGCCAGCGCCTTGGCCAGCATCGTCTTGCCGACGCCGGGCACGTCCTCGATCAGCAGGTGCCCCTCGGCCAGCAGCACGGTCAGCGCCAGCCGCACCACGCCGGGTTTGCCCTCGATAACCGACTCGACGGCGTCGCGGATCTTGTTGGCGACCTGCGCCAGCCCGTCCAGGCCCGGTCCGCTCCCGTCACCGTCGGAAGGCGAGGACGACCGGGAAGGGCTCGGGCGGTCGGCTGAGGCCGGTTCTCCGGAGCCGGTAGGGGCTTGCATATACGACTCGCCGTGAGTGCCTACTGCCACCAACAACCCTCCTCAGCCGTCCGGCCTCGCGGTGTCCGCCCGGGCTCCGCCGAGTGGTACGGACGCCAGGCTGTGCGCGGCCGGTGCGACGTTCTATTGACTTGCCCAACCCCTGACAGTACGTCCTCGGGCCTCGCGTCGCGATGTTCGTGTGGAACGGGTTGCCCGCTCCCATCGCGGCCGCCGCGTGAGGTTGCGCACGCGCGGCGGCGACGTCACGCTACGGAGTCACATCGACACGAGCCGCCCCCTCCACTTCTCCCCACACAGCATCGCCGGGCACTTGACAAGACGACATAAAGACGCCCGCGACGGTGCCTTCCCGGCGCCGCGCCGGAGCCCTCCCAATGCCGCGCCGGCCCGTCGGGTCGCTCCGCCCCGCCGCCCGGCGCGGCGGCGCCCCGCGCCGCCCCCCACTCCGCTCCACCCCTGTGACCTGCGCATTTGCTCGCGATTCTGGCCCGAGAAGCGTGTTCAACTAGTTGACGGTGGGGAAGAGTGGAGTAGAGTGGGGCGCCGTGGGGGGTGTCAGCGCCCCGCACGGCGCGGGGAGGTGGGGGCCCGATGTTCCTCGGCACCCACACGCCGCGCCTCGACGACAAGGGACGACTGTTCCTGCCGGCGAAGTACCGCGAGGAGCTGTCGGGGGGATTGGTGATCACGAAGGGCCAGGAACGCTGCCTCTACGTCTTCCCCATGGCGGAGTTCCAGCGCATCACCGAGGCTCTGCGTGCGACACCGGTCACCGAGAGGTCCGTGCGGGCCTACAGCCGGGTCTTCTTCGCCAGCGCTTCCGACGAGGTCCCCGACAAGCAGGGACGCATCACCATCCCGCCGCCACTGCGCGCTTACGCGGGGCTCACACGCGACTGCACCGTGATCGGGGCCAACACGCGCCTGGAGATCTGGGACACGCGCGCGTGGGAGAGCTACCTCGAGAAGGAGGAGCAGGCGTTCGCCGAGATCTCGGAGGAGGTGTTGCCCGGGATCCTGTGACGTTCCACACGTCGGTCCGCCGACCGGGCACGGGTCCGTGCGCACCGGCTCCCAGCCGGTTCAGCCGGGGTCCGCAGTGTTCTCCAGGGACCACCCCTGGAACCCCGAAACGGCGGTCGGCCCGCGTTCGGCCAGGTCTCCAGCCGCTCTCCGGTGCCATCTGGCGCAGCTTCCCCGGTGCCAGAGGGCGACCCCCCGCGACACCGCGGTTCTTCCTCCAGGGCAGCGGATGGGGACCTGGCCGGGCGAGGCCGAGGCGGGCACCCCTACTCACTGGCCTTCGGCCAGTTTCGCGGGGGGCCCGCGGGCGTCTTCCGGGGGCGACCCCCGGAACCCCCGGGGCGGGCACCCCTACTCACTGGCCTTCGGCCAGTTTCGCGGGGGCCCGCAGTGTCTCCCGGGGGGGCGACCCCCGGAACCCCCCGAGGCGCGGTCCGCGCTCGCCAGGCCTTCGGCCCGGCTCGCGGGACCGCGCACCGCTGGGGTGCGGGGTCTGCTCACCGGCCTATCGGCCGGTTTCGCGGAACCCGCGGTGTTTCGCAAGGGGGACGACTGCTTGGAACTCTCGGGGCGCGGAATTCGCGCTGGCCGGTCTTCGGCCAGGCTCGCGGGGTCCGCGCGACCGCAGGGGTGCGGGCCCTGGTCATCGGGCTTCGGTCAGGGGCCGGATGTTCCGCAGGGAGCAGCCCTTCGGAATTACGGGGTGCGGTCCTTGTCCAGCGGCTTTTGGGCAGGTCGCGGGGACGGCAGGGCCCCTTTCGGGGGGCGAGTTCCCGCTCTCTGGCCTATGGCCGGTTTGCCGGGGTTTTCCTTGGGGAGACGATCGCCGGAACTCCTGGGCGGGGGCGCCGGGAGAGGTGCGACCGACGAAAGCCACGTAGTCCGCGAGCGAGGTGGCGCAAGGGGGTGAGCATGGACGCGGGCGACAACGCGACCATGGCCGGTCACGTACCGGTCATGCTCGATCGCGTGCTGGAACTGCTCGGGCCCGCCGTCCAGGTCACCGGCCCGGCCGTCGAGGGCGGCGCCGGTGGGGAACCGGTCGGCGCGCCCGTCTACGTCGACGCGACCCTGGGCCTGGGCGGTCACGCCGAGGCCATGCTGCGCGCCCATCCCGGGCTGCACCTGATCGGAATCGACCGCGACACCACCGCGCTGGAGCGCTCCGCGCGGCGGCTGGCCCCCTTCGGCGACCGCGTCATCGCCCTGGAGCACGCCGTCTACGACGCCGTGCCCGAGGTGCTGCGCCGGCTGGGCGTGCCCGCGGTCGACGCGGTGCTGTTCGACCTGGGGGTGTCCTCCCCGCAGCTCGACGAGGCCGAACGCGGCTTCGCCTACTCCTACGACGCCCCCCTGGACATGCGGATGGACCGCACCCAGAGCCTGACCGCGGCCGAGGTCGTCAACGGCTACCCGCCCGCCGAACTGGCCCGCATCCTGCGCGAGTACGGGGAGGAGCGGTTCGCCCAGCGCATCGCGGCCGCGATCGTGCGCGAGCGTCAGCGCGCCCCGCTGGAGTCCACCAAGCACCTGGCCGACCTGGTGCGCTCGGCGATCCCGGCGGCGACGCGGCGCACCGGGGGCAACCCGGCCAAGCGCACCTTCCAGGCCCTGCGCATCGAGGTGAACGGCGAGCTGGACACCTGGCGGCGGGCGCTGCCGGCCGCGCTGGACGCGCTGCGCGTCGGCGGCCGCGTCGTCGTGCTCAGCTACCACTCGCTGGAGGACCGCATCACCAAGCGGATCCTGGCCGAGCAGTCGGCCGACACCACCCCGCCCGGCCTGCCCGTCCCGCTGCCCGAGCACCGGCCGCGGTTCCGGCTGCTGACGCGCGGGGCCGAACTGCCGTCCGACGAGGAGACCACGACCAACCCGCGTGCCGCCTCGGTCCGGCTGCGCGCCGCCGAGCGGGTGCGTGAATCACCGGGGGCGGGGGATCCCCCGGGCAGCCGCAGGGAGGCGAGATGACCACGACCACGCGCCCGCCGGGGGCCGCCAAACCGCCGGGCAGGGGGCGCCGGGGCCGCGCCGCCGACCGCGACGCCGGCACGCCGGCCGCCGGGAACGGCACGCCGGCCGCGCGAAAGGGGAGAACGTCGAAGAAGCCCGCCGACGACGCGACCACCGAGCCCGCCACGTCCGGCCGGGCCCGCAGGCAGGGCCGGCCGTCCGGCGCGTCCGCGGGGCCTGCGGCGGGCAAGGCGCGTCCTCGCCCGGCCGCGCCCTCCCGTGCCGCCAAGGCGTCCAAGACGTCCAAGGTGCCCAAGGCGTCCAAGACCGGCGCCAAGCCGGCACAGCCGTCCAGGACCGCCAAGCCCGCCAAGACCGCCAAGCCCGCGGGGGCGGCGCGGGCGGC
>NZ_BAAAZG010000052.1:0-237476 GCF_039536785.1 Actinomadura miaoliensis
CCGCGCCGTCCTCTCGGCCGCCGCCGCGCTCCGCGCGCCCTCGACCGCCTCGGCCCCCGCCGCAGCGCCGGCCGCGCCCGCCAGCGAGGCCCGCAGGGCGTCACGCCGTCCGATCCCTTCGGATGTCATCCCGCTCCCTTCGGCGTCGTCGACGCCCATCCAAGAAGGGACGACATAAAGAAGATCGAAATCCGGGGGGCGCTTGCTCGTTCGCCCGGGGGATCCCGGATCCCTCACACGAGCGAAGTGCCCCCGCGTACCGGACGCCTACGCTGGCAACGCTTCGTCGACCAGGGGAGGCGCCCGTGCGCTCCAGCCCTTCCCGGATGCGGCGCCCTCCTGCAGGATGGCGCCGTACACCGCGGCGATACCCGCACCCCACTCCCCGAACCTCAGAGAGCCTCTGGCTTCGCATGCAGGGGCATAGGCGCCGGCCAGTGTCCTCACAGGCGTGGGGAGTCCCAGAGACGTGCGAACAGGTGCGGTGAGGGGCTCATCGCGGCGGCTGTGCGAATCTCGAGAAAGGTGGGTAGACGATGGGCTTGCGTGTGCCGCTGGGCCTAGGCGTGTCCCGGACCGATGCCGCCGTGGGGGCCGTCGTCATCCTGCTGACGGTCACGCCCGCGTTCGTCCCGCACGTGCAGCCGTGGTGGGTGGTGACGCTGGCGGTCCTGACGTCCGTGCCGGTGCTGTGGCGGAACAGGGCGATGTTCGCCGTGGGCGCCGTGGTGGGGGGCGCGATGATGACGCTCGCGCTCACCTACAAGGTGCTGCCCGACCCGCCCCTGCTGCTCCTGCCGTACGGCGTCCTGGTCTGCGTCTTCACGTTCGCGGCCCGCACGATGCCCCTGGTGCCGCGCGCGGTCGCCACCGCCGCCCTCGTCATCGGCGTGGTGGTGTCGCTCGTCGTCCCGCACGAGAACCTGGAGACGTCCCGCTACCTGGTCACCGCGGTCGTCGCCGCGTACGCGCTCGGGCTGGGCCGACGCGCCAGACGCTCCGCCGAGGCCGCCGAACGCTCGGCGGAGGCGGCCGAACGCGCGGCACGACTCGCCGAACGTGAGCGGGAACGCCGCCTCGTCGAGGAACGCGCCGCCGCCGTGGAACGCGAACGCACCCGCATCGCCCGCGACATGCACGACATCCTCACCCACTCGGTCGGGCTGATGGTCGTACAGGCCGAAGCCGGGCCGCTGGTCGTCCGCGACCGCCCGGCGCAGGCCGAGGCGGCGTTCGAGGCCATCGCGGAGACAGGACGCGACGCCATCGCCCAGCTCCGCCTCATCCTCGGCTCCCTGCGCGGCAACCCCGAAGGCAAGCCGCCCGTCCCACCTGCCCGGGCCGCATCCGGCCCGGCAATGGCGCAGCAGCCCGCCCCGACCACGCGACGAACGTCCTCCGCTACGTCCTCGCGCACGGCGCCGGCCACCACGCGGCACGCGACCCCTGCCAGAACCCAGCGCGCCGCCGTGATGCCCGGGCTGGACGGTATTCCGTCCCTGATCACCAACGCCCGCCGGGCGGGCCTGGACGCCGAACTCGAAACGCTCGGCGAGCCTTCGAAGGTCCCGTCCGACGTGGGCGTCGCCGCGTACCGCATCGTCCAAGAGGCGCTGACCAACACGATCCGGCACTCCGGCGCGCAATCCGTGCGCGTACGGCTCAGCTGGTCGCCCACCGTTCTGGAGCTCACCGTGACCGACGACGGCCCAGGCGCCGACGAAGAACCCCGCGAGGGACACGGCATCATCGGAATGCGCGAACGGGTGGCGGCCTGCGGCGGCACCCTGGACGTGCGCCGAGGACGGCCGGGTTTCGTCGTCACCGCAAGACTGCCGATCGGATGAAGGCCGACATGCTCCGCGTACTCATCGCCGACGACCAGGACCTCTTCCGCGGCGGCTTCGCCATGATCCTCAACGCGCACGACGACATCACCGTGGTCGGCGAGGCCGCCGACGGCGCCGAGGCGATCGCCAAGGCCGTCGAACTGGAACCCGACCTGGTGCTCATGGACATCCGCATGCCCGGCGTGGACGGCGTCGAGGCCACCGCCGAGGTGTGCCGCCGCACCACCGCCAAGGTGCTGGTGCTGACCATGTACGACGTCGACGAGTACGTCTACGAGGCGTTGCGCGCGGGAGCCAGCGGCTTCCTCCTCAAGGACGTGCGGCGCGACGACCTGGTGCGCGCCGTCCGGCAGGTGGCCGGGGGCGAGTCGCTGCTGGCCCCGAGCATCACCCGCCGGCTGATCGCCGACCTGGTCGGCCGGGGCCGCGCCCGCCCCGGGCTGAGCCGCCGCCTGGCCGAGCTGACCGAACGAGAAGTCGACACCCTCCGGCAACTGGCGAAGGGCCGCTCCAACGCCGAGATCGCCGCCGAACTGGTGGTCAGCGAGCACACCGTCAAGACCCACGTGAGCAACGTGCTGACCAAGCTGGGCCTGCGCGACCGCGCACAAGCCGTCGTCTTCGCCTACGAGTCCGGCCTCGTGGTCCCCGGCGACGCCTGATCTCCCTCACGCGAGGGAGACGCACATCGCCCTTTCCGGCGATCCGGCCGAGCACCCCGAAGCCCGAACCTCGCAGCAGCCTTCGAACACAGGAGACTGCTCATGCGAAAAACCGCCGCACTCGCAGCGGCCGCCGCCCTGCTGCTGACGTCCGCATGCTCGGCGTCGGCAACGTCCGTCGCCGCGTCGAGTCACGCGTCATGCGAGACGACGACGACCCTCGGCAAGATCAGCGGCGCCGCCCGCGACGGCCTCTGCGTCTTCCGCGGAATCCCCTACGCGGCACCGCCGACCGGAGACCGCCGCTTCCGCCCACCCCAGCCGGTCGCCTCCTGGCGCGGAAAGACGCTCCAGGCCACCAACGACAAGGCCGTCTGCCCGCAGGACCGCGACGGCCTGTCCGAGGACTATCCGGACGACCGTCCCGTCTACACCGACGAGGACTGCCTCTACCTCAACGTGTGGACGCCGCGTCCCGACCAGCGCAAACGGCCCGTCATCGTGTTCGTCCACGGCGGCGCCGCCCGCTTCGGCACCGCCAACGAGCCCCGCTACGACGGCTCGCAGCTCGCCACCCGCGGCGACGCGGTCGTCGTCTCCCTCAACTACCGGCTCGGCATGCTCGGCTGGACGGAACTGGGCGACCTCGACCCCGCCTACCGCGGCTCCGGCAACAACGGCCTGCGCGACCAGATCGCCGCCCTGACCTGGGTACGCGACCACGTGGCCGACTTCGGCGGCGACCCCGCGAACATCACGGCCGTCGGCGAATCGGCGGGCGCGTTCTCCCTCAGCGCCATGCTCGCCACCGCCCACCCCGAGCGGCTGTTCCGCCGCGTCGTCCTCCAAAGCGGCAGCGGCGCGCTCGTCCAGTCCGCCGCGTACAAGCGCCGGATGGCCGCGACCCTCCCCGTCAAATCCATCGACGAACTGCGAAGCATGCCGGTCGCCCGGCTCCTCGAGATGCAGGAGAAGACGATCGAAACCGCCTCACCAGGCGTCCTCGGCGCCCTGCACTTCGGCCCGTACGTCGACGGCACGCTCGTCCGCGGCCCGGTGACGGAACGCGTCGCCGCCGGCAACGCCCGCCGCGTCGACATCCTGCTCGGCACCACCCAGGACGAAATGAACTTCTTCGGCCAGCTGGGCCCCGACGCCATGCGCGCGATCGCCGCCCAGTACCAAGACGTCTTCTTCCCCCGCGAACTCGCCGCGCGCCGCGAACAGATGACGTCCGTCTACCGCAGGGGACGCTCCCCGCTCGACGCCTCCCTCGCGATGTTCACCGACCAGGGAATGCGCGTCCCCGCCCTCCGCCTGGCCGAGGCCCAGAGCCGGTGGCGCCCCACCTACGTCTACGAGTTCGGCTGGCGTCCCCCGTCCGGCTTCGGAGCCGTGCACACGATCGAACTGCCCTTCATGTTCGGCACGTTCCGCTTCAACGGCATCCTCGGCGGCGCCGAAGGCTTCGCCGCCGACCGCGCCCGCCTCACCACCCTCTCCGATCAGATGCTCGACGCCTGGACGACCTTCGCCCGCACCGGCACCCCGAACAGGCGCCGTAGCAAGGCGTCCTCCCGCCCGTACTGGCCCGCGTACCGAGCACCACAACGCGCGACGATGATGTGGAACACCTCGTCGACCATCGCGAACGACCCACGCGGCAACGAACGAGCCCTCTGGAACGGCTACTCCTTCCCCCCGTTCGACCTGCCCTGACACCTCTCCAGGCCGCGCTCTGGTGACGCCCACGCCGCCGTGACCGCACGATGCGCGGCGCCTCGGAGGCAGTGCTCCCACACCAGGTCGTAGGCGTACCTCGGCTGCGCTCAGCCCTCCGCCTGGCGTGCCGGGCCGGGCCGCCGGCTACTCCCACCCGGCGGCCCAGCCCGGCGATCAACGAACACCGCACCGTCTGGCCGGCCACGGCGTCCGCCGAGTTCAGAGCCGCGCCCCCAGGTCCGCCCCGTTCTTGGGACGCAGGAACTCCGAGGGCCGAATCGACCCGTCCGCATTCCGCGGCCCGGTGATGACCGAGGCGTCCGTGCTCACCAACGACGCGTCGTTCCAGGTGCCGCCCAGGTTCCACGAGTTGCCGCTGCCGCCCGAGTTCGACCCCAGCGAAACGGCCGTGCCGTTGCTCGCCGACAGGTTCCTCGTCAGCGTCGAATCCGAGTCGGCGAAGTCGAAGCCGTTGCCGGGGTTCTTCCAGGCCGTGCTGCGCTCGATCGTCAGAGAGCCCGGGTTCCCGTTGTCGATGAACCCGGCCACGGCGTTCTGCCAGGCCATGCTGTTGCGGACGATGTGATTCGCCGCCGGATCCGGGTCGCCGCCGCCCATCTTGAACCCGTTGCCGTCACCGGTGTAGTCGGGCAGGTTCCACCGATTGAACCCGTTACCGTACGCGACACTGCCCTCAATCCGGATCGACGACAGGAACTCCCACGCGTCGAACCCGTCGTCGGAGTTGTTCCACAACCTGGCGCCGCGCACGACGTTCCCCGTGCCCGACCCCTCCTTGATGGCCAGGCCGTCGGCGCTCTCCCCGTTCTTGCGCGGATCCCGGTTCCCGTAACTGTCCAGGTTGATGATCTGGTTGTTGCCGGACGAGCCCTGCAGGTGGAGCCCGCTCTCGTAGTTGTCCCTGGTCGTGAGCCGCTCGAACACATTGTTGCCGGCGTCCAGCCCGAAGATCCCGTACGGCCCGTGGACGATCTCCAGCCCGACGACCCGCCAATAGTCACCCTCGATGTGCAACGCGCCCCGCTGCGCCCGCGGAATGCTCGACCCCACCGCACCAGGCGTGTACGGCATGTTCTCCCCGTCGATGACGACCCGCTCACTGCCGTAGGCCGTCAACGTGATCGGGGCACTCGCCGACCCGTTCTTGTTCAACTGGACGTTGGCGCTCGGCGCGTACGTCCCACCCCGCACGTAGATGGTCGTCCCCGCCTGCGCCAGGTCGACCGCCTTCTGAATCGTCGCCAACGGCTGGGCCTGCGTCCCCGGATTACCGTCACTGCCGCTGGTCGCCACATACAACTCACTCGCCGCCTGCGCGGACGTCGCCCCCACCGAGACGACCCCCACCGCCGCCGCCGCGAGCACCGACCCCATCACGCCGACGCCCCGGAGAAAAGCCATGCTCCACCTCTCCGCCTTTGGTACGGGCGCCCCAGGCTAGGGAAAGCGCTTTCCAGCGACAACCCCTGTTTTCACACCCATTCACAGCACCCCCGCCACCTGCCCCCCACGCCATCCACACTCCGCCCCGCCCAGACACGCTCTGCCCCAGCAACCCCCGCACAACGAGCCCAACCTCGTGCCGGCCACCGCAGCCACCGCCCCCACCAGCAGAGCCCCCAACCACCACGCCGACACACTCCAGAAATTCAAACCCTCGCCCGACGGCAGAGCATGCAGCCCAACCGCAGGCGGTGACCGCAGCAGCCACGGCGACGCGCATGACGGTGGTGCCGTCGTGCAGGGAGTAGGGGTGAACGTCACGCCGGTCAGCCGCACCCGCCAGCCGAGCCGCCCAGCCACCACGCATGCGGTCCGGCCGCAGGCGGTGAGCGGGGCTGCCACGGTGATGCGCATGACGGTGGTGCCGCCTTCCCGGGAGTAGGGGTGAACGCCACGCCGGTCAGCCGCACCCACAATCGCCCCCCCAGCCACCACGCGGACGTATGCGGTCGAGTCGCAGGCGGTGAGCGGGGCGGCCATGGTGATGTGCATGACGGTGGTGCCGCCGTGCAGGGAGTTGGTAGTGACGTCACGCTGGTCAGCAGCGCGGCGGTGTGCGCCAGGACGCGTCCGGTCGTGCCGTGCGGGGCCGGGTGGTGTGCCAGGGCCGCGACTAGGGACGCCACGACCAGGGCCACTCCCCCCCGGTGCCAGATGTGGTGCCCCTGGTCTCGTCCCATAGGTGCGCGACTCTCAGGGCAGAGCGACGCGTCCTGGGAGACCATCACTAACCCCAGCCCCCAGACGGGCCAGTCCCGTCCCTGTCAGCAGCATGACTTCGGCCGCCATCCCCGTAGTCGCCGGGTTCTCCGACGCGAGGGGATGACGGCCAGGTCTAAGTCAATGTGATCAACGGTGTGCCGGGCCGGGCGGTGACGCGCACGACAGCCGGCGGCGGATAGAGGCGCGGCGGCCTGCTCAGCCGCCGCCGAGCCGACTCACCCGCGTGGCCTCATCCGACCCTCCGTGTGTAGATGACGCGGTCGACGAGGCGTTCGCTCTGGCCGGGCGGGGTGAAGTAGAGGTCGAAGCTGTGGCGACCGTCTCTCGCGATGGTGATGACCGTGCGCATGGCGATGGTCTTGCCGAGGTAGTCCGGGCCGAGCACGCCGGGATCGGTGAACGTGCCGGGGATGGACAGCACGGACGAGGTCCCGGCGACCGGGGCGCCGCGGTAGGTCATGGCGGTCGGCGTGACGCTGTCGAAGGTGGTCCACTCGTAGCGGCGGTCGATGTTGGAGAAGCCCAGGATTCCGACCCGGTAGTAGCGGTTGCCGCCGAGAGTCCCCTCGGTCTTCTCCTCCAGGAAACGGCCGCCGGTCTTGCTGATCCAGCGCATCTTGACGGTGATGTCACGGGACACGATCGGCTCGCCCCCGGACCCCAGGATGTAGTTGTACTTGACGGCCTTCCAGGTGCCGACCAGCGGGTCGAGAGCTCGGTGGTACGCGCCTGGGGTGAGGTTGTCGGCGGGGGCGGCGGATACGTGCCGCGCGGTGGGCTGGTACTGGACGGACGCACCCGCCGCGCCGGTCAATCCGACGACCAGGGCCGCCGCCGCGGCGGTAACTGAAATCCTCTTGAGCACGGCTGTTCAACTCCATGATTCGGTTTCGTGGGGTGACGACAGCGGTCGCCACGTGAGGGCGAGAAGGGCGCGGACAAGGCCGCTCGAATGGGCCGCTCCGACGAACAGCCCTGACAGAACATCCCGGAAGAACGTCTCGGCAGGACGTCCCGGCAGAACGTCTGGCAGGACGGCCCCGGTAGAACGGCCCTGGCAGGACAGCCCCGGCCGGACGTCTCGGCAGGACGTTTCCGGACGGGCAGCCCCGGTTGGGCAGCTCTGGCAGGACGGCCCTGCCAGTACGTTTCGGCCGGACGTCCCAGCAGAACGTCCCAGCAGGACGACCTCGGGAGCACGACCCCGGGAGGACGGCCCGGCAGGACGGCCCAAACGACGGCCCAGCAGGACGGCCAAGAGCTGCACTGGCAGGCCGGCCCCCGGAAGGACGGCCCCACCAGAACGGCCCCGGAAGGGCAGCTCTGGCGGAACGTCCCAGCAGGACGACCTCGGGAGGACGTCCCGGCAGAACGTCCCGGCAGAACGCCCAGGCAGGACGGGCCCACAAGGGCAGTTCTGGGAGGCGGGCTCCGGCTGGGTGGCTTGGACGGGACGGCGTCGGTGAAGTGGTCGGGCAGCGACGGTTTATCGAACTTGAACGCGGTCCGTGGGCGATGAGTCGAAGTCGTGAGCATGGGCCCTCGCCCACTGCTCGAAGGTGCGGGCCGGTCGGCCCGTCACGTCCTCGACGTCCGGGTGGATCTGCGACTCGTCGAGTGTGCCGTCGCGGTTGAAGCGGAAGAAGGCGTCGACGTACTCGGAGGGCATGCTCTTCTCCATCTCGACGCGGGCCTCCTCGTCCGGCAGGCCTACACAGCGCAGGTCCCGGCCGAGCACCGTGGCCAGAACGGCGATCTGGTCGGCGGGCAGCAGTGCCTCCGGGCCGGTCAACTCATAGACCTGGCCCTCGTGCCCACCGCTCGTCAGCGCCCGCGCCGCGACGGCTGCTATGTCGCGCGGATCAATGCAGGCGGCCGCCACATCCGCAAACGGCACACGCACCGTATCTCCCGCCCGCAGTTGCGGCACCCAGCGCAGCGCGTTGGACATGAACGACCGAGGCCGCAGGAACGTCCAGGGCAGTCCGGACTCGCGGACGGCCCGTTCGGACAGCGTCATGTAGCGGGAGATCGCATTGCTCATGTCCGCGAGCGCGGCCGATCCGCCGGACAGCAGCACCACCCGCCGCACACCCGCGTCGCGGGCCCGAGCCAGCAACCCGGGCATGTCCGCGTATCCCGGCAGAAGGAACATCCCGCGTACGCCCCTGAACGCGTCGGTCAGCCCGTCGGGCTCGTTGAGGTCGCCGCCGACGGCTTCGGCGCCGTCCGGCAACACGGCGTCCGCCCTGCGCACCAGTCCGCGCACCGGTGCACCGAACTCGTTGAGCGCGCCGACGACTTCCGACCCGACATTGCCTGTCGCGCCTGTGACCAGGAACATCCCTCTCCTAGAGTTCTCGGACGAGCCCGGCCGAGAGCGCGACGAGCGCCACGGCGATCAGCAGGGCACCGACACGCGTCAGCGTCGTGCCGAAAGATCGTGCGCCCGCCTGGCCGACCCCGAGGTGAACGAAGAATCCGCCCGACTGGGCGAGCACCCCGGCCAGGAGCACCGCACCGAACGCCCATTCCAGACCGTTCGAGTAACCCGCGCGGGGCAGGTAGAGCCAGTAGACCAGCGTCAGCACCAGCAGGATCCCGGCGTGCGCGTGCCCGGCGCGGAAGAAACGTTCGCGCAGCTCGCCCAGCCTGCCGCCGTCCGTGGTGATGAACTTCAGCAGCGCGTGCCCGCCGAACTCCACGGTGACGATCGACAGGAGGGACGCGACCGGCATCACCTGGGTCGGCTCCATCAGCCGTCATCGCCTTCCGCTTCCGCCGCAAGCGGTGTGACCGTCTCCATCCGCACGCCCTTTCGTCCCGGAGTGATGGTTCTGCCAGGAGGAAAGGCTGGCAACGGGCTCAGGCCCCTCGGTAGTGTCCCTGTCATCGGGCGGGTGTGCATTTGTCATGGTTTCGCGGGGGAGGCCGGGTGGAGCATGCTCGCGACCGGCTTCCGCTTCGGCCGGCTCGGGGCATGCTGTGGGCGTCTCTCGGCATCCTGATCTACATCCGCGTCGCGAGCGGGATCACCGGCGGCTTCTGGCCGTCGGGCGTGCTGCTCGCCATGGCCTCGTATCCGCCGCTGATCGTGCTCATGGCGCCGTGCCGTGGCCAGGCCTTCCGCCATGTGCTGCTGGCCGCCGTGGTGCTGCTGTATCTCCTGCCGTTCCCGATCGTCGGGTTCGAATGGGACTGGATGCCGTGGACGGTGGCCGCGGCCGTGCTCTGCGTTCTGCCCGCACGGTGGGCGTGGCCGCTGTTCGTCATGGTCGTGGGCACCGCCGGCGTGGTCGCCGCGCTGCTGGGGTACGGGGCCTACTGGGCGATCTGGTACATGATCGTCACGGCGGACGACGGCCTCATCGTGTTCAGCGTCGCCGCACTCGTCGGCACGGTGGAACGGCTGGCGGGCGCCAGGGAGGAACTGGCCCGCCTGGCTCTGCTCCGGGAGCGCCTGCGACTGGACGGTGAGCTGCGCGACGTTCTCGGTGGGAGACTCCAGGCGATCGCGTTCCGGATGCGGAAGGCGGCGAGGCAGGACGCCGCCGACGCCCGCCACGAACTGGACGCGGCGACCGAGCTCGCCCGGGAGACCATGGCCGAAGTCCGGGCCACGGCGGGCGCCTACCGTGGCGGCCCCGTTCCCGGCTATCCGGCACAGGTCGAGTCACCGGCCCTGGCGCGTCACGTCCTGCTGGCGGTGCTGGTCATCCAGTGCGTGCTCGCGACGACGAACCTTCACTTCATCGAGCGGGTGAACCCGCTGACCCTCGCCCTCGGCGTCCTCGGCCTCACCGCGATCGTGGTGTTGCAGATGATGCCGCGCACCCGGGTGACGTTCGTCGCGCAGTCGGCGCTGATCCTGCTGCCGCTCGCGGTCCTCCCCGGATCGTGGGATCGAGTACTGAGCTTCTTCAGCGGTTCGGTCCTCCTCAGGATGCGCCCGCCCCGATCATGGCTGATCGTCGGCGTCACACTGGCCGGGCATCTGGCCGTACTCCTCGCCTACACCAACGACAACGTGGCTAACGCCCTGGCGAGCTTCGGTGGCCACGTCATGCTCATGTGGCTGGTGTACTCCCTCGGACGCCTCACCGAGCTGGCCACCGTCCTCGAACGGACACGTCACGACCTCGCCGAGGACGCGGTTCGGCGGGAGCGGACCCGGATCGCCCGCGACCTGCACGACGTTCTCGGGTACAGCCTTTCGGCCGTCGCACTCAAGGGCGAGGTGGCGGGACGTCTCCTGGACACCGCACCCGACCGTGCCAGGACCGAGCTCGCCTCGCTCATCGCGATGGTCGAACAGACGATGGCCGAGCTGCACTCCATCGTCGGCGGCCGCGTCCGGCTCACCCTGACGACCGAGATCGACGCGGCCCGTCAGATTTTGCGATCGGCCGGAATCGAGACGACGACACACGTGCGAATCCCCGCGTTGCCGGACGAGGTCGACACCGCGCTGGCCACCGTCCTCCGCGAGACCGTCACCAACGTCCTGCGGCACAGCCAGGCCGGGACCTGCGCCATCACTGTCTCGCAGGACTCCGGAACCGTGCGGCTACAAGTCGTCAACGACGGCGCCAAACCCCCCGCTGCCCCGAGTGAGCCGGAGCGACCCAAGACCGGCCTCCGCAACCTCGCCCAGCGAACCGGTGGCCGGCTGACCGCGGGGCACCGCCCCGGCGACCTGTTCGAGGTGGTCGCCGAGTTCCGGTCAGATCCAGCCCGACTCGCTCGCGATCCTGATGGCGTCCACCCGGTTCCGAGCGCCCAGCTTGACGACGGCTGAGCTCAGGTAGTTGCGGACGGTCCCGTACGTCAGAAAAAGACGCTCGGCGATCTCCATGGGCTGGGCGCCGGTCGCCGACATGCGCAGCACCTCGGTCTCCCGATGGGTGAGCGGGCTCTCCGGTGCCTGCAACGCGGCCAGGGCCAGATCCGGATCCACCACGCGCCCACCGGCCGCGACGGTCCTGATCGCGTCCGCGAGCTCCGCCGGCCGGATGTCCTTGGGGACGAACGCGTCCACCCGGGCACCGAGCGCGCCGCGCAGCGTGCCGGGCCTGGTGATCGCCGTGAGGATCACGACGCGGCAGTCGGGCAACCGCTCCCGCAGCTCGGCGGCCGCCGAGACCCCGTCCTGCCCGGGCAGCCCGATGTCGATCACGGCGACGTCAGGCCGATGCTCCAGCGCGGCGGGGACGATCTCCCCGCCCGCGGCCACCTCCGCGACGACCTCCATGTCGCCCTCCAGCGACAGGAGTTCGACCAGCGCTTCGCGAAGGATCGTCATATCCTCCGCGATGAGAACTCTGATCACGCAGTCTCCGCACAGCCAGCCGCCCGCCGACCGCGGACGCCGCGTCCCCGCAGGATATAAGCAAAACTGTCGCAACCCGGGCATACCATCCCACCCATGAACCTCTCAGCGATCACACGCGACGCGATCCTCAACGCCGTCGCCGAATGTGACCGCCTGGGACAACAACGCTTCCTGGCCCAGTACGGCTACGCCCCCTCCCGCAACTACTGGCTCCACCACAACGGCACCTACTACGACTCCAAAGCCATCGTCGGCGTGGCGTACCGGCACGTCTCGGGGAGGCCCCTGGCAGCCGACGACTTTTCCGGCGGCCGGCAGACCGTCGGCCGCCTCCTCACCAAGCTGGGCTTCGAGGTGACCATGGACAAAGCATCCACCCCTCACCAGCGACTCCTCACAGCAGTCAAAGGACTGCGTGTCGCGGGCACCCCCGACGGACCCGCCCGACACCAACCCCTCACCCTCCTCTGGGCCCTGGGCCGCGCCGCCCACCGCCGCCCCCGCCTCGTCTCCTGGCAGGACTCACACACAGAACTACGTGGCCTTTTCCTCCAGTACGGCCGACCGAGCTCAAGACCAAGACCGGAGTTCCCCTGGTTGGCTTTGACGCGCACCGAGCTGTGGGAACTCCAAGGCCACACCGGCGAAATCCCTCCCGCCAGCGGCGAGCCGATCAAGTGGCTGGAACACCACAACCCCCACGGCGGCCTCACCACCTGGGCCTACGAACTCGCCGCCACCTCCGACACGGCCCGCGCCGCCGTCATCACCGAGCTAGGCCACCGCTTCTGGGACGGCCCCTGCCCCGAGCCGCTCCTCAAGAACGTAGGCCTCCTGCCGACTGGCCCCGTCCGTCCACCAGCGCAGCCACCAAGCCCGGTCGAGGAGTACCTACGCCTCTGCCAAAAGATCGAAGCCGCCGAAGCCCGCGGCGACCACAACCGCACGACGACCAACACCCGCACGCAGCCCGTCCGATCCGACGACTCGCGGCGAGCAGTCCTCCTCCGCAGCAACGGCCGCTGCGAGAACCCCCTCTGCGCCGGCCAACCCGACGATGTCACCGACTCCGGCGATCCCATCCTCGAGATCGACCACATCGACGACCGCTCAACCTGGGGCCGCGACCACCCCGAACACATGATCGCCCTCTGCCCCAACTGCCACGCAATCAAAACAAGAGGCCGCTCCCGCGAGACTCTCCGCCCCCTCCTCCGCACCGAAGCGAGGAGTCGCCACACCGCCTGGACATCGCTATGACAGACCTGGAAAGGTCTCCTTGATGATCCGCAGGAGCTCAGCAGCCGCCACGCGATCGAGCTGCAGTGTCTGGCTCGTCTTCTTTTCTGATTGACGAGCGTCCGACCCATACGTGCTGAGCTGCAGTAGGTCACCGGCGGGAGTGGTCACCTTCTGGTAGCCGCACTCGACCTCAGTGGGATGGGGCTTTGACGAGTTGGTGGTCTCGAAAAATTCTCTGATGCGTGCCACGTGTACATAATGCCCGTCTCGCCTCCTGGTGTCGACGTCTTAGCTCTAGGGGGCGGGACCCGATGAGTGATCAAACAAGACTGACCTGGGCAGACGGATTTTCCAAGGGGCAGGTGAACTCTCCGGGGCGAGCGCACCAAGCATGCGATCGCGCCGCTGCTATCAGTGACAGTCCACCCGAATGGGAGGATGACCATCTAGCCCGAAGGTTTGAAATCAGATACTCCGCCGGAGGGCATTCTCGGGCACATCCGCGAGGATCGCCGGAGTCTGGCGACGGTCGCACTTTCTATACAGAAAATAGAGTCGCCGCCTACTTCGCGCGATGCAATATTTAAGACGTTATTCGAGGTGGCGCTGAAGTTGACGATGGAGATACCGAATTTCGATACCGCAGTGTTCGGCAATGGCTACCTGAAGCCTCTTTTCTGCTTCGGATGCCACGATTCCGTCCTGTAGAGTGACGATGATCAGGGGCTTTGTGGGCATAGTGACCGCCTTGTTGATCGCTGCCCAGGTTAGATCTCGGAAGGTCTTCGGGCGGCCCCAACAGACGTACCGCTGGACGCCCGATCGCTCTGCTAGGCAGTGCGTCGGCTTCTCGCCAACGCTGCCTTCCACCACAGACCACGCGGCGCCGAGGGTTCGCTCGATGAGGTTTTCGGGGCCAGGGAAGCGACTGCGCGCGTACTTGGCCATGCTGCCAAGACCTTCCTGGGCCCTGGCGTACTCCTTCATGGGGGTGTCCTTGATCCAGGTGCCCATGCGGTGGTCGTCGAAGAAGGGGCGCAGGACGCCTCCGACTCGAGGATCCTCGATCCACTTGCGGTACTGGAGCTTCTTCTCTGTCTGGGTGAGGAGTTCCCAGTCGAGTTCGTCGGCCTGTCGATACAGTTCTGTGATCACTTCGTCACGGATCGCTTCGGGAAGCTCGGACAACAGTCACCAACCTCGAGTCGCTGAAGGGTCTGGGAATTGCAGACGGGCCTCATCGTAGGCGGTTTCCAAGTTGGCGGCATCCTTGATCCACTCATTCATAAGTGATCCGACGCGCTGGTCGGAGAACTCGATGCTAGACGAGGCGACTCCTTGGAGAGTCTCGACTTCATCGACCTCCAGTTCGCGTTTGATGTTCAGCGCTGCGGCGATGCGGCGGAGGTCGCTGACGAAGTCGAGAGCGATAACGCGTTCCTTGCCCTCACGGAGTCGAAGGCCCCGGCCAAGCTGTTGGACGAAGACGCGTCGGCTGTGGGTAACTCTCGCGAAGCAAAGGATGTTGACATCGGGGACGTCGACGCCCTCGTTCAGGATGTCGACGGCGGTCAGAATCGGAATGGCGCCGGAGCGGAAGGCCAGGAGTCGCGACTGGCGTTCTCGCTTGGGCAGTTTCGCGTGCACGGCCTGGGCGTCGGACCAACGGGGGTTCCGCTTAAGGAGGTCTGCTATGCGTTCGGCGTGTTCGACCGTTCTGCAGAAAATTAGGGCTCGTGGCTCGACGATGTTGCCCCAGACGGCTGCGAGTTCGTCCCTGATGGCCTCGTCCCGCTCCGGAAGGAAGAGCTTGGAGTTGAGTTCCGCGAGGCTATAGGAGTTCTTGCTGGCGTCTCGGACCACTTCCCAGTCGATGTTGTCGACGAACAGCCGGTAATCTACTTGGGCGAGGTACCCGTTACGCATTCCGTCTTCGATACCCAACTTGAAGACGGGCTCCCCGAAGCGGTGGGCGATGTTGTATTCATCGCCTCGCCACGGTGTCGCCGTCACTCCGAGTTGGCGAGAGTCAGCGAGCGCATTGAGCAACTCGCTGTATTGGCCGTCCTCGCCCACGTGATGAGCTTCGTCGATGACTACGAGACTCGGGCGATAACCTCGCTGGACCGCGTAGTAAGCGCTCGCCAGGGTGGCGCAGGTTACGCCATCGAGATCGTCTGGCCGTTCCTCTCCAGTAAGAAGGCGTGTCTTCACCATCTTGGGGAGGTGGCGCCACAATGCGCGTTCGAGTTGGTCGACTAGGTCCTTGGTATGGGCTACCACCAGGACCTGATCGCAGGGGAAGCGCTCAAGGTGGTCGTTGATGACCTCTCCGCTGACTACGGTCTTGCCAAGTCCCGTAGCTAGCACGAGCAGGGCGCGACCCGTTCGTTCTAGCCTTCGATTGATTGCATTTCGGGCTTCCTCCTGGTAGGTCCTGAGGACTACCTCGGTGAACTTCTCGTCTACCTGCGCAAACACCCTCTCCAGCGTGGATCCTGACCAAAGGTTAATCTTCGGCGCCAGGAGAGCTAGTTGGTCGGTGCGCTTGGTCGCGTCGACGCTAAACCGCATGTTGGTGACGACAGCCGCCTTGTCCGCTCGGTATTGATCGCGAGCTCGGGCGACCTCATCGACGGCTGCGGCATTGACGATTCCGCGCTTCTTCCACTTGCATTGGAGAACCCACGCCTGGCCTCTACGGCGGCCCAGCAGGTCGCCACCTCCATCGCCGGAGCCATCGATGTTCGCCACATCAGTGAACCCAAGGTGCCAGAGCAGCCGCTCTATCTGCCGAGGAAACTGGTTCGGTCCCAGGCTGAGGAGAAAGGCTGGTTCGAGGAATCCAGAGCCTGTGGTGTCCATCTATTCTGTGTCCGCTAGGTCGGCCTCGACCAATAGGCAGCTCAACTTCACGCGCTGTAGTTCGATGAAGCCAAGCCTCGGTTGATGCTCCTCCATGAGTGCGAGGTCACTCACGAATCCGACCAGTCGTGAGACGACTAGGACCCGGGAGTTGTCGTCGGTCAGCCCCACATAGGCACGTTTGAAAACCTTGCCATCCAGGAACGCCTCAGGCCGCTTTTCGATTAGACTCATAACAGCGTTGGCCGGCAGAAAGAATGCGAACTCGCCGGACTCCACCACGGTCTCCCACGTGGCATCGCCGCGTTCGAGTGCGAATCGCCGCTGAGCCAGCGCGCGTTCTCCCTCTTGGAGAAGTTCCCAGTAACCGGTCGGCGCACCCTTGATCTCCCGGTGCATGGCTTCTCGGATGCGGTCCAGCAGCCTGCCGGCCCTGCTGGCGAGGACATCCGGAGTGATCTTCTGATCGGTCGCGCGACTCTTGATATCGGCGAGCACCGCCGACAACGGCTTGGGGTCTCGGCCTCGAACTCGCATGAACTCGGCGAGTTCGACCATCGCTAGGTCACGCATGTCGACGCCGAAGCCGGTGAACAGGGGGTTGTTCACCGCGAGGAAGATTTCGACCGTCGGCGCCTTCAACATGTGGGTGAACGCGGGAACGAAGTTTCCTGCGGGGTCCTGGAGCCTGCGTTCTCTAACAGCCCACGCCACTAGTTCGACACCACCAAGGCCTGTGGCCTCGTATCTGCCGGAGAGGTCGACGATTTGGACTGCCTTGTCCCGATAACGGGCCAGCCTCTGGTCGAGAGTCTCGCCGGGAGGCGGCTCCGGGGCGCCTCCAGTGGGTGAGGCGTCCGGTTGTTCGTCGGCTTTCTCGTTGTCGTTATCTTCGAGCCCCATCTCTCCAAGGACATCGTCCGGGTCGTCGGCGGACTCCGGAACGATAGGATGATCATGACGGAAGGCCGCCTCATACCAGATTCGGTCTGTCTGGTACTCAGGGTCTCCTTCTCGGAATGCCCGAGCCCACTGGATGGCTTTCTCGAAGAGGGCCTGCTTGCCGTCGCCGGGAACCAGGTAGTTGAGACCCGGGTCCTCGCGTCGGAATCCGGTGAATAGCTTCGCGAGTGGACTGGTGTTCCTCGGCAATCCGAGATTCTTTGCGATCTTCTCTCGGATCGGGCTGTCACCTCTGACCGTGCGGACCACGGTGCGCCACTCCGGGCCATCGTATTCGAAGGCGTCCTTCTTGTAAGTGACGGGCACGTGATCACAGTGGATCTCCCCTACGAAGCGTCCCCGCTTGTGCCGGGAGTCCACAGGGTACTCGGGGTCGGGATCCTCGATGCCGTCCGGGTCCTCGAAGAAGAAGAGGCGCTTGTCGCGGATGAGGATTTTCCGGCCGTTACGCAGGAAGTCGATCCCGTAGTCGGTCTTGTGAAGGTATCGCTGTACACCGATCCATCCCCAGATCCTGCGAGCGCGCAGTTCGAGCCGTTCACCCTGGCAATCGTCGCAGCTTTCAACCCATTCGGGGTTCCAATGTCCGCAATCTTTGCATGCCTTCGCGGGAGCGAGCGGCTGGTCGATCTTTATGATCGCGGGGATCTTCACGCCGTTCCGGGTCACCGTGCGTGACTCGTCCCAAACGCATGGCAGGCGAGGAGGCACCTTTTTCCCGTTCACCGTGATCAGGAAGTCACGTTCCCGGAGAAGGTAGCTGTAGACGTCTCCCAGGCGCTCACGGATCTTGGCGTCCTGCTTGGACAGCGCGTCCCACTGGTCCCGCTTGAGGTCGCTGATGATTATCAGGGTGCCGTGCTCGTCCGGGTGGTCCTTGGGTTCGTAGCGGACAGGGACCTCGTAGTCGTCGCCGCGCCCCAACTGGACCAGGTCCAGGGTTAGGACGATCCAGGAGGGATCTCCCGCGCGTGTCGTCTTGATGGTTGTCCTTCGCCCCAGCCGGGCGGTCGCCACGTTGAACCCCATGCCGTACAGGCCTAGGGAGCCGTAGCGGTTGTTGCTGGTCCAGCCGGCTCGGACCGCGTTACTCAACGTCTCGAGATTCATACCGCGGCCGTTATCGCGAACCCATACCTCGGCGGTGCGGACGTCGCTGTTGCGGCCCGGCAGCGAGATGCTGACGGTCGGGCGTTCCGATCCGATCGTGTCACGCTGGGCGAGGAAGTCGTCGAAGGAGTTGTCGATCAGTTCGGCGAGACACTGCCACTGGGTGAACTCGATGTCGCCCAGCACGGACAGGATCCGCCCGTGTGGCCTGACGTTGATGTTGGGAACTGACACGGACGTCTCCAGATGAGTTGCGCGCGATGCCCCTGCGTGGTGGTCTCCTGACCGCTGGATGAGCGTAGCCGTCTAGGGCGACAGCTCCAAAGGCGCTGATCTCTGTCGCTGGTCTCGGAAGCGCGCCATCGTCGCCACGGCGTTGGTCTCGGCCCTCGTCACGGCGAGGCGCCTCGCGGTACGGGGTGTGGATGTCGGCCGGACGGCGCTCTCATCGTGTCCTGAGGGCGGCCCGGGCCTGGGACCGCTACTCCCTGGGCGAACGGGGTCCGACGTCAGGGCGGCGAGCGGCCTGGCGATCTCTCGCGCCGCCGAGTATTTGAAAACGCTCTTGGAAGAAGTGTGCGCGGTCAGCAACTCCGCGGTACGCTTTCGCCATGCTTGAGCAGTGGCGAAGAGTAGGACAGGACCGCACCGCGGTCGAGTTGTTCGCGGGCGGGGGTGGGCTAGCCATGGCGGTCCACCGCGCGGGGTTCAGGCCGTTGCTGTTCAACGAGTTCGCCAAACGGGCGTGTGAGACCCTACTCGCGAACGGGGCGACGGCCGTGGAGGAGGGACAGATCCCCCCTATCCCGGAGCCCGGAGAGCCCTGCCCGCTTCGAGAGGGGGACATCCGGAAGGTCGACTTCGACTACTTGAAGGGACGCGTGGACGTCCTCGCCGGAGGCCCTCCGTGCCAGCCGTTCAGCCTGGGTGGCGTCGCCAAGGGGGACGAGGACGAGCGGAACATGTTCCCGGAGATGTTCCGCGCCATCCGGGAGATCGAGCCCAAGGCGGTCATCTGCGAGAATGTTCGTGGGCTCCTGCGCCCCTCGTTCAGGCCCTACTTCGACTACATTCTTCGCGAGCTTGCGCTGCCGTTCGAGCAGCGGGATGAGAGCGTGACGTGGCAGGAACACGACGCTGTCCTGCGACGTGTCCTAGAGGAGGGGGCCACACGGCTCGACCGCCGCTACCGAGTGGTTATGACCGCAGTCAACGCCGCCGATTACGGGGTTCCTCAGATCAGGAATCGGATCATCGTCGTCGCGTTCCGGGAGGATCTGGGTGTCGACATCGACAGATTCAAGGAGCTCGTCAGGCCACGATACTCCGAGCACGCCCTCTTCCGATCCATGATCGATGGCTCGTATTGGGAGCGTCATCCGACCGTGCCTAAGGAGGTGCGTGACCGGGTGATGGCGAGGATCCCTGCGGAACTCCCCGTACCGGACGAGACGCTTCCATGGCGCACCTTGCGCGACGCGATCGCCGGCATCGATGGCCAGAAGCCGCTGCCTCCGATCCCGCCGCAGTACCTCGATCGCAAGGAACGCAATCTCGGAGGCTTCTCCGACCACATTGGCTGGCCCAACGCCCGAATCTATCCTGGCCACACCCCCAATGAGCTCGACCGCCCGGCCAAGACAGTCAAGGCCGGTGTCCATGGTGTGCCAGGAGGTGAGTCTGTTGTACTCCTCGATGACGGATCTCATCGCTACATGTCCGTCCGAGAGACCGCCCGCGTCATGACCTTTCCGGACGATTGGAGACTCGAGGGCCCTCGCGGCGAGAAGATGCGCCAACTCGGCAACGCCGTTCCCGTCCTGCTCGGCGAGGTCTTCGCCAAGGCTGTCGCGCGCGTGCTTGACGAGGCGGAGGAAAAGTGACTGACTCCGCAAGTGGCGCCGAAGGCAGGCGCTGGAAGGAAAGACCGCCTCCAGACAAAGCGTGGAGGTGTCGGCCTGGGCGGAGTAGGGCCGCTAGCGCCGCAGAGCAGGATCGTGCCGCTGGGGGACGAGAACGGCGTTTGGTCGACCTTGGTGACGGTCGCGTCGCGCGTGCGTCGGTCGAGCTGAAACTCTTCGATAAACGTCGAAGGATCCATGCTTACCTGAGGTGGTCGGACAAGGGAAAGACCCGAAACAGGTACCTTGGTGAGGTCGACCGAGACACCCGCGCCGAGAACTTGGCGGAAGGATGGAGGCTAGCCGCGGCACGAGGCCTGTTGCGAGAGGTGCCAGAGGCGAAGTCCTGGGCGAGTTCTCCGGCGGTTCGCTCCGTCATGAAGGCGAACCGTGGTCGCGATACCAGGCCGGAACTCGCCCTTCGATCGGCGGTTCACGCTCTCGGGCTTCGTTATCGCGTCGATCGGCGCCCTATCTCGCAGCTTCGCCGCCGCGCTGACCTGGTATTCACCTCGGCTAAGGTCGCGGTCTTCTCTGATGGGTGCTATTGGCACGGCTGCCCGGATCATCATCGACCTGCGAAGCGGAACAATGAGTTCTGGAGTGAAAAGATCAGGACAAACCAAGCCAGGGATCGTGAGACCGACAGGGCCCTCTCGGACGAGGGCTGGGTCGTGATCAGGGTCTGGGAACACGAGGACCCTCGAGCCGCCGCCGAACGCATAGCTGAAGTGGTGCGTTCGAGGAGAACTTAGGGCTGACGAGACTTTGATCTGCGCATTCGTTCCCCTCCCCTCGGCGAGACCTGCGGGGATGTCGAAGGGAGGGGGATAGGACGGTCCCCTTAGGACTGTTCGGCCTGGATGCGGTCGAGATCTTCCTCGGTTAGTTGGCCTTCGAACAGTGCGCGGATTCGCTCCCTCGAGATCTCGGGGGGAACCAGGCTCGGCTTCGGCATGTTCCCTGGGTGTGACCACCAACGTCCAGGGTGGAGTTCGTCCCACGGGGGACGCTTCCCTGTCCTACGGCGATCCGCGCCGGGGTCATGGTTCCCGAATCCATCCACGACGCTGTTCCACACGGGACGGTAGTGCCTGATCATCACTCGCTCGGCTAGGGAAACGAACACCTCGATGGCGACGAGATGGCGAACCATGAAGTCAGCGACTTCAAGATCGCACGCTTGTTCGATAGAGGATCGATGGTCCTTGAGTCGATCCCAGAGGGCGGTGGAGTTCTCGCTGTCCTCCGCGCCGCCTTTGCGTGTTCCTTTTGGTCGTGCCTGCCCTACGTAGATGGGTTTTTTGCACTCTTCGGAACTGATAGGGGCGTACAGCTCATGAGGGCCTTTGTAGTACAGTGCGTAGATTCCGCTGCCATACATCGGTGGCACGTTCTCCAGTGGCTCGGGCTCGCGCGCCAGTAGCTCCATCTCGACGCTACGCCCCAAGTTGTCGAGGTCCAGGGGATTGTACGCGGTGAAGCGTCGCGCTGCGTTGAACCAGGCCTTTTTCTTGCGGGGTTCCTTAGGTCTGGTGGGGGGTTCTTCCCGCTGTTCGTCGGGCGTGGTGAACAACGGATCAGCCGGCAAGGTTTCCTCCGAATGGCGTATCCTAGGTCGTCAGGCGAATAGGTCGCGTAGACGGTGGTGCGAAGCCCGTCGGTAACCCGTCGCCCGCTACGTGTGCTTGATGCATCGTTCGACGCCGTGGTGTTCGATCAGCCGAGGTCCGAGCGTGATCAGACTTCAGCCTAGTGGGTGATGCAGAGCGGACGTATCGCGTCTGGCGAAGCGTTATCGAAAGCGGAGGAACGCCGACCAAGCGCCCACGCTCAAGCGGGGCCTGACCACCAGGTGGCGTACGAGTTGGCGCTGGTCACAGACGCGGCATCGTGACACCACCGCCGGATCCATCCAGATGCTGACCAATCCAAGGAGGTGAACGCGAGGGCCGAGGGCCCCAGTGTGGCCCCTGGAACTGGCCTGCCGAGCACATCGAGCGTGTGAGTAGGATCTTCTGGGGGCGGTGGTCAAGACGATGGCCGAGCGCTGATGAAGCGGGGGCCGATGCGTTTGCGGGACTGTTACGGCGAACGCAGCAGCGAGCGGGTCAACCGCCTCAACTTGTACTCGGAGAGAGACGGGACATCCAGCAAGGAAGGATCGAGCTGGTCTGGCGCGTGGTGATGGGGGATTCGTGGTTGCGGTCTCTATGGGGCGAGCCGGAAGGGGCACCCGGTCGGATGAGAATGCGACCGGGCTCCCCTCGGCAGTGGGCTGGTTGTGCGGCGCTGTCGGCGAGAGCGTGGACGGCCGGTGAGCTCAACGCGGGCCTGGTGCGCGGGCCGCGGTGTGTTGTTCGTGGTAGTGCAGGACGGCTTCGGTGACCGACTCCAGGTCGAAGAACGGGCGGCGGATGCGGTCGGCGTCGCCTGGCTTGAAGGCGACGGCTTGGGGCTCTATCCACACGTTCAGGTCCGGTGGGACGCGGAGTAGGTAGACGCCGTTGAGACCGCCATTGAGATCGAGGGGTATGTCGCGCGCTGTGAGGAAGCTGGCCAGCCGGCGAGTCGCCTGAGCGGGGGTGACGTCGGCCGCGTAGGGCCTGAGCCAGTTGGATGGGAGGGCCAGCGCGCAGTGGACGGCCTTGCCCGGTGTCGGTGACGGGGCGAGGCGGGCGCGGGTGAGGTGGACGTCCCAGCCCTCCGTCACCGCAGAGACGATCGTGAGGCCGTTGCCGTGCTCCTCGAAGGCGTCGCTGTCCTTGCGGCCGTTCTTCCATCGGCGGCAGGCGTCGAAGACCGACACGACGAGTTGCGGCTTCGGGCACATGCGCGCGTGCGTCCACACCTCCATGGTCATTCCCGACTGGGGCGACCCTCCGTAGGCGGCGTGGATGTAGGCGTTGGTCGCCAGTTCGCTAACGGCGAGTGCGGCTGCGTCGACCAGGTCCCCGGGCAGGCCCGACGAGACCAACGTGGAGGTGAGCAGCGACCTCGCCATTCCCGCGAAAGCCGCGTTGGCGGGGAGCTGCCAGGCGTGGGTACCTCCATTCTGGAGGGGGTGGGTGGTGCCCGTCATCACGGGCGCCTCCCCGTGGAGAATCCGACGGTGCCTGCCGGCCTCGGCTTGTGGGGGGCTGTGCGGCGGAAGTAGGCGGCGCAGGAATGTTACGAGCATCGTGCGGCGGCGTGGCCTCTCGTGGCGTCCGCGGGTGGGTGTCGGCTGAGTCCTGCGGGCGTGCGGCGATTGTTGAGGGCCTGGTTGCGGTCGGTGCTGGGGCTTGGGGAGCTGCCGCCGGGTGGGTGGTGGCTGGACGGCCTGGCGGGAGGCGGCGTCGATTTGCCGGCTCAGCTCGGCCGGGTGCGCGGCGCTGATCAGGCGGTGTTGTCCGCTTCGGTCCAGTGTCAGCGCCCGGTACTCGCCAGTGAAGTCGCCGTACCAGCTCGGCGTCTGGGGGAAGCGCTGCCGGAGCTTGGCCACTTCCTGGTCGGGGTCCAGAACGGTCACGGCCCATGGGGGTGTGGCCGCTACGACACCCATGAGACGCCTCCGCGCGAGGACGCGGCGTGCCGCGAAATCCTGCGGGTGGCGACAGGCTCCGCCGGGCTGGCGCAGCTCTTCGTAGGATTGCCCATGGATTGAAGCTCCAGAGTTCGATCAAGGTCCCGGCCGGTGAAGCCGCACCGCGTCCGGGACCGCCCGCCTTGGAGACCAGCGACTCGTCGAAGACTGCTGGCTTCGAAAAGGGGCGCCTTTGTCGTCTGTCGCCTTCGCTCCGACTCTGGATTAGGCCTGGCAGAACCAAGCGATCTCCGCGTTTCTGTGCGCAGGGAGGCGAAGTAAGGAGTCGCCCCTGACGCCTTGGTGGTCGGGGTGGCAGCTCGGGCAGGGTGGACGGAGCGGTGAGTCGGGTTTGACGGGTGGCAGCCGAGCTGCTGCGGGTCAAGCGGTTGGCTGAGGAACAAGCGCCACGTTGCGCAAGGCGTACAGGCTTTCGCTGGACGGCGCGTTGGTCGGCCCGGCCGCGGGAGTTCTTTCCAGGGGAAGACAGCACGGCATCGGGCTGCTCGGTCCGGCTTCTATGACGCCTTCGATGCCGTTCAGCGCCTGGCCGCCGAGGCCGAGTGCCGAGGGGCCGCCACGCGTGGGTGACCCTTAAGCGCCAGGCATTCCGGGCGGTGGGGCCGAGCCTCAGCAGCGGTGCGTAGAGGGTCACCCGACCAACTGAGCGCGCTCGCCTTGGCGTTCGGCTGTTCTGGCCGGCCTCGGCAGGATGTTGCGGATGCGCTGGTGCGGATGCTGGGAAGACTCGGGCTGAGTACACCGCTGCCGGGGACGCCGTTGGGTGACTGGGGGACTGCCACCTGGCCGATACTGCGTTTGGGGCGCGCCTGACCAGGCTCGAAGTTGGAGCGGTGACGGTGTACCCGTGTGGTCGTTTGTGGCTACATCTGGGGTTGCAAGGGGGCTGGGGAGGGTTACGGCCGGAGCCGGATGCCGGGGTGATCATGGGCGGGAGAGGGTCGGCTCATGCGAATCCTCACTGTTTCCGCTCTCACTGTCTCTCTGCTGGCCACTGGTACCGCGGTCGCGGAGGCTCGGACGGTGCATGCCGCCGTGCCGCAGGCTCGGTTCTCTGCGATCACCGTTGCGCCTGGTGGGTTCACGGCCCCGGCCGTCGTGCCACAGGACGCCACGTCGTTCCGGGTGACCACGACCGATCCCGACGGCGCCTACATTGGGCTGATCGGGCTGCGGGAGGGGGTGTCGCTCCAGCGCTACCTGGCGGATCTGGAGCAGGCCTACGACGACACCGACCGCGAGGCGGCCATGGCCGGATCGCGGGCCGTCGAGCGTGACGCGGTGATGTACGGCGGCGCGGCGGTGCTGCCCGATGTTCCCGTCACCTTCACTCCCAGGCTGCGGCCCGGCACGTACTACCTGATCGACTTCAAGGACGTCGGCTCTCCCGGCCTGGCGGACAAGGTGCGCAAGCTGCGCGTCGTAGGCGGGCACGGTGCTGCGGCCGCGCCCCGGGCCGAGGCGGAGATCGTGCAGGTGCAGACGGTGGACGGCCCCCGCTTCCGCGCCCCTGCACAGTTGCGGGCCGGCGCCGCGGTGCGGGTGACCAACCATTCCCGTCAGTTCAATGAGGCGATCTTCATGCCCGTGCCCGAGGGGACGACCCGTGCGCAGGTCGGTGCCTTCTTCGCCGCCGTGCAGGGCGGGCCGGCGGCCCCCTACCCGTTCATCGGCGGTCCTGTGGGGATGGTGCCGTTGTCGCCGGGCCGTTCCACGGTCATCTCCGCCGCGCTGCGTCCGGGCACGTACGCGCTGGTGACCTGGATGACCGACTACCGCACGGGTCGCATGCACGCGGCCCAGGGCATGCACGAGATCATCACCGTGAAGTGATCTGAGGCGGTGGAAGAGCAGGGCCTTGTGGCCGTCGTCCGTGTCATTCGAAGGTCATGGGTTCGCCGCGCTTGAAGCGGCGATATTGCGTGCGGGTAGTGGGCCAGCGGCATCAGTGGTCACACCGTCAGCTGGCCCTTGATTGGGTCGACGACCAAGACACGTTCGGTGCTCGGCTTGGGCAGGGCTGGGGGAGCGCGCAGTGAACGGCCTTGCCCGGCGTCGGTGACGGGGCGAGGCGGGCGCGGCTGAGGTGGACGTCCCTGCCTTCCGTCACCGCAGAGACGATCGTGAGGCCGTTGCTGTGCTCCTCGAACGCGTCGCCGTCCTTACGGCCGTTCTTGCACAAGCCGTCTCGTCGAGGGCGCGGTGTCAGGCGGTGGCGGTGGTCTCCGTGCGCTGGCTCAGGTCGTCTTTGGTGGCTGGCTGATTGCTTTGGTGACGGCGTCCCACTCGTCGGGACGTGACATCCAGCGGTTGACCGGGAGTTTCTTGCGTCTGCCGTCTGCCTGGACCAGGACGATTCGTCGTCCCTCCACGATGAGGGTGTCGGCGCCCGTCGGCTGAAAGGAGCGGCGGGTGCCGATCGGGGCGATTACCTCCAACGTTCGGGTGTGGGGGGTGTAGGTGAAGTACGTGCGGGTCAGGAGGAGTGCGCCGAGCACGATGAACAGCGCACCGAGCACCAGGTTGACAAGACCGGGGGCCAGTAGCCCCAGCACGAAGTTGACCACGCCGATGACGAGGAACAACCACGCGACGGGCGGGTTGTACCGGACCTGCAGGGTGGTACGGGGAGGATGGAGGGGATCGGCCACGATCGGGTCCTTTCGTCGCCGCCCATGATTGTGCACTCGGCCCGCGCGGTGGCGGTGGCGCTGGTGGCCGGTTGCGGTCGCCTGCGCGACGCAAATCGAGCACGGCGGCGGTTTGAAAGAGGCACCGCCGCCCCAGCGTCGACGTTTCACGTTGTGGTCGGCATACGGCGCGAGGGCGAGATGGTCACACCGGCAGTGACTGCGTCGAGGTCGCCGATGGGAGATGCCTGATCACGACTCGAAAGACCCGTCGGTTCTTATGACCTTCACGCGAATGGCTTGGCGGTTGGTCTGCCGGGTGTGCGGCGGCGAGTTTGATCCCTGATGTGAGGGTGGCCGCATCTGGTCTCTCTCGGCCCTCTGCGCGAGCATGGCTGTGGACGAGCTGCTGTGGGGCTTGTTGTGATTCGACGTGGGGTCGACTGCCTGGCAGGGGGCGGTTAGCCGGGTGTGAGGGATGCGTGAGTCGCGGGGCGGCGGCGCGGTAGTCGCCGGGTGGGGGTTGGAGGGGGCGCGAGCTATGGGGTTCGCGAGGAAGGGCGTAGCGGCAGGCGGTGTGGCTGCTGATGAGGTGGTGGAAGAAACGACAGGTTGGGGGCCTGCTTGTCCTCGGTGAGGTCTGTCCCTGCCTGTGGGGGCCGTAGGGCGGCGGAGGGGTACGCGACGCGTGGGCGTCTCCGCCGCCCTGTTCATTCGGCTCGGGTTCGTTGGCGGCAACTGCGGTTGCGGCTGAGGGATTCGTCGCCGCAGTTACCGGTCCCTGCTACTCGAAGGACGGGGCGCGGTAGGTTTCCTTGCCCTCGAACAGCGTCAGCACCACCTTCTTTTCGCTTATCTGGGTGACCGGAGTCGCGAAGAGGTTCTTCTCGATCACGACGAGGTCCGCCTTTTTGCCCACCTCGATCGATCCTCGTTCGTTCTCCGCGAAGATCATGTGCGCGCCGTTGATGGTGTAGCTGGTGATCATTTCGGGCAGGGTCGCACGCTCCTTCGGCCAGGCGGCTCGATCCAGGTCCTCCTCGCGCGTCGTGGTGGGGTCCAGCCTGGTGATGCCGACCTCGATGCCGGTGAGGGGGTACATGTCCTGTTCGAATGTGTCGCTCGAGGGAAAGTCGCTCGACGAGACGACCGGGATGCCGGCGGTCAGGTAGCTCTTGAAGCGGTTGAGGTTGTTCAGCTTGTTCCGCGGGACATCGTCGTACCAGTCCTTGCCGAACCACGGCGGCTGCGGAACCGGAATCACCCCGAGTCGTTGGAACCTCTTCACGTCCTCCTGTTTCACCCAGTCGGCATGGGTCACGACATGGCGGGAGTCTCGCTTCCCGTTCTTCTTGGCGGCGTACTCGAAAGCGTCCAGGGCATTGCTCGACGGATAGAATTCCGGGTTCCCGATGGCGTGGACGTAGACGCGGAATCCTTCCTTGTCGAGTGCGGCGACGGTCTGCTCCAGGACCCGCTGGTCCCATACCAGCTGACCGGCGCCGACCCCGTCGGCGAAGATCTTGATGGTGTCGATCTTGTAGCGCTCGCCCTGGTACTTGTCGCGCAGCGCGACGAGGTCGTCGACCTGCTCGGTCCCCAGGTTCTCGTCGGCCCAGAGCCCGAGATCGAACCGGACGGTCAGTTCGCCGGCGTCGTCCATCGCCTCGAACGCCTTCAGGAGGTTGACCGTCGGGTAGTGCACCGGGACGAACGTCGAGGTGATGCCGTCCGCGGCGGCGGTCTGCTGCCACTTCTCGATGGTCTGCCGGTACTGGTCCACCGTGAAGTCCGGCTGCGGGAGGGCGTTGATGATCAGGTTCTGTGCCGAGAACTCGTGGACGATCCCGTTGGGCTCACCGGTCTTCTCGTCCCGTTCGATGATGCCGCCGGGCGGGTTCTTCGTGTCCTTGGTGATGCCGGCGAGCTCGAGAGCCTTCGAGTTGACCAGCAGGCTGTGGTGCCCGTTGGAGATGATCACCACGGGGATGTCGGGCACCACCGCGTCGAGAAGCTCCCTGGGCATCACGCCGGCCGCCTTGGCGTCGCTCGCGGCGCTGTCCCACCCGACGCCCCGCAACTGCTTGGCGTCCGGGTTCTGCGCGCGCCACTTCCGGATCGCGTCCTGTCGCTTCGCCACCGTGTCATGGGGGTTCAGGCTCAGCCAGAACAGGCTTTCGGCCATCAGGTAGGCGTGGTTGTGGCCGTCGACGAAGCCGGGCGTCATCATCTTGCCGTGGAGGTCGATCACCTTGGTGTTCAAGCCGGTGAACGCCGCGGCGCCTCGGTTCGAGCCGACGTAGACGATCTTGCCGTTCTTGACGGCGACGGCCTGGGCCCAGCTCCTGCGCTTGTCGACCGTATAGATCTGGCCGTTCCGCAGGACCATGTCCGCCACCCGGGCCGATGCGGACGGTGAAGCGTCGGCGGCACCGGCCGTGGCGGCGCCGACGCCGGCGAGCAACGAGCTCGCGAGTACCGACGTCAGGACGAGTGACCTGGACTTTCTGACCATGGCGCACCTTTCGATCATCGGGGGGAGAGTGGTGTGCCGGCAGTGCGCGCCGTGAGATTGATGTACGAGGGCACGCGGGTGCCGGGAGCTGTTCGCCTCGGCGAGGAGGCCTTCTAGCTCTGCGGCGACGGCTCGGGATTGTTCGGCACGTCGACGTTGGCCAGGTCGATGGTGCGCGTCTCCTTGGCGATCAGTGTGGCGACCAGGGAGATGGCGCCCATGGCGGCGAGGTAGGCGCCGATGGCGTAACCGGTGCCGAACCGGCTGTAGAGGGCGACCGCGATGATGGGCGCCAGCGAGCCGGCGAGCACGGACGCGAGGTTGTACGCCAGCGAGATGCCGGAGTAGCGGATCTCGGTGGGGAAGAGTTCGGAGAAGAAGGCGCCGATGACCGCGCTGAAGGCGGCGAAGATCAGCAGTCCGCCGGCGACGGCCGCGATGATGGCGCCGGTGTTCCTGGTGTCGAGCAGGGCGAAGAAGGCGAAGCCCCAGATGATGGTGGCGACGGAGGCGGCGAGGTAGATGGGGCGGCGTCCCACGCGGTCGGCCATGACGGCGAACAGCGGGATGGTGACCACGGCGATGCCCTGGCCGATCATGACCGCGGTGAGCCCGATGGACTTGTCGAGGTCGAGCATCTCGGTGACGTAGGTGATCACCAGCAGGGAGTAGATGTAGAAGCCGGCGTTCTCACCGAAGCGGGTGGCGGCGGCCAGCACGACCTGGCGCCAGTGGTGGCGGACGACCACTCCCACCGGCAGCCGCGGCGGCCTGCCGGACTGAGCCGCCTCCGCCTGCTTCCAGAGCGGGGTCTCGGCGACGTACAGCCGCAGCCACAGGCCGATGATCACGAGCAGTGCGGAGAGCGCGAAGGCGATGCGCCAGCCCCAGTCCAGGAAGGCGTCTTCGGACATGACCGCGCCGAGCAGGGCCAGGACGCCGGCCGCCAGGAGGTTCCCCAGGGGCGGCCCGACGTTGGGCCAGGATGCCCAGAACGCCCGGCGGGTCCGGTCACCGTGCTCGGACACCAGGAGGACCGCGCCGCCCCACTCGCCACCCAGGGCGAATCCCTGGACCAGCCGCAGCAGGACCAGGAGGGCGGGGGCGGCCGCGCCGAGCACGGAGTACGGGGGGAGCAGCGCGATGAGGAACGTGGCGGCCCCCATCAGCAGCAGGCTGGCGATGAGGGTGGCGCGCCGTCCCCTGCGGTCGCCGTAGTGGCCGAGAACGGCCGCGCCGACGGGGCGGGCGACGAACCCGACCGCGTAGGTCGCGAACGCCAGCATCGTGCCCACCAGGGGATCGGCCTTGGGGAAGAAGAGCTGGTTGAACACCAGTGCGGAGGCGGTGCCGTAGAGGAAGAAGTCGTACCACTCCACGGCGGTGCCGGCGAGGCTGGAGCCCGCGATGAGCGGCAGGCTGGTATGCGCCGTGCGCTTGCTAGGTTGGACAGCGGTGTCGGTCATGTCGACCTCCTGGGGTCGAGTCCGAGCGCGTTGGTGGAGACGAGGCTCTGGGTGGGAGAGCGTGGATCGGTACCTGTCGGCCCCGGCGGCTGTGGGCGCAGCCGCCGGGGCCTTTAGGGCCGGGGGAGATCGATCGTGTCGGTGGCCTAGGCCGGTGGCCTTGGGCGTGGCCGCCTCGGCCGCCTCGGCTCGTGGCCTGGACGGCACTCGGCGGTGCGGGGCATGACCTGGTCGGCCACGAACGGGGCTGGGCGTGCGGAGGCTAGAAGGTCCAGTGGACGGGTTCGTGTCCGCGGTCGACGATGTCGCTGAACCTGCCCGCGAGGAATCCGAGGGGTTCGCCCTCGCGCTCGCAGATGCTGCGGACCTGTCCGATGACGACGACGTGGTCGCCGGCGACGAAGTGCCGTTCCACCTCGCATTCCAGGTGGGCGAAGGCGTCCGGGATCACCGGCACCTCATGCCGCTCGTAGGTCACTTCGAGCCCGGCGAAGTGGTCCTCCCCTCGCCGGGCGAAGCGCAGGGCGAGCTGCTCCTGGCGGGCGGAGAGGATGCTGACCGCGAACCGTCCGGCCCGGGTGACCGCGTCGGTGCTGCGCGCGCCGATGGTCAGGCACACCAGCAACAGCGGCGGGTCGAGCGAGACCGAGGTCAGCGAGTTGACCGTCATGCCGTGCGGCGTGCCGTCGACACTGGTGGTGACCACGGCCACGCCGGTGGCGAAGCGCCCCATGGCGCGGCGCATGGTCAGCGGGTCGATGGCGGCGTTCGCGGTGGCGAGGTCGGTGGAAGGCATGCGGCCTCCAGGGTGATCAGGCGCGGTAGCGCACTTCGAACGTCAACACGCCTTCGTCGGTGCGCCAGGGGCCGTGCGGCATGCCCGGCGGACGGCAGGCGTACATGCCCTTGGTGAAGGTCTTGCCGAGGGTGAGGTCGGTGAAGGAGCCTTCGAGGATGTAGACCTCCTCCCAGAAGTCGTGCTTCTGCACGCCCATCGGGGTGGAGTCGGCTCCCGGCTCGTAGCGCAGGATGCGGGTGGCGACGCCGGTGTCGGGGTCCGCCGCGAGGATCCGTTCGAGGATCTTCGGGTCGTCGCCCGGGCAGATGGTGAAGTCCACGTCGGTGACCGGGAAGAATTCCCGCTCGGGCTTGCTCATGGTGCTCCTCGGGGGTCAGGCGCGGTCGGCGATGTCGTAGCCGGCGAGGAAGGACTCGACGGCGGCCACGGGCTGGTCGAAGCCGTAGTTGCGGAAGGCGTAGCCCTTCACGACGAACGGCGCGCCGGCGTAGAAGAGTTCGTACTGGTGATGGCGTCCGGCGAACTCGCTGCCGATGGCGTCCCAGGCGAGCTTGAACAGCTTCACGCGTTCCTCGGCGGGGGCGTTCGGGCTGTAGATGTAGCGGTCGATGTCGGCACGGGTCTCCGGGTTCGTCATGTCGGCGACGCTGGACGGAACCTGCAGGACGCCGCCGCCGACGAGATCCCGCAGGATCGCCAGGACGCGGGGATAGAGTTCGGACTGCAGGCCCATCGCCCCGTAGAGGGCTCGCGCGCCGGGGCGCCACAGGCCCTGCTCGTCCGGGGCGGCGGTGTATTCGGCGGCCAGCACCGCGGACTCGACGAGGGAGACGAGGCCGGCCAGTTCACCGAGCTTCTCCACCACGCCGGGGAACTTGTCCACGCCGTTCACCATGGCCACCTTGCGGGCCAGTCCGGCCAGGAACTGCAGCTTGACCGAGAAGCGGATCTGCGCCTGCCAGTTCCCCAACGCGTGGGCGCCGGTGTCGAAGAACTGCCGCCGCAGGCCGGCGACGTCCCGGTAGACGAACACCCGCTCCCACGGTACGAACACGTCGTCGAACACCAGCAGGGCGTCGGTCTCGTCGAACCGGGTGGTCAGCGGATAGTCGTAGCCGCTGGTCGCCGCGGGCGCGTACGGGCGGCGGCAGTACAGCTTGAGCCCTTCGGCGGCGACCGGCACGGCGAAGCTGATCGCGAAGTCGGTGTCCTCGGGCGTCAACGGCTTGATGCACGACACGAAGATCTCGTCGGCGACCGCGCCGCCCGTGGCCAGCATCTGCGCGCCGCGCACGACGATGCCGTCCGGGCGCTCCTCGGCCACACCGGCCTGGACCAGCTCGCCGTCCCACGCGTGCGCGGTGGTGGCCCGCGAGACCTGCGGCGGGATGATCGCGTAGGACACGTAGAGGTCCTCCTCGACGATCCGCCGCTGGTAGGCCGCGACGTTGGCGGCGAAGTCGTGATCGCCAGCGGCGAAGGCCTCGGGGTGCGCCGCGAACGCGGCCAGGAACGCGCCGACGTGATCGGGGCTGCGCCCCACCCAGCCGTGCGTGTGGCGCGCCCACGTGGTGGCCGCCTCGCGGAACGCGGTCAGGTCCGCTCGGCTGCGCGGGATCGTGAACAGGCGGTTCACGGTCGCGCCGGTGTCGGGGTCCGTACAGGTCAGGCCGGACGCCGGGTCGGCGGCGATGTCGAACAGCTCGGCGATCGTACGCGCGATGGGCGCGAACGCCGGATGGTGGGCCACATCCTGCACGGCTTCACCGTCGAGATAGACGCGGCGGGCGTCCTTCAAGGAGGTCAGGTAATCGGATCCGGTTCGCATCACAAGTTCCTCTGCTTGGTCTCGTAGACGTGGGTCAGGGCTTCTCCTCCAGGCAGTTCCAGGCGCATCTGCCAGTGGGTCCCATGGACGAAGGTCCCGCCGAGGAGCGGCAGCGTGCCGCAGAACAGGACCACGCTCGGCGGAACGGCACCGATCACGTCGCTCATCTGTTCCAGCAACTCGGCGGGATGCCGCAGGACGGACACACTGCCTTGCTGGTACGGCGCCTCGTCCACGGTGCAACCGGCGACCAACGCGTCCCAGTCCAGCGAGGAAAGGTCGGGGCCGAGTTCGACGACGGTGTTCCCGATCGGCTTCGGGCAGGCGGCCTTCGACTCGGCGACGCCCGTGCGCTCCAGCTCACGGTCGGTGTGGTCGGACCCCACCCCGAGGAAGTGGCGCCCGCCCGTACGGATGATCACCGGCTCCACCTCCCCCGAGGTCGACGCGCCGTCGACCTCGACCACCGGCTCGGTGGTCAGCAGGGCGGTGTCGAGATCGTAGAAGGCCGGCACGCTCAGCGGACGCGGTACCCCGATCGCCTCCAGCTCGGTGATGTGGGCCTCGACGGCCGCCACGTCGCGCGCGGTGTACCCCGCGACGATCAGCTTGTCCGGAACGACCGTGAGTCGTTCGCCGGAACCGGCGACGTGCACGGTCACCGGCGCGGGACGGTCGGTCATGATCTCCTCACCTCTCGGCTCTGCCCGGCGTGCGGCCACCGGCGGTCGGCCAGCACCGGGAACTCGGCGCGCACCTTTCCGACCACGGCCGGGTCGATCTCGCAGAAGGTGACGCCCTCCGCGGTGTCCGCCTCGGCGAGGACGGTTCCCCACGGGTCGACGACGCGGCTGTGCCCGCCGAGCACGACGCCACCGTGCTGGACACCGACCGCGTTGCACGCGATCAGCAGCACCTGTTCTTCGACGGCACGGCAGGTGGTGAAGAGGCGCCAGTGCTCACGCCGTGCCTCCGGCCATGCCGCCGGCACCACCACCGTCTGCGCGCCCCGGTCGACCAGGTCCCGCCACAACTCTGGAAACCGCAGGTCGTAGCACGTGGTGGCACCCAGGGGGCCGAACGGGGTCGCGCACACGTCCAGCGTGTCACCGGGTGTCAGCAGCTCCGCCTCCCGCGAGGCGTACCCGAACACGTGCACCTTGCGATAGGTGTGCGCGATCTGGCCGTCCGGCGCGATCAGCACCGCGGTGTTGAACAGCCGGCCGGTGTCATCCCGTTCCACGATGCTGCCCGCGTGGACGTATGCGTCCAGGTCCCTGGCCCACTCGCGGGCAGCGGTCACCGTCGGGCCGGCCAGTGTCTCGGACCGCTCGGTGTAGCGGTCGAACGCGAAGTATCCGGCCGCCCACAGCTCCGGCAGCACCACCAGGTCGGCGCCCCGAGCCTGGGCCACCATCGCGCCCACCCGTTCCCGGCGCTCGGCCGGCGGCTCCTCCGGGGGACTGGCCACCTGTACCAGCGCGACCCTCATGACAGGCCCACCACGGAATGCTCTGTACCGTTCCAACCGGAGACATCGGGTAGGTGCAGAGCCGCCATCGTGCTGGACAAATGCGCGGTCAGCGCGGCACCGGCGGCCGTCGCCTCTCCGGTCCGCAGCGCGGCGACGATGGCGGCGTGCTCATCGAGGACGCCGCGGGCGCGGTCGTGCTCGTTGGCCACCGCGTGCAGGCCCATCCGGACCTGCCGTTCCCGCAACGACTCGTAGAACTCGGCGAGCACCGGATTGCCGGCCCGACGCACGATCGCCCGGTGGAACGCCCGGTCCAGCTCAATGAAGGTGACCGGATCGCCGATCATCCGCTCCTGTTCGGCCAGCAACGACTCCAACTCGCTGATGAGGCCGGTACTCGCGGGTGTGACCTGCCGGACGCACCAGTCCTCGACCAGTTCGCGCGCCTGCATCACCGCACGAACCTCGTCGTCCGTGATCGGCGGTACAAAGACGCCCTTCTTCGGCACGATCTGCAGGAAGCCCTCGGCCTCCAGCCGCAGCAGTGCCTCGCGCACCGGAGTCCGCGACGTGCCGGTCTCCCGTGCCACCTCCGCCTCGCTCAGGAACATGCCCACATGCCGCGGTGAACGCGCGATGTGCTGCTTGAGCCACCGGTACGCCACATCCTGAGCAGAACCTCCGTCATCTCGTAGACCGCTCATAGGAAGCTTGTATACATGACGCCGACAAGGCTGACAAGAGGTCACTTACCGCGTCCCACCACCACCGTGTGGCGCTCGAACACTGAGTTCCAGGGCACTGTCTGGGAGGCGGTGGGCGAGGCGCTGATCAGCTTGGAGCTCAGAGCGATGCGGTCACCGTGGTGCGGCGCCTGCGCGTTGAGCGCGGCCCTCCAGCCCGTGCCGCTCACGCCCGCAGCGGCTGCCGGATGACCAGCTAACCTGCGCGTCCGCCCGTTACCCCACCGAGCAGGCGGCGTGTACACCGACATCACCGCCGACTCCCCGACGGCCAGACCCCCGCACCGACGACCCCGCGGGCAAGGTGGACGCGGTGGACGTGGACAAGGTGCTGCCCTGGCAGAACCGCGGCGACGGCGGACCGAGCAGGAAACGGGCCATCGCCAGGTAGAGCAGCTTGATCGCGGCCTGCTCGGAGGGGAAGCGCCCGGGCGGCCTGGCGGAACCGCGTGTTCAGACTCCCAGCGGGTGCACGCTCTCCAACGGCCAGGCTCGCCAGGTCTCCATCTCCTTCGTGCGGGGGACCAACTCCACCGCGGCGATCTTCGGCAGGGTGGAGCTGCCGAGCAGTGACGCGCCCATGGTCGGCGGAGCCGCCGGGGGCGCCGGTGCGGCCGTCGTGGGCGAGGGTGCTCTGCGGGCCGGTGGCGGTCGGGGCGGGCTGCGCGGGGGCGCCGGGCTGGAACGCGTCGGTCTCGGTGCTGCCGGCCTCCAGGTCGCGCAGCTGTCCCTCCAGGTAGACCTTGAGGGCGGCTGTGGTACTCGCGCTCGAAGGCGCGCAGGTTGTCCACCCCGCGTTCGAGCACGACCTTGGCGGTGACCTGGGAAACGGTGGTGAGCCGTCGTCCGGATGGGCCGACCGCATTGGCAGGGTGGCGCAAGGTTGGCTGAGGCGCCGGCTGTGACTGCGTCCGGGTAATTCGTACGCGACGCGTGATCCAGAAGTTGGAGGACGCGGTTGAGCCTTGTCGCTTTCAGGTGAATGGCTTCGCAGCGGCGCCCGCCGGGAATGCGGTGGCGGCTCTCATTTCTGATCGAGGATTGTGGGATGGCCGCATCTGGCCTCTTTCGGCTCTCTGCGCGAGCCCGGCCGTGGACGAGGGCGCTGGTGTGGGGGCTGTGATCGTGTCTGTGGTTCGACAAGAGTCGTCGGTTGCTTGGGTGGAGTGCCTGGCAGGGGGCGGTTAGCCGGGTGCCGGCGGTGATGCTTGAGCCGTAGCCGCGGTGAGTTGGCCGTCGCTGGCAGAGCTTGGTGGGGGCGCGGACTATTGGGGTTTCGGGAGGAAGTGCGTAGCAGTTGAGGGTGGGCGTCTCTACACTCCCGCTTCGTGTATGGTCATCCGCCGCCACCCCCGCCGCCTCCGCCGTTGCCCGTGCCGTTCAGCGGGCCGCCGGGGCCGGAAGTCGAGCCGGGCGGGGGTAGTGCCGCGCCGCGTTTTCGGCGGTTGGTGGCCTGGGGGATTGACACCGCGTTGCTGTGCGTCGTCGCTGTTCTGCTCGGCATGATGACGTGGGGGCGGCTGCACGCTTACGTGGCGGAGGACCTTCCGCAGAAGGCGTTGACGGCTACCGGTGGCCTGCTGTTCTCGGGCGGGGACGTTCAGAAGGCCACCACTGACTTCGGCGCCGGGGTATGGGGGACATTCACCAGCGCCGTCTATCAGGCTCTGGGCCTTCTCGTCCTGGTCGAGTTGCTGTATCAGTTCGTGGCGCAGACCTGGACGGGGCGCACGCTCGGTAAGGCGGTCATGGACATCCGCGTGAGGGTGGCCGCGGGGGAGGCGCGAAAGCCCGGCAAGGGGCGCGCGTTCCGCCGTGCCGTGGTGACCACCGCGGGTGGGACGGGGCTTTACTGCCTGGCCTGGATCGTCCTTCTGGAAGGTCTGTTCTTCGCCGCGCTGCTCGTCTGGCTGCTCGCCGTCTTCGTCTTCGTCGCCAACAGCCTGCCCGCGATGCTCGGCGGACGCCGCCGGACGCTGGCCGACAGGCTGGCCGGGACGGCCGTCGTCCGCGCCGGGACGTATCAGCGTGCCGTGGCCGCTGCGGTGCAGGGCGCCGGACGGGCATGGGACGGCACCCAGGCGGCCGGACGCGTCGCTCGGGACGTCGCCCGCGAGAACACCACCCGCCTCGGACAGTCCGAGCAGGTGCGGCGCGTCCTGGAGTCCGAGCGTGCGCAGCAGGTGCAGGGCATGGGCAAGCGGCTGGGCGGTCGGATCAAAGGGGCCTATCACGACCGCCGTTCCGGGCGGGCGCGTGGGGAGACGCCGCCGCTTCAAGCTGCCGACCCCACCCCGGCCCTGCCGCCGCCGCAACCGTATTACGACCCAGCGCAGGGCGGCTTTGGGCAGCAGTACGCGCCGCCGGCACCGTACGTCCCACCGCCGGCTCCGCCTGCTCCACAAGAGGAGCGGCCGGGGCCGGACGAGCCGTACAGGGGTTCCTAGGACGTTTCGGGTTTTCCGGGGGGCGCGGCTGTCCTGGGTGAGGTGTGGCTTGGGGAGGATGTACGACCAGTCGGGGCGCAGGTTGAGGGGGAGAGCGTGAATCGGCTGGTCGGGTGGGGGTGATGTGGGGGTTTTGGTGCTCTGTGGTGGGATTGATCGGTAGGTTGGCTCCGCGATAACCGATCTTGCGGGGGTTTGGGATGGGTGCGGGGCTGAGGCGGCGGGACTTCGGTAAGGCCGCCGGGCTGGCGGGCATGGGGGCGTCCGGGGCGGTGCTGCTGGGCGGGTGCTCGGAGGAGTCCGTCCAGGCGAGGTCGGCGGCGGCCGCCAAGACGTGGAAGGTCACCGGGCAGCGGGGCGCCGGCCTGGGCAGCTTCGACTCGACGATGAAGAGCTTCATGCAGGCCCGCAACATCTCGTGCGGGCAGCTGGCCGTGGTGCGCAAGGGCAAGCTGGTGCTGGCGCGCGGCTACACGTGGACGACCAGTTCCACGCTCAAGACCCAGCCGACGTCGCTGTTCCGTATCGCGAGTCTGAGCAAGCCGGTCACCGCGGCGGCCATCCTCAGGCTGGCGCAGGAGGGCAAGCTCGACCTCGGCGCCCGGGTCACGGACCTGCTGGCGCTGACGCCGCCGAGCGGCCAGACGCTGGATCCCCGGCTCAAGAACGTCACCGTCTGGCGGCTGCTGCAGCACCTGGGCGGCTGGGACCGGGACGTCAGCTTCGACCCGATGTACCGGCGCGATGTCGCGATCTCGTCCGCGCTGGGCGTGCCGCTGCCGGTGAGCCGGGCCAACATCATGAAGTACATGAACGGCCGGCGGCTGGACCACGACCCGGGCACCAAGTACGCCTACAGCAACTACGGCTACCTGCTGCTCGGCCGGATCATCGAGAAGGTCGGCGGGACCGGTTACCAGACGTACGTCCAGAACAAGATCCTCGGGCCGCGCGGCATCAAGCGGATGAAGCTCGGCCGCAGCCTCAAGGCCAACGCGGCCGCGGGCGAGGTCCCGTACTACTCGCAGTACAACGTCTCCACGGTCATGAACGCGACCGGGGCGACCGTGCCCGCTCCCTATGGCGGGTTCAACCTGGAGAACATGGACGCGCACGGCGGCTGGCTGAGCACCGCGGTCGACATGGTCCGCTTCGCAGGCCTGTTCGACGCCGCGAACTCGGTGCTCAACAGCACGTCCATCGGGCGCGCGTTCGCCAAGCCCAGCATCGGGGTGCAGCCCGACGGGTGGTGGTACGGCTGCGGCTGGAGCGTGCGGAACGTCACCGGCGGGCGCAACACCTGGCACACCGGCAGCCTGCCGGGCACCCACACGATTCTGGTGCGCCGCTACGACGGTCTGACCTGGGCGGCGCTGTTCAACCAGCGCGACGACGCGTCAGGGAAGAGCTACGGCGACATCGACCTGGCTCTGCACAAGGCGGCCAACGCCGTGACGACCTGGCCGTCCACCAACCTGTACGGCAACTACTTCTGAGCCCGCACGCGCCCCTCCGCAGTTCCCGGGCGCAGCGCGCGGTGTAATGGGGGCGTGCTGGTTCGCGGCCTGCTGTGGGCGGCTCAGCGGAGGCTGATCTACTTCCCGGACCCCGCGGCGCCGGTGCTGCCGCGGGTGATACTGCCGAGTGCGCGTGAGGTCGCCTTCCGGACGGAGGACGGTCTGCGGCTGGCCGCCTGGTTCGTCCCCGCGGAGGGCGCGGAGGACGCCGCCGACGCTCCGACCGTGCTCGTCGCGCCCGGGAATGCGGGGAACCGGGCGGTGCGTGCCTCGCTGGCGGCCGCTTTGGCGGCTCGCGGGCTGGCGGTGTTGCTGGTCGACTACCGCGGTTATGGAGGTAACCCGGGGAGCCCCAGCGAGACGGGCCTGTACCGCGATATCCGCGCGGCGCATCGTTACCTCACGGCGGATTTGAAGGTTCCGCGGACGCGGCTGATTTACTACGGCGAAAGCCTGGGAGCGGCGGTCGTCACCCGGCTGGCCGTGACCGAGCCTCCGGCGGGTCTGCTGTTGCGGTCGCCGTTCACGGAACTGGCCGACGTCGGACGGGCGCACTACCCATTCCTTCCGGTACGGGCTTTGCTGAAGGACCGCTATCCGGTGGCCGAACAGGTCGCTGCCATTCGGACGCCCACGGTGGTGGTGTACGGGACGGCCGACTCGATCGTCCCTCCTGAGCAGAGCCGCGAGGTCGCCCGGCGGGCGGCGGGCCCGGTACGGGTGGTCGCGGTGCCCGGCGCCGACCACAACGATCTGGTGTTGCTGGACGGTTCAGAGCTCGTCGCCGCCGTCGTCGAACTCGCCCAGAACGCATGCTGACGGCAGGTTGGCAACGGGGTCGTGCGGGCGTCGGCGAGCCCGCCGATGGCGGGTGTTTTCGGTAGAGGAAGGAATGTTGGCGTGGTGACTGTTGAGGATGTGCGGCGAGTGGCCTTGGAGCTGCCTCGGACTACTGAGCACCTGATTCGGGACCGGGTGAAGTTCAGGGTGGGGCGGATCGTCTATGTCGCGCTGTCGCGGGACGAGACCGTTATGGGGTTCGCGTTCCCCCGGGAGGAGCGGGCGGCGCTCGTGGCGTCCGACCCGGAGAAGTTCCTGATGCCTGAGCCTTCTGACGAGCGTTTCAACTGGGTGCAGGCGCGGCTCGCCGAACTGGATGCCGGGGAACTCGCGGAGATCGTCACGGAGGCGTGGCGGATGGTCGTGCCGAAGCGGGTGGCCGCCGCGCACCTGGGAGGGTGACGCCGCGTACGCGACGGGTCCTCCAGCAAGGGGAGTTTCGGTAAGCGATTGGTAAGGGCCGGTTGGCAGGATGAGGGATGTCGGCGGTGGTCGAGTGCTACGGGGACGTACTCGGTCGCCTAGGGAACGTTGCGAGTATGCAGGTCAGGCCCGGGGCGGGGGCGGACGGTGGACGCCGAAGCGGGGTCGGCGTTCATCGTTCGTTGAGCAGGGCGGCCGTTTCGGTGGCCGCCGACGTGTCCCCTAGGCGTTCGTAGACGTTCAGGGCCTCGCTCCAAGCCTTCCGGGCTGCCTCCTCCTCGCCGTTCTCGCGGTGGGCCTGCCCTAGGAGGCGAAGCGTGGACGCCAGGAAGGAGTGCCAGCCGCGGGCGCGCCAGAGGCGGACGGACTCCTCCAGGTTGGTGATGGCGGCGGTGTACCGGCCGGCGGTGAGGTCCAACTGGCCCAGGACGGTCAGGGCGTCGGCGAGATGATGCTCCAGGTTGTGGCGGCGGCTGAGGTAGACGACCGAGTTGGCGGTCGGGAGGGCGCGTTCGTCGCCGAGGGCGGCGTACAGCTTGGCGAGGTAGAGCAGGGAGAAGGCCTCGGCGTAGTGGTCTTTGAGCGCGTGCGAGATGCGCAGGGAGCCGACGAGGAGGGCGTGGCCGTTCTCGATGCGGCCCGTGAGGCAGTAGGCGGCGCCGAGGAACTGCATGGCCGTGGCCTCGAACCGGGGGTTGCCGTGGAGGCGGGCGAGTTCCAGGCAGCGTTCGAGATGTTCGGCGGCCTGTTCCGGGCGGCCTTCCCCGTAGGCGACGCCCATGATGTGGTGGGCGCGGGCCTCACCGCCGAGGTGGTCGGTCTCCTGGGCGAGGCGGAGGGCGCGGCGGGCCGTTTCCAGGGCCAGTTCGGAGTCGCCGCGGGCCGTCAGGCCCCAGCATTGGGCCACCAGCGCGTCGGCCATACCGCGTCGTTCGTCCACCTCCGCGAACAGGCGGTACAGGCGGGTGGACGCGTCGTAGGAGGTGCCCATGGCGTCGCCGGGGCGCTCCATGGAGAGCCAGGTCGTCATGTCGTTCAGGCCGCGGAGGAGGACGGCTTCGCCGAGACGGTTGCCCTTGGCGGCGCACAGCGCCATGGCCTTCTCGTGCAGGGGGACCCAGTCCTGCGCCAGGCTCCGGACGTCGAGGTACTTCTCCATCGACGCGGCCAGGTCCCAGGCGTATTCGTCCAAGCCCAGAGCGCAGGCGTGTTCGACGGCCGCGGCCATCGCGGCCCGTTCGGCGTCGAACCAGGCCATGGGGTCGGCGAGCAGCTGGTCGACCACGTCGGCCGGGAGTTCGTGGCGGGGGGCGCTGCCGTGGATGGGGGCGTAGCAGGGGCCGGGGACGCCTTCCGCGGCGCGTTCGGCCAGGGCCAGCCAGGCGCCGAGCGCCCGTTGCACGGCTGCCTGCCGGGCGGCGTCGTCTTCTTCTTCGACGGCGCGTTCGCGGGCGTAGATGCGGACGAGGTCGTGGTAGCGGTGCCGGGTCCAGCCGTTGGCGTCGGTTCCGGACACGACGAGAAGCTGGGCGTCGACCAGGGCCTCCAGGTGCGTCTGGGCGTCCCGGTAGGAGCCGCCGAGCAGCGCCGCCGCGACCCATTCGGCGAAGTCGGGGGCTTCGAGGAGGCCGAGCAGGCGGAACAGGCGGCGTGTCTCGTCGGGCAGCCGCAGATAACTGAGCCGAAAGGACGCCCGGACCGCCAGGTCGCCCGCGGTGAGCTCGTCGAGGCGGTGGTGCGCGTCGCCGAGGCGGTCGGCCAGCCAGGCCAGCGTGCGGTGCCGCCTGCGGGCCAGGCGCGTCCCGGCGATGCGGACGGCGAGGGGCATGTGCGCGCACAGGCGGGCGACGTCGGCGGCGGCCCGCGGTTCGGCGGCGACGCGTTCGGGCCCGATGATGCGGGCCAGCAGCGCGACGGCCTGCTCCTGGTCGAAGACGTCCAGGTCGATCCGGCCCGCGCCTTCGAGGCCGGCGAGCGGGACGCGGCTGGTGACCATGACCGCGCAGCCGGGGGTGCCGGGCAGCAGCGGACGCACCTCGCCCTCATCGGACGCGTCGTCCAGCAGGATCAGCACCCGGCGGCCGTTGAGGACCGTCCGCAACAGGGCGGACCGGTCGTCCAGGGACGGCGGGACGTCCTGCCCGCCGAGGCCGAACGCCCGCAGGAAACCGCCGAGGACCTCCGCCGGGTCGACCGAGGCGCCGTCCGGGCGGCGCAGCCTGGCGTACAGCTGTCCGTCGGGGAACCGCGCGGCCAGGTGGTGCGCGACGTGCAGGGCCAGCGTGGTCTTCCCGACTCCGCCCATTCCGGTGATCACCGTGACCGGCGAGTACTCGCGGGCGGTCAGCAGGCCGGTCAGTGCCCGCACCTGGTCGTCGCGGCCGGTGAAGTCGGGGACGGGCGGCGGAAGTTGCGCCGGCACGGGCGGCGGCGCGCGGGAGACGCCGAGGGCCTCGGGGGTGCGGCCGTCCTGGGCGAGCGCGGCCAGGTAGGCGGCCTGCATGCGTTCTCCCGGGTCCACGCCCAGCTCTTCGGCGACGCTTTCCCGGTACGTCTGGTAGCGGCGGAGCGCCTCGGCGGTGCGTCCGTCGGCCGCCAGCAGTTCGACCATGCCCGCTTCGAGCCGTTCGTCCAGCGGATGCGCCTCGGCGAGGGCGGCGAGACGGTCGAGCGCGGCGCCCGCGCGGCCCGCCACGGCGGCCGCCGCCGCCAGGTCCGCGGCCGCCGCGTTGACCTCCTCGGTCACCGACCGCAACAGCGGATCCTGCACGTCCAGGATCGGTAGGTCGGCCAGCAGCGGCCCGCGCCACAGGGCGAGCGCCGCCTCCAGCAGCTCGGAACGGTCTCGGGCGTCGCCGGCCGCCCTGGCCTGCGCCGCCAGGGCGCGGAAACCGCCGAGGTCGACGGCCTGGCCGAATCGCTCGTCGGCGAACGTGAGGCGGTAGCCGGAGCCGTCGTGATCGAGGCTCCAGGACGGGTCGGGCGTCGGGTCGATCCTGCGCAGCCACTGCCGCAGCCGGGAGATCGCCACCTGGACCGACCCCGGGTTCACCTCGTCGGGACGCTCCCGCCAGACCAGTTCGACGAGCCGGTCGGCGGGCACGGAACGGCCGGCGGCGACCAGCAGGACGCCGAGCAGGCCCCGCAGGATGGGGGAGCGGGGCGGCCGCACCGGGGCGCCGTCCGCCTCGATGAGCAGCGGACCGAGCACGCCGAAACGCAGCCTGGCAGTGTTCACCCGCCGCCTCCGTCGTTGAGCCGGCCCGGACCGTTCGGCCGGTGAGCGACCACGGCACTCCTCGTTTACACCGCTACCAGGTATAACATGACTCGGATTTACCCACGAGTCAGGAGCGGGACGGACGCGATGCGCGGCGCGGTCGGCTCAACCTCGGCGGAGGACGACCCTCCCGGATCGATGACGGAACGCGCGCTCGTGGGCGCGCCGCCGATCCGGCGGGTGCGGGGTGCGATCTACCTGTGTTACGCGGGCGAGGCGCTCGCGTTCTCCGCCGTGATGGCCCGGATCCCGCACGTCCAGCGCTCGCACGGGCTGAGCGACCAGGCCATCAACGCGCTCGTGGCGCTGGTGCCGGTGCTGGCGGTCGCCGGCGGGCTGCTCGCGGCCGGGCTGAACGGGCGGACGGGCTCCGGTCTCGTCCTGCGGTGCGCCCAGCCGATCTTCTTCGCGGCGGTCGTCCTGCTGGGCGCCGTCCCCGGGACGGGGGCGCTGGTCGCGTCCGTCGCGCTGTTCGGCGTGGCGATGGGGGTCGTGGAGGCGTCGATGAACGCACAGGCCGTGGCGATCGAACGGCACGCCGGACGGTCACTGGTCAACGGGTTCTTCGCGGTGTGGAGCGGCGCGAGCATCGTCGGCTCCCTGTGGATCTCCTTCGCCAACGGCGCCGAGTTGTCGCTGCTGACGGGCTTCGCGGTACCGGCGGCGATCGGCCTGCTGATCGCCGTGGCGACCGTCCGGATGCCGCTGCACAAGGACGCGGAGCGCTCGCTCGCACGGGCGGCGGAGCGACGCGCGGCGCGGGCGGCGCGGCGCCTGCTCGCGCCGGACGGGGACGCGGCGGGCGAGCGTCGCTGCGTCCCGGTCGTCGGGGTGCCGTGGCGGCCGCTGCTCGTCCTCGGCGCGGCGCTGGGGTGCGCGTACGTCGCCGAGGGGGCGATCGCGGGATTCGCCGTCAAGTACGTGCGGGACGAACTGGGCGGCGCGGACACCCTCGCCCCGTTGGCCATCACGGCCTTCGCGACCGCGACGGTCACGGGACGGGCGATCGCCGACCTCGTGGTGCGCCGCCGGGGAGCGGCGTGGCTCGTCCGCGCGGGTGCCGTGCTGGCCGCGTTGGGCCTGGCCGCCGTCGTCCTCGCGCCGGACCCGTGGATCGCCATCGCCGGGTTCGCGGTCGCCGGCCTCGGGTTGTGCTCGGTCGCGCCCAGCGCGTACGCCGCCGCCGCCCGTCACGACCCGGTCGGACAGGGCGTCGCCGTCGCGCGCGTCGGCGTCTTCAACTACCTGGGCGCCGTGGCGGGCACGGGGCTCGTCGCCGCGCTGGCCCCGGTGTCCGGATACTGGGCGTGCTACCTGGTGGCGGCCGTCCTCGTCCTGGTGATCGTCCCATTGGCGAGCCGCTTCGACCCCCGTCCATCCTCCTGACCCCGCGCGCAGGCGGCGCCTGATGGGGCGGCGGGAACATGCCAGAGCGTTAGATTCGCGTCGCCTTCCGTGAAAGAGGCACGTCGTGCGGCCCCTCCGGGGATGATGACGGCGGGAGGTTCGGATGCCCACGGACTATCGCGCCCCGAACATCAACGCCCGGCGTCTCGGGCTGTACCTGCGGCGGACGAGGGAACTGCTCCAGCTGTCGTACGACGAGGCCGCGGCCCGCGCCGGATGCCATTCCGACTGGCTCGTCCGTGTGGAGACCGGGTTCCTCGAACCGTCGCCCGGCGAGGTCGAGCTGCTGCTGGAGCGCTACGAGGTCCGGGGGGCCGAGGTCGCCGACCTGATGATCGACCTGGCGTCGCGGCCGCGCGGCCCCGGATGGCTGGCGGCGCATCTGGACGGGATGAAGGCGGAGGAGCGCGACGCGCTCATCTCCGAGTCGGAGGCGTCGGTCATCCGCACCTACGGCGTCCAGCAGATCCCCGAACTGGCGCAGTCGGAGCCGTACGCCCGGTTCATCGCGTCCGTGTCGTTCCGAGAGCCCGACCCGGACGTCCACTGGGACATGCTGCGCAACCGGCAGACCTACCGCCCGGGCGGGCGGCGCCGCTTCCTCGACGTGATCGTGGACGAGATGGCGCTGACGCTGCGGCTCGCCGACGACGTGATGGTCCCGCAGCTTCGTCATCTGCTGGCTCTCGGCGCCGATCCGGACGCCAGCGTCCGGGTCGTCCCCTCCGCGGCACCGTTCTACGAGGACCGGGCCCACTCGTTCGACGTGCTGGAGTTCCCCGGTGTCAGCGACCGGATCAGCCTGTGCCACAGCATGCTCGGCATCGGCTTCTCCTACGCCGATCTCACCGACACCTGGACCCACATCGAGCAGGGCTCGGCCCTCTGCCCGGAGGAGAGCCGCGAGTTCATCAAGGGTCTCCTCGCCGCCCGCACCGTGAACTGAACGACTCGCCGCCCCCGGCGGGCGCGTTCGACGAACCGCGTCTCGGCGGGCACGGCGAGCCGCCGGTGGCCCGGGCCTGGCCCGGCAGGGGGACCAGGCCCGGGGGAACGAGACCTACCCGATGGTGGCGCCGGTGGGGAGAGGAGGTTCGGCCTCCAGGGCATCCGCTTCCTCGTCGGTGAAGAGGCGGGAGCGGATGAGGAAGCGGACTCCCTCGGGGGCCTCCAGGGAGAACCCGCTGCCCCGGCCGGGGACGACGTCCACGGTCAGGTGGGTGTGCTTCCAGTACTCGTACTGGGCAGCGCTCATCCAGAAGGGCGTGTCGTCGCCGACGTGCCCCAGGAGGACGTCGGAGGCGCCGACCATGAACTCGTCCCGGGGATAGCACATGGGGGAGCTGCCGTCGCAGCAGCCGCCCGACTGGTGGAACATCACCGGGCCGTGCCGGGCGACGAGACCGGCGAGCACGCGCGCGGCGGACTCGGTGAGCCGGACGCGTTCCACCATCAGAAGAAGCCCAGGCGCTTCGCCGAGTAGCTGACCAGCAGGTTCTTGGTCTGCTGGTAGTGGTCGAGCATGGCGCGGTGGTTCTCGCGGCCGATGCCGGACTGCTTGTAGCCGCCGAACGCGGCGTGCGCCGGGTAGGCGTGGTAGCAGTTGGTCCACACGCGGCCGGCCTTGATGGCGCGGCCCATGCGGTAGGCGGTGGAGCCGTCGCGGGTCCAGACGCCGGCGCCGAGGCCGTACAGGGTCTCGTTGGCGATCTTCAGGGCCTCGTCGACGGAGTCGAAGGTGGTCACCGACACCACCGGCCCGAAGATCTCCTCCTGGAAGATCCGCATGTCGTTGGTGCCCTTGAAGACGGTCGGCTCGATGTAGTAGCCGCCCTCCAGGCCGTCCACGGTGCGGGGGCCGCCGCCGGTCAGGACCTGGGCGCCCTCCTTCCGGCCGATGTCGATGTAGGACAGGATCTTCTCGTACTGGTCGTTGGACGCCTGCGCCCCGATCATGGTGGCCGGGTCCAGCGGGTTGCCGGCGACGATCGCCTCGGTGCGGGCCAGGGCGCGGGCCATGAACTCGTCGTAGATGGACGAGGCGATCAGGGCGCGGGACGGGCAGGTGCACACCTCGCCCTGGTTGAGCGCGAACATCACGAAGCCCTCGACGGCCTTGTCGAGGAACTCGTCGTCGGCGGCCAGCACGTCGGGCAGGAAGATGTTGGGGCTCTTGCCGCCCAGCTCCAGCGTCACCGGGATGATGTTCTGCGACGCGTACTGCATGATCAGCCGGCCGGTGGTGGTCTCCCCGGTGAAGGCGATCTTGGCGATGCGGGGGCTGGACGCCAGCGGCTTGCCCGCCTCCACGCCGAACCCGTTCACCACGTTCACCACACCGGGCGGAAGCAGGTCGGCGATCAGCTCGATGAGCAGCATGATGCTGGCGGGCGTCTGCTCGGCCGGCTTGATCACCACGCAGTTCCCGGCGGCCAGGGCGGGGGCCAGCTTCCAGGTGGCCATCAGCAGCGGGAAGTTCCACGGGATGATCTGGCCGACGACGCCCAGCGGCTCGTGGAAGTGGTAGGCGACGGTGTCCTCGTCGATCTGGCTGATGCCGCCCTCCTGGGCGCGGATCACCCCGGCGAAGTAGCGGAAGTGGTCCACCGCCAGCGGCAGGTCGGCGGCCAGGGTCTCCCGGACGGGCTTGCCGTTCTCCCAGGTCTCGGCGACGGCCAGCTTCTCCAGGTTCTCCTCGATGCGGTCGGCGATCCGGTTCAGGATCAGCGACCGCTCGGCCACGGACGTCGCGCCCCACTTGTCGGCGGCGGCGTGCGCGGCGTCCAGCGCCTTGTCGATGTCGGCGGCCCCGGACCGCGCGACCCGCGTGAACACCTGACCGTCCACGGGCGACGGGTTGTCGAAGTACTCGCCCCCGACGGGCGGCACCCACTCGCCGCCGATGAAGTTGTCGTAGCGGTCGGCGAACGCGACGACGCTGCCCTCGGCGCCCGGCTTGGCGTAGACCATGAATGTCCTCCTCGCACCCGGTGTGAACCGATGTGATGCAGGACACTCTGCGACGGGAAGGTTGCCGAAAGGTTGCCGCGGGCGCCGGGGTGCGGGGGCGGCCGGCCGCGTCCGCTGGGCGTCAGTCGCGTAGGGCGGCTTCGATGCGGGCGGCCGTGATTCCGCGGCGGCCGTCGGACGGGGCCAGCAGCCTGTGCGCGTGCTGGTGGACCTCCAGGTCGTAGCGGTGACGTTCGCCGTAGGCGAGGGCGTGCTCGGGGATGGGCGAGGCCAGCACCGCCTTGCGTACCGCGACCTCCAGGTAGTCACGCCAGCGCACGATGCCGGGGGCCTCGGAGTCGGGCAGGAGCGGTCCGGTGTAGCGGTGCACCGCCGCGGTGGTGTCGCCGGAGGCGAGGGCGTCCAGGACGGCGGACGCGTCGCAGACGATGGGCTCGGTCAGGACGTAATGGCGTTGGGCCAACGCGCCGCCGAGCGCGGCCCTCAGGTGCGAGACCTGCGCCTTCAACGACGTCATGGTCACCGGACGGTCGCCGTACAGGGCCTCGCGCAGGCGTTCCGGGCTGAAGCCGTCCGGCTCCAACGCCAGGAGGGCGAGGATCTCCAGCTGGCGGGGGCGCAGGGGGAGGGGCGCGCCGTCCCGCAGCGCCCGGACACCGTCGCCCAGGCAGTCCAACCGGACGCGCGGCGCGGTGACGGGCGGCAACGCGGCGGCGGGCAGGCGGGCCAGCCGGTCCTCGATGCTGGCGGCGAGCGTGCGCACGGTCGGCATGACCATGGGGTGCGAGCGGTCCCACGTGCTGGACAGGTCGAGGACGCCCAGCAGCCGCCCGCCGGGGGCGCGCAGCGGCGCGGCGTAGCACACCCAGCCGTGAAGCGCCTCGACCAGGTGTTCGGCGGAGAAGACGGTGGCGGGACGGCGGTCGCGAAGGGCGAGGGCGGGGGCGCTGGTGCCCATCGCGGTCTCGTCCCAGCGGCCGCCGGGGGCGAAGTTGACCCGTTCGGCGCGGTGCCGCATGACGCGGCCGCCGTAGGTCCACAGGATGGTGCCGTCGGCGTCGGTGACGGCGGCGACGAAGCCGGCCTCGTCGGCGATCGCGCGCAGCTCACCGGCGATCTCGGCGACCGGCCCCGCCAGTGGCGACGACCGCCAGCGGTCCACCACGTCCGGCACGGCCGGTGCGCTGTCGCGGTGCGGGTCGACCACGACGCGCGAACGGTTCCAGGACGCGGCGATCTCCTCGCGCAGCGCCGGGTCGTGGCGCGTCCGGGCATGCGGAACGCGCTCGGCCACCAGCCGCGACCATTCCCGGACGAGCCGCGTCCGCCGGTCCCGCAGAGCACCGTGTGCCGCCATCTGGATTCCTCCTGGCCGGACAAGCCCGACAGGCCCGATTGTTACACCGTGTCGTGCATCGGGTCCATGACCGTCACGGCTCGGCCCCGGGCCGGGCGGCGAGGGCCCGGATTCCGGGGGTGGTGGACTCCTGGACGAACCGGCAGGCCGAAAGCTCTTGCCGCAGGCCCATGCGGACGCCCCTGGCCAGCCGGTACGGCTGGGATTCCACGAACGCGCCCAGCGAACGGCGCAGGCGTGACACCTCCGCGCGCACGGTGACGACGTGTTCGGCGTCCCCGTACAGCGCCCGGCTCAGCGCCTGCGCCGACAGCCCGTCCGGCCCGGCCGCGTGCAGGAGGAGCAGGATCTCGGCGTGCCGGGTGGTCAGTGCGCACCGCCACCGCGCGTCGCCGGACCGCACCTGCAGGACGGGCGCGTCCGCCAGGTCGAGGTCGAGCATCATGGGCCGGGCGCGGGTGGACGGGCGGACGAGCCAGCCGTCCGGAAGCCGTTCGGGAACGCACACTCCCAGCCCCGGGACGGCGAGCGCGCGGCCCTCGGCCGGCACCGCGATGCGTTCGGTCGCGGCCACGCCCGAGCTGTGCGCGACCCAGCCGTGGTCGTCCACCAGCAGGAGCGGTTCGGACGACGTGGCCAGCAGCGGCGCCGCCGACTGGCGCAGCCGCTCCAGGCGCCGCTGGTGACGCTGCCACAGTCGCGACTCGGCCAGCCGGGTGCCGGTGTTCACCAGCGCGCCGACGGCCGGATGCAACGTCAGCGCGGGACCGCTGACGTCGATGATCCCCAGCAGCTCCGCGGTGCGCGGGTCGTGGACGGGGAACGCGCTGCAGTACCAGGGATGCTGCGCCTGCTCGAAGTGCTCGGCCGAGAACAGCTCCACCGGCGCCGCCTCGGCCAGCGCGGTGCCGATCGCGTTGGTGCCGACGCGGGCCTCGGTCCAGGTGGTGCCCTCGCAGAAGCCCAGGTCGTCGGCGCGGCGGCGGACGGCCGAGGAGCCGTGCCGCCACAGGATCACCCCGTCGGCGTCGGTGACCACCAGCAGCATGTGCGAGGCGTCGGCGACCGAGCCGATCAGCTGGCCCAGCTCGTCGATCACCTCGCGGAGCGGCGAGCCGTGCCGCCGCCGGGCCAGCTCGTCGGCGTTGAGCGGGTCGCGGATGTTCTTGTCGTCCGGGTCCAGGCCCAGACGCATGACCCGCGACCACGACCGCGCCACCACGGCGCGCGGGCGCACCGGCGGCGCGGCCCGCTCGCCGCCGATCACGGCGTGATGCGTGCGGACCAGCTCTCGGGCGTAGTCGGGCAGGCTGGTCCCCGGACGGACGGCCCCGTGCACGCGCACGACCTCACCTCCCAGGTCGGGCGTTACGGCTGGCACCGGCCCACCTCCCAGGCCGGTGCGTTGCCCCAGATTTCCCGAAGCATAAACGCAAATTGTGACCCTGGCCACAATTCGTGCAATCCGCTGCAACCCTTGTCGCCCGCGCTCCGTGCGGAATGTGATCGGTGTTACACCGTCCACCGGAGACCGGACGGGTCCGGACATCCATCCCCGGTGCCCGGAGACATCCGGAGACATCCCGAGACCCCCTGGAGAAACCACGGAGAAGGGAAGGCGCAGGTGAGCAACGCTACGCCCGCCGCCACCGCCGGTATCGACGCGCGGACGCGGGTGCGGTCCTGGCTGGCCGACTTCGAGTCGGCCCTGGCCGCCCGCGACGTGGCCCGTGCCGCGGCGATGTTCGCGCCCGACAGCTACTGGCGGGACCTGGTGGCCTTCACCTGGAACATCAAGACCGTGGAGGGGCGCGACGGCGTCGCCGGCATGCTGGCCGCCTGCCTGGACGGCACCGACCCGTCCGGCTTCACGATCACCGAGGAACCGGTGGAGGCGGACGGCGTCGTCGAGGCGTGGCTGGCGTTCGAGACCGCCACCGGACGCGGCATGGGGCACCTGCGGCTGACGGACGAGGGGGCGTGGACGCTGCTCACCAGCCTGCGCGAGCTCAAGGGGCACGAGGAGCCGATGCGGGAGCGTCGTCCCAAGGGTGTCCGGCACGGTGTGGTCCGCGGCCGCACGTCGTGGGGGCAGGAGCGCGCGCTGGAGAGGGCGCGGCTGGGCGTCGAGGAACAGCCGTACGTCGTGGTCATCGGGGGCGGCCAGGGCGGCATCGCGCTCGGCGCACGGTTGAGGCAGCTCGGCGTGCCCGCGCTCGTCCTGGAACGCAACGATCGGCCCGGCGACTCCTGGCGCAAGCGGTACAAGAGCCTGTGCCTGCACGACCCCGTCTGGTACGACCACCTGCCCTATCTGCCGTTCCCCGAGAACTGGCCGGTGTTCGCCCCGAAGGACAAAATCGCCGACTGGCTGGAGATGTACGTACGGGTGATGGAGGTGCCCTACTGGACGAGGGCGAACGTCACCTCCGCGTCCTGGGACGACGACACCGAGCAGTGGAGAGTGCACGTCGACCGTAACGGCGAGCCGATCGTTCTCACGCCACGGCATCTGGTGTTCGCCACAGGGATGTCCGGCAAGCCGAACGTCCCGTCCTTCCCCGGCATGGACGTGTTCGAGGGGGAGCAGCACCACTCGTCCCAGCATCCGGGCCCGGACGCCTACGCGGGCAAGCGGGCCGTGGTGATCGGCTCCAACAACTCGGCGCACGACATCTGCGCGGCCCTGTGGGAGCACGGCGCCGACGTGACGATGGTGCAGCGCTCGTCCACGCACATCGTCAGGTCGGACTCGCTGATGGAGATCGGCCTGGGCGCCCTGTACTCGGAGGAGGCCGTCCGCAACGGGATGACCACCGACAAGGCCGACATGGTGTTCGCGTCCCAGCCGTACCGGATCATGCACCGGTTCCAGATCCCGCTGTACGAGAAGATCAGGGAGCGCGACGCCGACTTCTACGACCGCCTGGAGAAGGCCGGGTTCGCCCACGACTGGGGCGACGACGGGTCCGGCCTGTTCATGAAGTACCTGCGCCGCGGCTCCGGCTACTACATCGACGTCGGCGCGTCCGACCTGGTGATCAACGGCGACGTCAAGCTCGCCCGCGGCCAGGTCTCCCATCTGACGCGCGACGCGGTCGTCCTGGAGGACGGCACCGAACTGCCCGCCGACCTGGTCGTCTACGCCACCGGATACGGCTCGATGAACGGCTGGGTGGCCGACCTCGTCGGGCAGGAGACGGCCGACAAGGTCGGCAAGTGCTGGGGCCTCGGCTCGGGCACCACCAAGGACCCGGGCCCCTGGGAGGGCGAGCAGCGCAACATGTGGAAGCCCACCCGGCAGGAGGGCCTGTGGTTCCACGGCGGGAACCTGCACCAGTCCCGGCACTACTCCCTCTACCTGGCGCTGCAGCTCAAGGCCAGGTACGAGGGGATTCCCACCCCCGTGTACGGCCTGCAGGAGGTGCACCACCTCTCCTGAGCACGCAGGCCCTCCCATCTCACCCCCAGGCCGAACACGATCAAGGAGGACCAACGATGAAGGCAGCCCGCTTCCACGGTCGCGGCGACATCCGCATCGACGACGTTCCGGAGCCGCGGACGCTGCCGGGGACCGTCCTGGTGGAGGTCGAGTGGTGCGGCATCTGCGGCACCGACCTGCACGAGTACCTGGAGGGGCCGATCTTCGTCCCGCCCGCCGGCGCGCCGCATCCGCTCACCGGCGAGACGCTGCCCGTCACGCTCGGGCACGAGTTCGCCGGAGTGGTCCGCGAAGTGGGCGACGGGGTGGACGACCTGCATCCCGGCGAGCGCGTGGCCGTCGAACCGTACATCGTCTGCGGCCATTGCGACCCCTGTGAGCAGGGCAGGTACAACGTCTGCCAATCCCTCGGATTCGTCGGGCTGTGCGGCCGCGGCGGCGGGTTCTCCCGCTTCGTGGTGGCCGAACGCCGATGGATTCATCCGCTCGGCGGTCTCGGCACCGACGTAGGCGCGCTCGTCGAGCCGCTGGCCGTCGCCTGGCACGCGGTGCGGCTGTCCGGCGCCCGCCCGGGGCAGACCGCCGCCGTCTTCGGAACCGGCCCCATCGGCCTGGCCGTCATCGCCGCGCTGCGCGCCGCCGGGGTCGAGCACGTGATCGCCGTCGAGCCCGCGGCCGCGCGCAAGAACAAGGCCGCCGCGGTCGGCGCCGACGAGGTGATCGACCCGTCCGGCGTGAACGCGACGGAGGCGGTGCTGGAGTCGACCAAGGGACGCGGCGCCGACGTGTCGTTCGAGTGCGCCGGGGTCGACGCCGTCCTGCGGTCGGCCGTGCTGTCCACCCGCGCCGGGGGCACCTGCGTGAACGTCGCCATCTGGGGGCACGAGGCGCGGGTCGCCATGAACGACCTGGTGTTCCGCGAGGTCGCCGTCATCGGCAGCCTCGCCTACGCCGGCGACCACCCCGCCACCATCGAGATGATCGCGAACGGACGGATCGATCCGTACCCGTTCATCACCGGACGGATCGACCTGTACGACATCGTCAAGAAGGGCTTCCGGGAGCTGATCGACAACAAGGAGGAGAACGTCAAGATTCTCGTCCGTCCCTGAGCCGCGGGCTCCTCGGGTGGCGGGCGCGGTCGGCCCGGCCAATGCCCCGGTGCCGGGTTCGCCGCGGGGCGCGTCGCGGAGTTCGCGCGGGTTTCGCCGCCGGTCAGGGGGCTGACCGGCGGCGAAACCTCGGGTACTTTCGCGATCAAGAACGTCCGTCGATCTTGCCGGTCGCGGACGTCGGCCCCTGCCCCCGCCACCCGAGGAGATCCGCTTGATCCAGCGCAGAACGGTGCTGAGGGGAGCCGTCGGCGGCACCGCCGCCTCCCTGATCGCCGCCCCCGCCACGGCGCACGCCGACCGGACGTCCCAGTCCGGGCAGCCCTCCCGGCGCATCGACCGCAAGGCCGTCGTCGACCGGCACGCCATCGAGCGCACCGCCAGCGACCCGGAGCTTCCCCTCCAGGTCGGCAACGGCGACATCGCGTTCGGCGCCGACATCACCGGCCTGCAGACGTTCCTGCCGTTCGCCACCATGTCCCAGTGGGGCTGGCACGAGGACCCGCTGCCCGAAGGCCAGAAGCTGGAGGACTACAAGGGAACGGCCTGGGACACCTACGGCCGTCCCGTCCGCTACTGGACCGACGAGGCCGGGCACCCCGACCTCTACAACTGGCTCCGGGGCAACCCCCACCGCATCAACCTCGCACGCATCGGCCTGTCGCTGCGCACCTCCACCGGACGCGACGCCACCGAGGACGACCTCACCGACCGCCACCAGCGCCTCGACCTGTGGACCGGCATCCTGACCAGCCGGTTCACGTTCGACGGCGCACCCGTCACCGTCGAGACCGCCTGCCACCCCACGCTGGACGCCATAGTGGTACGGATCGACTCACCCCTCGTCGAAACCGGGCGTCTCACCGTCTACGTCGACTTCCCGTACGCGACCGCCAAGGGCCAGGGCAAGTTCTCGGCGCCGTTCGTCGGCTTCTGGGACCGTCCCGACGTCCACACGACGACGCTGACGCCGCAGGGCGCGACCCGGGCCCGCATCACCCACCGCATGGACGACACCACGTACCACGCGGCGCTGACCTGGAACGCCGCCGCCGGAAAGCTCACGCGGGACGCCCCCGGACGGCACCGCTACACCCTCACCGGCGCACGCGGCCGGCGCCTGGAACTGACCTGCCTGTTCACCCCGGACGACACCCGCATCGGCGCCCCGCCCGCCGCCGCGGTGAGCCGCGCCGCCGCCGCGTGGTGGCCGGAGTTCTGGCGTTCCGGCGGCGCCGTCGACCTGTCCGGCAGCCGCGACCCGCGCTGGGAGGAACTGGAACGCCGGATCGTGCGCAGCCAGTTCGCGCTGGCCGTCAACGAGAGCGGCGCGTACCCGCCGCAGGAGTCCGGCCTGGTCAACAACGGCTGGTACGGCAAGTTCCACATGGAGATGGTGGTGTGGCACGGCGCCCACTACGCGCTGTGGAACCGCTGGCCGCTGCTGGACCGCAGCCTCGGCGTCTACCGGAGCTTCCTGCCGTCCGCCCTGGAACGTGCCAAGCAACAGGGCTTCCGCGGCGCCCGCTGGCCCAAGATGACCGCTCCCGAGGGACGCGACTCGCCCGGCCTGCAGAACGCGCTGCTGCTCTGGCAGATGCCCCACCCCATCTTCTTCGCCGAACTCGACTACCGCGCCCACCCGACCCGCGCCACGCTGCACAAGTGGCGCGACGTCGTGTTCGCCACCGCCGACTTCCTCGCCTCCTACGCCTTCCACGACCGCTCCAGCGGCCGCTACGTCCTCGGCCCCCCGGTGATCCCCGCCAACGAGCAGAGCGACCCCGCCGTCACCAAGAACCCGGTGATGGAACTGTCGTACTGGCGCTTCGGCCTGCGAACCGCCTCGGTGTGGCGCCGGCGGCTCGGCCTGGGACCCGACCGCAAATGGAACGAGGTCCTGGCCGGGCTGGCGCCCCTTCCGGTCCAGGACGGCAAGTACGTGCTGTACGAGGGCGTCGAGGACATGTGGACCAAGCACACCACCGACCACCCCGACCCGATCGCCCCCTACGCGATGCTCCCTGGCGACGGCGTCGACGTCCCCACCATGCGAGCCACAGCCCACCAGGTGTACGAGAGCTGGCCCGTCGACGACCTCTACAGCTGGGACTTCCCCGTCCTGGCGATGAACGCCGCCCGCCTGGGCGACCCCGCCCGCGCCGTCGACTTCCTGCTGCACCCGAAGTTCGGCTTCACCGACGAGGGCCTACCGGCGAGCGGCAAGGAAGGCGTCCCCTCCCCCTACTTCCCGGGCGCAGGCGGCCTCCTCTACGCCGTCGCCCTAATGTGCGCAGGCTGGGACAACGCCCCCAACCGCCACGCCCCCGGCTTCCCCACCAAGGACTGGACCGTCCACTGGGAAAACCTAGCCCGCGCCATCTAACCCACCTCGGAGGCGCCCTGCCACGTCTCGCCATCCGCAATCCGGTGACCCCCAGGGCGCCTCCGAGCCCCCGCCTCCCGACCGCAGCATCAACCACCTGCACACCTCGATCGCCCCCGCGCCGCCCCGGCCGGCGCCGCCACGCCCCCTGTTCCTCAGCATGACCCTGCTTGGTGTCGGTGCTGGGGGCCGCGTCGACCCACGGATCCAGGCCTCGCAATACGCGGGTGATGCGAGGGAGCGCACAGTGCGTCTATCTCCCTCCGCTGGCAGGGGTGGAGGGCCGCCGGGCCCTCGCCATACGCCCCCGATCGGCTGAAGCCGCGCATCCGATACCGACCTGCTACTTCTCCAGCGCACAATGTCGCAGACCGGGCGGCGGCCGTAGCCCATGCCACGGCACCACCAGGGCCGAGCACGACGCCCCGGATCGCTTGTCGGCCACCTACCGCTGCACCCACGGCACCCGAAGGCGCGAAACCGCCGCACGCACATCGAACATCGCCACCACTGCAGAAGACCACGCGCGGCGGATCAATTGTGAGCGTCAATGATCATTGACGGCGGGAATCGGAGCCTCACCGACCGCTGCGAGCAACTCAATGGGGAACTCCGGATCGTTTTGGCCAACGGCGAGTGCAATCCACCGGCCGACATCCGGCAGCCGCCAGACGAGCATCTCGCCGCTGAGAACGCAAAGCGTCTGCATCGGCTCCGGAGCCGGGCTCTCACCCCACAGATAAGGTTCCAGATCAATCGATTCCGGCCTGCCCCACCGTGCCGTCAACGCGGTCACCAACTCATGAAGAGCGGCGTCGATCTCCTCCTCGGCCGCCTCGACGGTCTCCTCACTGCGATCGTCCCAGAAGTCCTGGCTGGCCAGCAGGACACACACGTGGTAGCCCGGCCCGCTGGAGCGCTCGCCCTCACGTGTGTCCTTAGACGGAAAAGGAAGAGCGAGCATTTCATCGACGGCGGTGAGCCGCTCTGCCGTGGTCATCCCCAGAGACTAGCGAGCCAACGAAGTCCCGCGAAAACAGCCAGGCGTCGAACCGACCAATCACCGCCGGACGCTGGAGCAGAAGGAACGCGTTCAATCCAGTCGCAGCCAAGGCAGGCACCGACACTCGCCAGAAGCGAGCCAAGAAGGAAGCCGCCGAGGTTGGCCAGGACGAAGGCGGCCAGCGCGGCGGTCACCGATAAGACGGCGATGATGAGACGCTGCTCGACGCCGAACCAGAACGCCACGCCCATAGCGGCCAGGAACGTTCCCCGTAGTAAGCGGCATAGCCACCGCGGCCGGTGTGGATGATGACTCCTGCGCCGACCAAAGGGACGACAGCTGATTCCAGGCCTGCGGCGATCGGCAGGCCAGGGGCGGCTCCCGCCCGCGTCCCGCGCAGCAGCAGCACGGAAGGGTGACGGCGCGGTCCAGATAGGTCTCCACCAGCCGCGCCCCCGTCAGCCGCCCCGGCTGCGCAGCCCGCCCAGGTCACGGTGCACGACCTTGAAGGCGTCCGGGCCCAGCCGCAGCCGCCGCTCCTCGGCCAGCAACGCCAGCAGGCCCGCGCGCACACGCGGCTCGTTCATGTCCGGCAGCCGCACCACGCGCAGGTCGGCCATCAGCTCCGGCGTCGCCGCCGACAGCTCGGCCACCCGCGCCGGCTCGCACGTGGCCAGCAGCGTGGTGACGCTGACGCCCTCCAGCCGCGCCTCGTAGGGACATCCAAGGGTGCGTCGTCAGGGCGGCTCTCCGGGGCTTTGGCTGGGGGAGCCTGCCGCAGCCGTCACTTTCGCTGAGTGCTCATTAGTGGTCGCTAGCCAAGGTTCCACTGACCACCTGGGGAAGTCGTTCGTGGGGTGATGGCTGCTCCGCGACCCATCGTCCAGGCCCGGCCGCAAGGCGCCAACGGGTCACCTGGGGCCTGGTCACCCAAACCGTGTCGGGTGTTCTCGGCTCCCACGCAACCACCAGGCCGAGGCCGCCGTCCAGGGCAGGCGCGTCAGCGAGCACTGCTCGTCCAGTCCGCACATCCACGATCTGGAAACGCCAGTCATTCGGGGGTGAGGCGCGCACCACCTCCAGCCGGAACCTCCCGGAGGGGGAAACAGCCGGCCGCTCCGGCCAACTCACTCCAGCACCAGAGAAGGGACAGTAGGCATCGCGGTGTGGGCAGTTCGACGCATCGCCGACATCATCACCGCGGCTTGGACCCGCCGGCTCGCGACCACCAGATCTGCCAGGGACACATGCCGCCCCACAGACCGCCACGGTGAAAACGGCGACGACCCACGATTTCCAGCGTGCAGTGCCGCCCCATGGGCTCATCTGACTACCTTTCTGTCCGCGCATGGTCGGGGCGCTCATCGCTGAGGAATCGCAGCACTGCCTGGCGACCAGGCCGTTGCTGCCGGAGACGCTCCGGGCGACTCGACGCCCGCCACGACCTTCACGTCAGCCGGACCGGGCTTCACCGGTGGCGCGGGCCACGCACGGCCCACGGCCTTGGCAAGCTTCACGCCAGGCGTCGGCTTGCCCGGCCTCTATCCGACCTCCTCGTCTGACGGCTGGGTAGTGGGCGGGCGTTCCGTCCAGGCGTAGCCGAAAGACGCCCCGGTGATGGCCAGCAGTGAGCCGAGGAGGAAACCGCCCAGGTTTGCCATCACGAATGCGGCGAGCGCGGCCGTCACGGCCAGGACCGCGATGATGAGCCGTTGCTCGGGCGCGCACCACAACGTCACGCCCATTGCCGCGAGGAAGGCTCCCAGAAGGAAAGCGGCATGGCCGCCGACACCGGTGTGGATGACCAGCCCAGTTCCGGCCACCGGAACGATCGCGATTTCCATGCCCGCCGCTATCAGCAGGCAACCCGCGACGAACGGTCGTCGTGCCGTCCAGGACCGCGTTCGAGAGAGGACGCGCATCAGCGACAGCCTTCAGAAGCACTCTGGGACGCCACGGCCGATCGCCGCCCGCAACCCGTCCATTCGGAAGGAACCCCCTGTCACCAGCCACGCGTCGGCCTTGACGTCCCGGATCGCGAACCACTGGGCGCCCAGTCCGTAGTCGCCGGGTCTGCCGCCTGCCCCTGACACCGACCGCAACGCACTGGCGTCTTGGTTGACCGCTAGCCCACGGAAGTCCACGTCGGCATCGATGTTCGTCGCCGAAATCTGCAGGTTGTCGACCAGCGTCGGACGCTCAGGGGCGCGCGCCTGGAGCTTGACGACATACCGTCCGAGAGGCGTGTCCACGCCTGCCGACTGGCACAGCCCGCGAATACGCGCCGAACGCATCGTCAGCATCATCACCGGATGGGGGCGTCCGTTGAGCGAACGCACATTCGTGGGAGCCAGGCCGAACCCTTGCCCCGACAGTTCGTCGGCCGACACCTTCATCTGCCGTCCGGAAACAGCGAACGACGCCGGTACGCTTCCGTCGGCCATGCCCACGGCAAGCATGACGAGGGCCAACAGGGATGGCACCAGCACCACGGCGAAACGCCGCCAGCTGAACCGTCCGCGAGTCATATCTGTCCCCCGCGGTCGCCAGCTTTGCTGCTGCCGCACAGTTGCCGGGGGTACGTGACTGGCCTCAGCAGCCGCGTCGTCTCGCTGTGCTCGCGCTGGCAGCAGCGTGCCCAGCTCTTCGGAACCCACGGTGGCGGGGACGTGGGCGTGGCGCCCGTGGGTGGTGCGAGCTCATTGACTACACACTCGATCACAAGCATCTCCCGCCAGCAGTTTGATCCGGTAATCATATGACTACACAACGTGCAAGATGCTGAATTCGCGTGAGTCGTGACCTGTCGCGCCCTCGGGGGGTGCACAGACGAGACACACCGGCCACGTAGTCGGCGTGGAACTCGAATCAGAGGCCGTAGCCGCCGACGAGCCGGACGTCGCGTCCACGACTGCCGCCGCAACACCAAGAGCCCATGTCGGACGACTCGGCCCCGCCACGGTCGCGCCGTGTTCGTTGGCCGCCTGGTGTGCGGGGAGGGTGCGTTCATGCACCCGCTCGCCGCCGCCCAGCGTCGATCACCTGCAAGATTGCCCATGTCGGACGGCTCGGCCCGCCACCTGCGTCGCGTTCGTCACCGCCTGGCGTGGGGGATGCGCCCGCTCGCCGTCGCCCGGCGTTGGTCACTTGTGGGATGGCCTGTTGTGGACGACTCGGCCCTGTCACCTGCGCTGTGTTCGTTGGCCGCTTGGCGTGAGGAATCGGCGCGTCCATGCGCCTGCTCGCCGTCGTCCTGTCGATCGCCTGCGGGATGGCCCGTGTGGGACCACTCAGCCCGCCGCCACCTGCGCTGTGTTCGTTGGCCGCCTGGCGTGCAAGGTGGGTGCGTCGATGCGCCCGCTCGCTGCCGTCCAGCGTCGGTCACTTGTGGGGATGGTCTGTGTTGGGCGACTCGGCCCCGCGACCGTCTGTGCCGTGTTTGTTGGCCGCCTGGTGTGTGGGGTGGGTGCGTCCGTGCGCCCGCTCGCCGTTGCCCGGCGTCGATCAGATGCGAGTCCAACGTGTCGCCGAACGCTGGCGGCCGCCACTGCCGGCGCCCTTCGGTGTCTGCAGGGGCCGGGTGGCGACAGTCGTGCCCCGATCTTCGCGTGCCGCTGCCCGTCGGTCGGTGGGGGGTGGATGTGCCGCTGAGGCGACATGGAACTTCTGAGGCGGCAGAGGTGCCTTACCTACTGTTTGCAATCTCTTGATTACCTGGTGTGATCAAGGGTGGGGGCGGGCAGCACGGCTGTCGGTGGTGATCGATGGTTCCGCGGCGGGAGGGACGGCGCATGGGGGACGGGCGGAGGCGGTCCGGGCAGGCGGTGGCCGTGGTGGGGGTCGGGTGCCGGCTGCCGGGCGGCATCACCGACCTGGACGGGCTGTGGACAGCCTTGGAGCAGAAGGCGGACCTGGTGGGGGAGATGCCGCCGGATCGCTTCCAGGCCGAGTGGTTCGTCGACGAGAGCAGGCCGCGGGTTGACCGCAGCTACACACGGGCGGGCGGCTTCCTTGGAGACGTCAGCGGTTTCGACGCCGCCTACTTCGGCATCTCCCCGAAGGAGGCCGCGTCGATGGACCCGCAGCAGCGGTTGCTGCTGGAGATGGCGGTGGAGGCGCTGGACGACGCGGGTATCGATCCTGAGCGGCTGGCCGGGACGGACACGGGGGTGTTCGTCGGTGTCTCCGACCCCGCGTACGGCGTGCTGCAGGCTCTGGAACCGCGCGGCATGGGGCCGTACTCGATGAGCGGAAGCGCGCTGTCGATCGCGGCGAACCGGTTGTCGTACTTCTTCGACCTGCGCGGACCCAGCATGAGCGTGGACACGGCGTGCTCCTCGTCGCTGGTGGCGGTCGAGCGGGCCTATCGGGCGCTCGTGGACGGCACCGGCCGGATGATGCTGGCCGGCGGCGTCAACGTGCTGCTGAGCCCGGGGTCCTATGTGGGGTTCAGCCAGGCGTCGATGTTGTCGCCGACCGGGCGCTGCCGGGCCTTCTCCGCGGACGGCGACGGGTACGTGCGGGCCGAGGGCGGCGGGGTGGTGGTGCTCAAGCGGCTGGCCGACGCCCTGGCCGACGGCGACCGTATCCACGCGGTGATCGTCGGGGCGGGCACCAACTGCGACGGCCGCACCGTGGGGCTGGCGATGCCGAGCGCGGGGGCCCAGGAGGCGCTGCTGCGGCAGGTGTACGACGAGTCCGGCGTTGATCCCGATGACGTCGTGTACGTGGAGGCGCATGGCACGGGCACCCCCGTCGGCGACCCGATCGAATGCCGGGCGCTCGGCGGGGCGCTCGGCCGGCGGCGTACGGGCAAGCCGTTGCCGATCGGGTCGGTGAAGTCCAATTTCGGGCACCTGGAGCCCGCCTCGGGGATGGCGGGCTTGTGCAAGGCGCTGCTGGTGCTCCGGCACCGGACGATCCCGGCCTCGCTGCACGCCGAGCGGCCCAATCCCGACATCGACTTCGACGGCCTGAACCTGCGGGTCGCCTCGCAGGCGATACGACTGCCCGTGGTGGACGAGCGTTCGGTCGTCGGCATCAACTCGTTCGGGTTCGGTGGCGCCAACGCGCACGTGATGCTGGCCCCTCCGCCCGTCACGAAGGAGTGTCCGCCACAGCATCCCCAACCCCCACGGGACCTCCCGTTCGTGGTGTCCGCCCGTACCCAGGAAGCGTTGCGTGACGCACTCGACCGGGCCGCCGCGCACCTGGACGCGGTCGACGAAAGCGATTTCTACGACGTCGCCTACACCGCGACCCGCCGCCGTGGCCTCCACCGTCATCGCGCCGTCGTGCTCGCCTCCTCACCCGTGGCGGCAGCCAGAGGGCTGCGCGCCCTGGCGGAACCGCAGGGCGATCCCCGCGGCCTCCCCACGGCCGTGGGGACGGCGGTGGGGACGGGCCGCGTGGCGTTCGTGTTCTCCGGCAACGGGTCGCAGTGGGCGGGGATGGGGGCCGACCTGCTGGACGACGAGGTGTTCCGGGCGGCGATCCAGGTGGTGGACGTCGAGTTGACCCCGCGGCTGGGCTGGTCCGTGCTGGAGGAGCTGCAACTGCCGCCGGAGCAGTGGCGGTTGTCGCAGACGGAGGTCGCCCAGCCTCTCCTGTTCGCCGTGCAGGTCGGGGTGGTGAAGATGCTGCAGGCGGCGGGCGTCCGTCCGGGCGTGGTGCTCGGGCACAGCGTGGGGGAGGTGGCCGCCGCCTACACCGCGGGCGCCCTCACGTTGGGGCAGGCGGCACAGGTGATCGCCGAGCGGGGGCGGGCGCAGTCGGCGACGCGGGGCATGGGGCGGATGGCGGCGGTCGGGCTCTCGGAGCAGCGGATCCGGCAGACGCTGCCGCTGTTCCCCGGGGTGGAGGTCGCGGCGGTCAACACCGACCGGGACGTCACGGTGGCGGGAGCGCCCGACGCCCTCCGCCGTCTGGGTGAGCATCTGGGCGAGCAGGACGTCTTCTTCCGGGAGCTGGATCTCGACTACCCGTTCCACAGCTCCGCGATGGAGAAGGTCCAGGAACCGTTGCGTCAGGGGCTGGACGGCGTCACGCCCGGTCGCGCGCGCATCCCGCTGATATCCACCGTGACGGGTGAGCCGCTGAACGGGCCTGAGCTGGACGCGGGGTACTGGTGGCGCAACGTCCGCCACCCGGTCCGGTTCGCCGCCGCCGTCCAACGAGTGCTGGACGACGGGTTCGACGTGCTCGTGGAGGTAGGTCCGCATCCCGTGCTCCGCACCTATCTGCGACGCCTCACGGGCAGGGCGCCGCAGGCACGCGCGGCCGTGGTGGGCACGCTGCGCCGGGACGAGCCGGGGCCGGCCCGTCTGCGCCACGTGACGGCGGAACTGATCGCGGCAGGGGCGCGCCTGGACTGGGACCGCCACTTCCCCGGGCGCGGCACGGTGCGTGACCTGCCCGCCTACCCCTGGCAGCGGGAACGGCACTGGATCGGGCGGCCGCAGTCCTGGGCGCGCCGGATCGGCGACGGGATCGTCCGGCATCCGCTCCTGGGCGAACGGCAGCCGGTGCTGGAACCCACGTGGCACGGGTGGGTCGAGACGTCGGTCATGCCGTGGGTGCCCGACCATCGCCTCGGCGGGCTGGTCGTCATGCCCGCCGCCGCGTACGTGGAGATGGCGATCGCCGCCGGACGGTCGGTGTTGCCGGAGACGGCCGAGGCGGTGGAGGTCGCCAGGGTCGACATCAGCCGGGCCATGGTGGTGCCGATGGCGGCCGACGCCGACCCGTTGTGCGTCCAGACGTCGTTGTCCACGGACACCGGCGTGCTCACCGTGGCCAGCACCGACCGGCAGTGGCAGCAGCCCCGCGAGAACTTCCGTGCCCGCGTGCGGCCCCTGTTGCGTCCCACGCCCCCACGGTTGGACGTCGCCGCGATACGAGAACGCACGGGCGTCTACGTCGACGTGGCCGACTACTACGCGAAGGCCGCGGAAGGGCACATGGAGTGGGGCCCCCACTTCCAGGTCCTGACGGAGCTGTGGAGTGGGGACGGGGGCGAGATTCTGGGCGCCTACTCCTGCCCGTCCCAGCGGGACGAGGCCTACCAGGTGCATCCGGTGCTGTTCGACGGCGCGTTGCAGGCCGGAGTGTGGTGGCTGGTGGAGGGCATGCGTTCGGGGACGGCCTATATGCCCGCGGCGATAGGCGCGGTGCGGGTGTGGGGGAGGCCCAAGGCCGAGGGGCTCCTGTACGTGCGCGAGCGTTCCAGCGGCGCCGACGAGGTGTGCTGGGACCTCACCATCACCGACACCGAAGGCAACGTGGCCGTGGAGGTCGAACGCTGCCGGTTGCGTCGCGTGCCCGTCTCCCAGGCCACCGCCGTGGCGCGCTACCGGCTGGAACTGCGGGCGGCGCCGCGAACCGGCGCCCCCGGCGTCACCCTATGGCCGCTGCCCGGCCCCCGCGAACTCGTCGAGGAGGCGGCCGCGGACATCGCCGCCCTGCGCACGGCCTGGCGCGAGCTGGACTACCCGTCCTACACGTCCAAGCTCGAGGAGACGTTCGCCCACTCCCTGGCGGACGCGCTCGCCACCCTGACCAGCGGCCGCGCCGGCCCCCTCACCATGGACGACCTGCTGCGGACCTGCCGGGAGCCGCACCACCGCGACATGCTGCGCATGGCCGTACCGCTGCTGGAACGCCACGGCCTGCTGCACCACGACGACGACGGTGTGCGCCTGCCGCCGCCACGGCGCGACGTCGCGGACCTGCACCGCGAGCTGATCGCCGGGGGCGCCTCCTTCGTCGCCCAAACCGCCCTGACCGTACGTGCGGGACGGCGCCTCACCGAACTGCTCGGCGGCCGGTGCACCGCCGCCGACGTGCTCACCGGCGGCGGCGGACAGGAACTGCTCGAACAGGTCCATGACATCGGCCCGATCAGCTCGTTCACCAACCGGATCATCCGGGTGCTGGTCGAGCGGATCGTCCGGCGGTGGCCCGCCGACCGCCCGCTGCGCGTCCTGGAGGTCGGCGCCGGGACGGGCGGCACCACGGCCACGCTGCTGCCGGTGCTGCCCGCCGACCGCACCCGCTACCTGGTCACCGACGTCGCCGAGGCGTCCCTGGCCCGCCTGCGGCAACGCGCCGCCGGACATGACTTCGTGGACGTCGGCACTCTCGACCTGAACCGCGACCCCCTCGAGCAGGGCTGCGATCCGGGCGGCTTCGACCTTGTGGTGGCCGCCGACGTCCTGCACCTGGCCGCGGACCTGACCGCCACGCTGCGCCGCCTGACCTGCGTCCTGTCCCCGGGCGGACTGCTGCTGGCCGCCGAGCCGCACCGTCCCGCCACGCTGCTGCCCTTCCTCGGCTTGCTCCCCGAGTTCTGGACGGCCACCGACCGCGACGTCCGTCCCCGCTCGCCGCTGCTGCCCCGCGAGCGGTGGCCGAGGCTGCTTTCCGAGGCCGGGTTCACCGACACCGTCCTGACCGGCGACGACCACGAACCCGCCCGCAGCGACTTCTCCGTCCTCCTCGCCGCCGCTCCCCGAACCCCGGCACGCACCACACGCGAAGCCCCGGCGGTCGAAAACACGGAGGCCTTGCGCGGCCCCGCCGACGTGGAGCCGGAGCCGCACGTCCAACACGCCACCGGAACATGGCTCATCGCGGCGGAGGAAGACGGGCAGACCCTCACCGAGGCGCTCGGCGCGCTGCTGGACGAACGTGGGGCACAGGTCCGCCGAACCACACTCCGGGACGATCCACAGCACTGGCTCGCCCAGGTACCGGCCGACGCCTCGTCCATCACCTTCCTCCTCGCCCTGGGGAGCACCGCCGAATCGCGCCCGGACGCCACCGTGGAGCTGGTCACACGTCGCGCCGCGGCGTTGCGTGCCATCGCGCTCGCCGCCGAGCAACTGCCCGACGACCGGGACGTCCGCCTGTGGCTGGTGACGCGCCCATGCGGAGCGCTACCGGAGCCGAACCTGCCCAACGCCTCCGTCCACCCAGAGGACGCGGCGACCTGGGGGACGGCGCGCACCCTCGACAACGAACACCCGCACCTGGCCGTACGGCGCCTCTCCCTGCACCCCACGGGCGACCCGGCCCGCGACGCCGCCCGGCTGGCCGCTGAACTGCTGCACCCCGGTGAGGACGACGAGGTCGTCCTCACCCCCAACGGGCGGTTCGTGCCGCGCCTGGTGAAGATCGGCGAGCGTCTGCCCGTCCGCCGCGCCGGCGGCGCGTACCGGCTGAAGGTCCGCGAACCCGGCCTGTCGTCCACCCTCGTGTGGGAGCAGACGCCGGTGCCCGAGCCCGGGCCGGGACAGGTGCTGATCGAGACACGGGCGCTGGGGCTGAACTACCGCGACGTGATGCGCGCGGTCAACCTGCTGCCCAGCGAGGCCATCGAGGCCGTCTTCGGCGGCCACGAACTGGGCCTGGAGTGCGCGGGCATCGTCACCGCCGTCGGGCCGGACGTCTCGGAGTTCGTGCCCGGTGACCGGGTCATGGCGTCGGGCCCGGTCGGATTCACCAGCCACGCGGTGGCCGAGACGTGGGCGACCCGCGCCATCCCGCCGCGGATGACGTTCACCGAGGCGGCCGCCCTCCCGCTGGCCCTCGGCACCGTGTACCACGCGCTGGTGCGGCTGGCCCGCCTCCAGCCGGGCGAGACCGTGCTGGTCCACGGCGGCGCCGGCGGCGTCGGGTTCGCCGCACTGCACTACGCCCGCCTGCGCGGCGCCCAGGTGATCGCCACCGCCGGGACCCCGGCCAAGCGCGACCTTCTGCGCGCCGTGGGCGTCGAGTACGTCCTGGACTCGCGCAGCCTGCGCTTCGCCGAGCAGATCAGTGACCTGACCGGCGGGCGCGGCGTCGACGTCGTCCTGAACTCCCTCGCGGGGGAGGCCATCACGCGCGGACTGGAAAGCCTGCGGCACGGCGGCCGGTTCGTCGAACTGGGCAAACGCGACGTCTTCGAGAACAAGCCCCTGCTGCTGCGCGCCCTGGCCGACAACATCTCCCTGTTCGTCCTGGACGTCGGCACGCTGATGTGGAAGGACCCCGAACTGGCGGCCGTGGACCCCGGCTACGTCGACCTGCTGTCCGGCGACGGCGAGTCGATGCCGCACACCGTGTACCCGGCCTCGCGGGTCGCGGACGCGTTCACCCTGATGCGCCACTCCCGGCACATCGGCAAGATCACCATTTCCTGCGACCCGGCGGACGCCCCCGCCGACGTCGAACCACGGCGCCGCCCGCCACGCCTCGACCCGGACGGCACCTACCTGGTCACCGGCGGCCTGAGCGGCTTCGGCGCCGAGATCGCCCGCTGGCTCGCCCGGCACGGCGCCCGTCACCTGGCACTCGTCGGACGCCGCGGCGCCGCCACCCCCGGAGCGTCCGCCCTGCTCACCGAGCTGGAACGCCTGGGAGCCACCGCCCACGCCCATACCGCCGACGCCGCCGACATCGACGCCATGCGCGGAATCCTGGACAAGCTGGACGCCGACGGCCACCCGCTCCGCGGCGTCGTGCACGCGGCCATGCACCTGGACGACGAACTGCTCGCCGACCTCGACGACACCCGCTTCGCCGCCGTCCTGCACCCCAAGGTCGCCGGAGCGATGGTGCTGGACGAACTGACCCGTGACCGGCCCCTGGACCTGTTCGTCCTGTGCTCGTCCATCACCACCGTGGGCAACATCCGCCAGGCTCCCTACGTCGCCGCCAACCTGTTCCTGGAGGCCCTGGCCCGGCGCCGCCGCCACGACGGCCGTCCCGCCGTGGCGATCAGCCTGGGGGCGCTGGCCGACACCGGCGTCCTGGCCGTCGGCACCCAGGGGCAGGCACTGGCCAAGCTCGGCATCGCGCCCATGCCACCCGGCCAGGCCCTCCTCGCCCTGGAGGACATGCTCGCTGAGGGCAGCGACGTCACCATGGTCGGCCGCTGCAACTGGGGACGGCTCCGCCAGATCCTGCCGAGCCTGCACGGCCCGCTGCTGTCGCTGGTGCTGCCTCCGGGCAGCGAACAGCAGGTCCCCGGCCAGAGCGACCTGGAGGTCCTGGCCGAGATGAGCCCCGAGCAGGCCCACGCCTTCATCGCGGAACAGGTCACCAGGCAACTGGCGGACGTCCTGCTGCTCCCCGCCGACCAGATCTCCGCCGACACGCAACTCGACGAGTACGGCATGGACTCCCTCATGGCCGCCGACCTGCTTACCTCCGTCCAGCAGCGCTACGGCATCGACATCCCGCCCATGGAATTCATCCGCAGCGGCGGCACGGTGAACGGCATCACCCAGACCATCCTCCTCCGCCTGGGCCTGCCGCCCACCCCCGATACCACCTCACCCCAGCCGTCCCCCAGCACCGCCACCCCCACCGCAGTCTCCCCGCCCCCGCCGCCGGCGTCTGAGCGGATACGTCAACCTCTCACTGCCCCCACCACAGACACGGCCTCGCAGCAGGCACCCTCGCGCGCCGCCGCCGCCCCCACTGCGGCCTCACCATCTGCCGACACGTCTCCGCGGCTGGTGTCTGAGGGGTCGCGTCAACCTTTCACCCGCGCCGCGACAGACACGGCCTCGCAGCAGGCATCCCCGCCCAGCGCTGCGGTCCCCACCGCAGGGCGGCCGCCCTCCGTCGACGCGTCTCCGCGGTTGGTGTCTGAGGGGTCGGGTCAACCTCTCGCCCGCGCCGCCACGGACACGGCATCCCAGCACGCATCCCCGCCCAGCGGCGCCGCCTCGACTGCGGCCTCGCCATCCACCGACGCGCCTCCGCGGTTGGTGTCTGAGGGGTCGCGCCAACCTTTCACCCGCGCCGCGACAGACACGGCCTCGCAGCAGGCATCCCCGCCCAGCGGCGCGGCCCCCACCGCCGGGCGGCCGCCTTCCGCCGACGCCCTCTCCCAGGCCGCCGCGACCGCGCTGCCTGAAGCGTCGTCCCAGCGGTCGAGCGACGCGGCCGCTCGGACCAGGGAAGAGGCGACGATCCCCGAACCCAGCCCTGCGGACGACGATCAAGGCCACGACGGGTCGTCCATCTCCGCCGCACCGTCATGACCAGGCCTGTCGATGCCGAACCAGCGGCCACGCAACGATCCCTGCCAGACCGAGGAGGACCCGTCATCAGCACGCTGTACACCCGGCTGGCCGGGGTCGCCGCCCACCTGCCGGACGCGACCCTGACGACCGCGCAGGTGGAAGACCGGCTCGCCGAGCGCAACCCCGACCTGGACCTGCCGCGCGGACTGATCTACGAGGGCAGCGGCGTCCGGCGCCGCCACGTCGCCTCGGTCGACGACAAGCCGTCCGACCTTGCGGTCCGTGCCGTCAGATCACTGCTGCGCGACGCCGACCTGCAGCCCGGTGACATCGACCTGATCATCTACGCCGGGGTCTGCGTCGACGTCATCGAGCCCGCCACGGCGCACATCATCGCGGCCAAGCTCGGCGCCTCATGCCCGGTCTTCGACGTGCGCAACGCGTGCAACAGCGTGCTGAACGCCATCGAGGTGGCCGACTCCCTCATCCGCCACCAACACTATGGACGGATCGTCGTCTGCTGCGGCGAACTGCCCACCGCCGTCACCCCCTGGACCTTGAAGGACGCCGCGGAGTTTTACACCGTCGCCGCCGCCTTCACGGTCTCGGACGCGGGCGCCGCCCTGCTGCTGGAGGCGAGCCCGACCCCGGGCGTGATCGCACACCGTTTCGTCGCCCAGTCCGCCGACTGGGACGCGTCCGTCGTACCGCTGCACGACATGACCAACGACCTCTCAACGGGCCTGCCCAGCCTTGGGCCGCTCACCATCGACTCGGTGAAGCTGCTGCACGGCCTGAAGAGCATCGACCCGGCCATCGTCCACAAGGGCCTCGCCGAACACGGGCTGACCTGGGACGACTTCGCCGTCGTCTGCGTCCACCAGGCATCTCTCTCAGTTCTGTGGAAGCAGTGCGAAACCATGGGAATCCCGACCGGCAAAGTCATCGTCACCATCTCCCAGCACGGCAACATGGTCGCCGCCACGCTTCCCGTGCAACTGGCGATGGCCGTCCAGTCCGGACGCCTCCGCCGCGGCGACCTGGTGGCCCTCCTCGGCGTAGCCAGCGGCTTCAGCGCCGGCCTCCTCATCGCCCGCTGGTAACCCCCCAACCCCGCAACAACCCAAGCCATCCACAACACCGCGCTTCCCTACCCCGCCCCGCCCACAGCCCGGCACTCACAACGAACAGCATGAGCCGCTGGCCGCGCCCGCTGCCCGGCGCGCATGCCGCTTGGCGCACGATCTGTGCCGAGCGTCCTGCCGTCTGCCCGCATCCATGCCGTCCCCGCGCATGCCGCTGGCGGTGCACGCCACCCGCCGCACACGCCGCCCGCCGCGCGATCCGTCCCGGGCATCCAGCCCCACATGTCCGAGTCGATGTCATCGCGGCGACGCGCCCGAGTTGCGTGTGTCGGACGTGTGCCTGTCTGCCTCGCTGGCCTGGTGCGGGCCGGTCAGTGCTGCGTGTCGCCTGTCGTGTGCTGCGGTGCGCTGTCTGCCGCACCGTCCCCGGTTGCCTGCGTGTGGCACTTCCGTTCAGCGAGTGCCGCGCCCCACGAGCATGCCTGCGTCCATGCCCTGGGGCGGAGCGTCCAGGTTGCGTGTGCCGGGCGCGTGTCTGTCTGCCGCGCGTCCGCCAGCACTGCCTGCCGCCTGCTAGGCGTTTTGCGTAATGTGCGGAGCCCCCCGACGCCGCGCCCGTGCACTCGCGTGTGGTGCTTCGTGCAGCGCGTGTCATGCGCCACTTGCATGCCCGACGTGCATGCCTTGCGGCGGCGTGCTCGGGGTGAGTGTGTCAGGCGTGGGTGTTGTCTGCCCTGCCGGTTTGTCGCGGGTCTATCAGCGTCGCCTGCTGTTGCCGCGTGCTTGTCAGCGTTGTGTGCCGTCTGCCGTGTTTTGTGTGACGTGCCGTGGCGCGGTAGGCCGCATTGTTCCCGTGCGCTCGTGTGGTACATCCCGTCCACCCTGCCGCTTTACCTGCGTGTCTGTGCTCCATGTGCTTGCGGTGGAGCGTCCTCCGCGCCTCGCTGCGGGGGCGGCGGGTCACCGCTGCGGCGCCGGCGGCCGGGTGAGACCGCTGGCCTTGCGCTCCAGGTAGCGCTGCTCGGCCAGGCTGGTGGTCAGCCGCGCCGCCGTCCGATAGCAGTCGCGGGCGCCGTCGGCGTCACCGGCCATCTCCAGCAGGTGGTTGGGTGTCGCGTGTGTGTCTGCCTGCCGCGCTCGTCTGCCAGTGACCCGTCAGTGCTGCGTGCCGCCTGTGTGTTTTGCGCGACGTGTGGTGCTTCGCCGCGCCGTTGCCGTTCGGTCGCGTGTAGGACTTGTTCATCGCGCGTTGCGTGTCAGCCGCATGTCCGCGTCCATGTTTTTGGATGGAGCATCCAGGCTGCGTGTCGGCTCCCGTTGGTCTGCCTCGCTGGCCTGGTGTGCGTCCGCCAGCGCCGTGTGGTGCTTGCCGTGGTTTGTGCGACTTTCTGTGACGTCGTGGAGGCCCGTCGTTCCGGTTCGCCTGCGTGTGGCACTGGCGTTCGTGCGCGGCGCGTCCCTCGTTCCCTGGATCGGGGCGCCTTGTTTACCGCGTGCCTGTGGCTGTGGGGCGGGGTGTCGATGCGTGCGGGTGGAACCGAGCGCCTGCGAGTCGCACTTTGCTGGCTCTCCGGCCGCGCGCTGCCGTTCTGGGCGTCCGTCTGCTGTGCGTCATCTGCCCTTTTCGTTCGGGAGGTGGACGGAGGAGCTCCACGCGGGGTCAGCGGCTGAGCATGTGAGCTGTTTCACGTGTCACAAGGATCGAGTACGCGGTGTCTTGAGGGCGAACCCTTGGAACGGGAGGAGACACCATGACCGGGAACACTGAAGTCGTCGTGGTCGGCGGGGGATATGCCGGCGTCATGGCGGCCAATCGTCTGACGCAGCGCGACGACGTGGCGGTGACCCTGATCAATCCGCGTCCGAACTTCGTGGAGCGGATCCGCCTGCACCAACTGGTGGGCGGGTCCCACGACGCGGTCGTCGACTACCGGGAGGTCCTGGCCGAAAGAGTCCGGCTGGTGGTGGACACCGTGACCCGGATCGACGCGGCCGGACGCAATGTGGTGTTGGCGGGTGGTGGCACGGTCGGTTACGACTACCTGATCTACGCGGTGGGCAGTGGCAGCGCCGACCCGCGGGTGCCCGGGGCGGCGGAGTTCGCCTATCCGGTCGCCACGCTGGAGGAGGCGCAGCGGCTGCGGGCGGTCGTCGGCGCCGCGTCCGCGACGGACGCGGTGACGGTGGTCGGAGCCGGTCCGACCGGCATCGAGACCGCCGCCGAGCTGGCAGAACAGGGCCGCCGGGTGACCCTGGTCTGCGGCGGAGTGCTGGGCCCGTACCTGCATCCTCGGGGCCGACGCTCGGTTGCCGGGCGGCTGGCCAAGCTCGGTGTGACCGTGCTCGAAGGTCCCGATGCGAAGGTGACGGCCGTGACGCGCGACGCCGTGCGGCTCGCCGACGGCCGCACGCTTCGGAGCGCGGTGACCATCTGGACCGCCGGATTCGGCGTGCCGGACCTGGCCGGGCGCAGCGGGCTGAGCACCGACGCCTTGGGGCGCCTGCTCACCGACGAGACGCTGACCAGCGTGGACGACGCGCGCATCATCGCGGCCGGAGACGCGGCGGCACCGTCGGACCTGCCGTTCCGGATGAGCTGCCAGGCCGCGACGAGGATCGGCGCACATGCCGCCGACACCGTGCTCAGCCGGATCGCCGCCGAGCAACCCGCGCCCATCAACCTGGGGTTCTTCGGCCAGTGCATCAGCCTGGGCCGACGCGCCGGCATCTTCCAGTTCGCCTCCAAGGACGACATCGCGATAAAGCTGTATGTCGGTGGCCGCCCTGGCGCGAAGCTCAAGGAGTTCGTCTGCCAGTACACCGTCAAGCATCTCGCGGCCGAGGCGCGCAAGCCCGGCTCGCTCACCTGGGTCAAGGACGACAAGCGCCGGCAACTTCTGCAGGCCGAGCGCCGCGAGGCGCCGGTCGTCGGTGAGCGGGCAGCCTAGCCGCAGGCGTCTGTGGTTGTCTTCCGGGTGACCGGCAGGCTGGATGCAGGTGAGTGGTGTCGAGTGCGGCGAGGCGCCGGGCTTTGGTGAGCGGGCGCCTTGCCGCGGGGGCCGTGGTTGGTCTTCCGGTGACGACTGGATGCCTACTGTCGGCCGAATCAGGCGTGCGCGGCCGTTTTACGTCTCGTACCCGCGCCCGGCCGGGCCGGTGCCGGTCTGTCGGGTGCGTGGGGGGTGGCAGGTGGCGGTGGGCGGTGTGCACGGCCAGCAGCACCAGCAGGGCGGTGACCACGGTGCCGACGCCGTGACAGGCGCATCTCCGCAAACATGGCAGTGAACTGCGGAGGTGCGTGCGGAGATGGGTGTGGTGTGGTGCGGGGCGTCTCCGCAACATCTCCGCAGGGGTTGCGATCGGTGGCCCTGGCTCCGTACGTGTTCGTGCTGGTGGGCGGGGGTGTGCGGCGTGTGGCGGTTTCCATGTCAGCGAGGGACTTGCATGCGTCTTTGTCAGTGGCGGAGGAATTGGCGTAGTTCGGTGAGGAAGTGTTGGTCGGTGTCTTCCAGGAGGTAGTGGCCGGCGTGTCGGTACACGTGGGTGCGGGCCTCGGGGAAGCGGCGGCGCCATTCGGTCAGGATCGCCTTGTCGAGGACGGGGTCGCGCAGGCCCCAGCCGATCAGTGTGGGGAGGCCGGAGAACTGGGCGAGGGCGCGGCCGGTCTGGTGCAGGAGCGGCCAGGCGCGGTCGCCGGGGCCCAGCGGAATGTCCTGGACGAATCGCTGGATGGCGCGTCGTGTTCCGGGGCGGCTGGTCGGGGCCAGGTAGGCGGCGCGGACGGCTCGTGGCATCGGGCGCAGGACGCCGAAGGGCGGGCTGGTGGCCAGGCGGGCGAAGGCGTTGTGCCTTAGGAACAGGCGCTCGCCCGCGTGTGTGTCGCGCAGCAGCCAGAACGGCATCCGCAGCGTCGGCCTGAACCGTTCACCGTGGGGGTTGGGGAAGGCGGCGGTGTTGCACACGACCAGGCGGGCGACGCGGTGCGGATGGCGGGCGGCCCACGCCATGCCGATTGGTCCGCCCCAGTCGTGCATGATCAGCGTCCAGCCGGTCTCGGGCGCTCCGTGGGCGGTGATGAGGTGCTCGACGAGGGCGTCCAGGTCGTCGACGCGTGAGGCCAGGGTGTAGGTGTAGCGGTCTTCGCCGGGGGCGTCCGACAGGCCCATGCCGATGTGGTCGGGGACGACGCAGCGGAACCGGTCGCGCAGGGCCAGGACCGGGCGCCGCCACATGTAGCTCCATGACGGGTTCCCGTGCACCATCAGCACGGGAGGGCCGTCGCCTTCGTCCAGATAATGCTGGTGTATCCCGGAAGCGTGGCGGAAGCGGTGCGAGGTGAACGGGTAGTCGGGGTACCGGGTCATCGGCCCGCTCCGAGCGGCGATCGACGGAGGTGGGCGGCCAGCCGGGCCAGGCCCTCCGCGGTGCTGACGTGGGGCCGGTACCCCAGGTCGCGGCGGGCGGCGGAGATGTCGAACCAGTGCGCGGTGGCGGCCTGGCTGACCAGGAAGCGGGACAGCGGCGGCTCGCCCCGCACTCCCGGCAGGCGGTACGCGCACTCGGTCAGCCAGGCGGCGGCCGCCACCGGCCGCTTCGGCAGGCGCCGCGTCACCGGGGGGAGGCCGGCGGCTTCCAGCAGCGCGTTCGTCCATTCGCCCAGGCCCTGGGGTTCGTCCTGGGTGATGAAGTAGGCCCGTCCGCACAGCGGTGAGCCCGGCCCCAGCCGGTCCAGCGCCAGCAGGTGCGCGTGGGCGGCGTTGTCGATGTAGACGGTGTCGACGAGTTTGTCGGTGGCGCCCAGCAGCCGCAGGCGACGGTGCCGGGCCGCCAGCCGGGGAAGGAAATGCGGGTCGCCCGGCCCCCAGATCAGGTGCGGCCGCAACGCCACCGTCGGGACCCGCCGTGCCGCCGCGCGCACGAGCACTTCCGCCACTGCCTTGGTGCGGGGATAGGCGGCCAGGAACCGGCGGGCGTAGGGCACCGATTCGTCCACGCCCTCCAGGTCGCGGCCGTCGTGGACCACGCTCGGCGACGACGTGTGGACCAGCCTGGCGCCGGCCCGGATGCAGGAGCTCAGCACGTTGCGGGTGCCGTACACGTTGATCTGCTCGTACTCCCGGTGCCGACCGCCCACGCCCGCCTTGGCGGCGCAGTGGACGACCGCGTCGCACCCCTCCACGGCGGCCTGCACCGCGGCGCGGTCGCGGATGTCGCCCAGATGCTGGACGACCCCCAAGTCGGCCAGCGCCGGCGAGTGACGTCGCTGCAGGGAATGGACGATGTCGCCGCGTTCGGCCAGCCGCCGGCAGATGGCCTGCCCGAGGAAGCCGCCGCCCCCGGTCACCAGCACCTTCACCGCGCCCCACCATCCCCGGAGAGATCGTCGGGGTGCGCCCGTCGGTCGTTGGCCTTGAGGCGGTGGGCGGCCCAGGCGGCCAGGACGTGTCTGCGGATTTTGCTGTGGTGGCGGACGTCCATCGGGAAGTGACGGTGGAACAGCACGTCGTCGAGCCCGGCGGTGTGCGGTTGCTGCTGGGCCAGGGCGAGGAGGTCGGCGCGGATGCGTGCGCGCTCGCGGCGGGACGTTCCGTGGTCGGGCTCCACCACGAGCACGGGACGCTGTGCGGGAGCCGCCCCGACGCCGACGAGGGCCGTGCGGTGCACGCCGGGCACCGTGTTGAAGATCGGCTCGACATGGTCGGTGTACCAGTCGCCGTGTTCGGTGCGGACGCGTTCGGCCTTGCGACCGGCGAACCACAGTCGTCCCTGCGCGTCGATGGTTCCCAGGTCGCCCATGCGGTGCACGACCTGGTCGCCGTCGGCGATGCGGGCCAGCGCGGTGGCGTCGGGACGGTGCAGGTAGGGGTCGCTGACGGCGGGCGATGTCACGGTGATCTCGCCGACGGTGCCCGGTGCGACGAGCAGGTCGTCGCTCCATCGGTCGATCGGCTCGTCGGAAACGGCGATGACACGGACCTGGGCGTCCTCCAAGGGACTCCCCAGGCAGGTTCCGGCGCCGCTGTTGGTGGCGGCGGCGGTGGCGGCGAGTTCGCCGCAGCCGATGGTGCTGACCGGCATGCACTCCGTCGCGCCGTACACCGAGTAGGCGACCGCCTGCGGTTTCAGGAAGCCGCGTACGCGGTCGAGCGCGGCCGGTGACAGGGGTGCTCCCGCCGTCAGCACCACGTTCAGCGAATCCAGGACGAGTTCTCTGGCCAGGCAGTAACGCGCCAGCCGATCGAGCAGCGCCGGCGCGGCGAACAGCGCCCCCACCCCGTGTCGGCGGATGTCGTCCACCAGGACCGCCGGACTGGCCCTGTCCAGCCGCCGCGGATCGATGTCGGGGCACACGACCGTCGCGCCCAGCAGGGGCGCCGCCATCGCGAACGGCGGAAACGTCGACAACATCCGCGTGCCCGGTCCGATCGCCGCGCTGTCACTGAGCATCCGCAGCAGCGGCAACAGGTGCCGACGGCGCAGCGGCACCCCCTTGGGAGGGCCGGTGGAGCCCGAGGTGTAGGCGAGCAGCGCCATGTCGTCGGCCCGCCCGGGCTCGTACACGGGATCGCAGCCCGGCGTGCGCGGGCGGTGCGGCCTCGTGCCCAGCCACAGCCGCCGCGGCCCGACGGTGATGCTGGTGCGGACGCTGCCGCGCCCCCAGCCGAACACCACCCTGGCGAACTGGGCGAGGGGGATGCCGATGAACACCTCGGGCGCCGCCTCGGCCAGGCACGAGCGCAACTGCCCGGGCGGCAGGCCCGGATCGACCACGACGGGCACCGCGCGCAACCGCAACAGGGCGAACACCACGGCCAGCAGGTCGGGGCCGGGCGGTACGAGCACCACCGTGCGGGTGCCGGCGCGCACCCCGGTTCGCCTCAGGGCCGCCGCCGTGTCGTCCACCAACCGCGCCAGTTCCTCATAGGTCACCGCCACCGCCGTTCGGCAGGCCACCGCCTCCGGCCGGCGACGCAGATGCCCGTCAAGCAGTCCCGCCAGATCCGCAGTGATCACCGCAGACCCCCTAACCGACGCACCCCGCACTCGGATGGTCACTAATCGTAATGACCCGCTCACGCAAACTCATCACCAAAACCCACTTCTAACCCCGCAGTCACAGGTGCGGCCCGGCGAGGGCTCCCTCGATCCGGAGTGCGGTGGCGGACAGCGCGTTGACCCACGTGGGCAGGGTGTCGCGGTCGAAGCGCGCGGTGGGCAGGGCCAGCGACAGGCCGGCCAGGGGACGGCCGTGGTCGTCCTTGATCGCGGTGCCGATGGCGGTCAGGCCGGTCTCGGTCAGCTGATGGTTGATCGCGAAGCCGCGTTTGCGGACCAGGGTCAGTTCGCGGCGCAGCCGGGGCAGGTCGATGTCGTCGACGCCTTCATAGAACGCCGCCAGCTCCTCGGGCGTGAGCGCGGACAGGATCGCCTTGCCGCCCGAGGTCAGGTGGGCGGGCAGGCAGCGGCCCTCCCGGTCGCCCACGCGCAGGATCTGCGGGGATTCGACGGTGGCGACGAAGCGGACCTCCGTCCCGGCCAGGACCATGAGGTTGACCGATTCCTGCGTCTGGTCGACCAGGCGGCGCATCTCGGGGATGCCGGCGCGGCGCAGCAGGGCGACGGGCGCCTCGGAGGTCTCCGCCGGGCGCAGCACCTTGCCGGGGCCGTAGCGGCGGTCGGGCAGCCGTTCGGCGAAGTCGCGGTAGACGAGCATCGCCAGCAGCCGGTGGGCGGTGGAGGCCGCCACGCCCAGGCGCTCGGCCGCGTCCGTCACCCGCAGCGGCCCCTCCTGCTGCAGCAGGGCGGCCAGTTGCAGCGCGTGGTCGACGGAGTTCAGCGCATACGGCGGTTTGTTCCTCATAGCAGAAAAAGCTTATCCGCCATCCGGAATGTGCGGAATGTTGGAGACGTGGCGTCCGCGTCCCTCGCGAGCGCACCGTCTCCCGTCCCACGAAGGAGGCTTCCACCATGACCGTCACCGACGGATCTCCGGTGACCATCGTGGCCACCGACGCCGACGACCAGCCGCGGCGCACGCCCGAGCTGGAGGAGCTGTACCGGGGGTTCGAGTCCGAACTGCTGGTGCCGCTGTGGACCGAGATCGGCGATCTCATGCCGCCGACGCCGAGGTCGAAGGCGGTGCCGCACCTGTGGCGGTGGGATCGGCTGCTGCCCATGGCCGAGCGGGCCGGACGGCTCGTGCCGGTCGGGCGGGGCGGCGAGCGGCGCGCGATCGCGCTGGCCAATCCGGGGCTGGGGGGACGGCCGTTCGCCACCCCCACGCTGTGGGCCGCGATCCAGTACCTCAACCCGGGCGAGGACGCGCCCGTCCACCGGCACACCCAGAACGCCTTCCGCTTCGTCGTGGAGGGCGAGGGGGTGTGGACGGTGGTGGACGGCGACCCGGTGGCGATGCGCCGCGGTGACTTCCTGCCGCAGGCGGGCTGGCACTGGCACGGCCACCACAACGACACCGACGCGCCGATGGCCTGGATCGACGGGCTGGACATCCCGTTCCAGCACCTGGTCGAGTCCACCTTCTTCGAGTTCGGCCCCGACGAGGTCGAGACCCGGGAGACGCCGCAGCGGTCCCGTTCGGAACGGCTGTGGGGGCATCCGGGACTGCGGCCGCTGACGCACCTGGAGCCGACACCGGCGACGCCTCTGCTGGCCTACCGGTGGGAGTACACCGACCGCGCGCTTGCCGAGCAGCTCGCGCTGGAGGCCGAGGGGCACCGCGCCACGGTGGAGCCGGGGCACGCCGCCGTCCGCTACACCAACCCCACGACCGGTGGCGACGTGATGCCGACCGTGCGGGCCGAGTTCCACCGGCTGGCGCCCGACACCGCCACCGCGCCGCGCCAGGAGGTCGGCTCGTCCGTCTTCCAGGTGTTCGACGGCACCGGCCAGGTCACGGTGGGCCGGCAGAGCTGGAGCGTCCAGCGCGGCGACCTGTTCGTGGTGCCGTCGTGGCAACCGCTGACGCTGGCCACCGAGGGCGGGCTCGACCTGTTCCGGTTCAGCGACGCCCCCATCTTCGAACGGCTGCACCAGCACCGCGTCCAGTACAAGGAGACCGCCCAGTGAAGCTCGCGACCGTCCGCACCGACGAGGGAACCCGCGCCGCCCGGCTCACCGATGACGGCCACGTCCTGCTGGACGCCCCCGACGTGGGCGCCCTGCTCGCCCGCGACGACTGGGCCGACGTCGCGGCGTCCGCCCGGGGGCAGGCGCTTCCGGTGGCGGAGGCCGTGTTCGCGCCCGTCGTGCCGCGGCCGGGCAAGATCCTCTGCGTGGGGCTGAACTACCGTCCCCACATCCTGGAGATGGGCCGGGACCTGCCCGAGCACCCCACGCTGTTCGCGAAGTTCGCCGACGCGCTGATCGGCGCCCGCGACGACATCCTGCTGCCGCCCGAGTCGTCGGCCGTGGACTGGGAGGCCGAGCTGACGGTGGTGATCGGACGCACCGTCCGGCGCGCCACCGAGGAGGAGGCCGAACGGGCCATCGCCGGGTTCACGATCATGAACGACGTGTCCATGCGGGACTGGCAGTTCCGCACGAAGGAGTGGCTGCAGGGCAAGACGTTCGACTCCTCCACGCCACTCGGCCCCGTCATGGTCACGCCGGACGAGCTGCCCGGCGGCGTCCGTCCCGCGCTGTCGCTCGGCTGCCGGGTCGACGGCGAGGTGATGCAGAAGGCCAACACCTCCGACCTGGTGTTCGACCCGGTCACCCTGGTGCGGTACGCGTCCACGATCATCACCCTGCGGCCCGGCGACGTCATCGCGACGGGCACGCCCGGCGGCGTCGGCCACGCCCGCAAGCCGCCCCGCTACCTGACGGACGGCGCGACCGTGGTGACCGAGATCGAGGGCATCGGCCGCCTGGAGAACACGGCGAGGACGGCATGAGCGCGCGATCCCGGACGGACGCGCGCACCTGGATGGACCGGGGCACCGAGCTGTTCCTCGGCGCCGTCGACCGGCTCACCGACGAGGAACTGGCCGCGCCGACCGCGCTGGACGGCTGGACGCGGCGGCACGTCGTCGCCCACGTCCACGGCAACGCCGAAGCCCTGCGGCGGCTGCTGGACTGGGCCGCGACCGGCGTCGAGAACCGCATGTACGCCGGTCCGCGGCAGCGGGCGGAGGAGATCGAGGCCCTGGCGGCGCTGCCCGCCGGCGAGCTGCGCACGCTGGTCCACCGGTCGGCGCGCGCCCTGGCCGAGGACATGGACGCCCTCCCCGAGGACGCCTGGCGCAGTCCCGTGGTGACCGCCCAGGGCCGTACCGTCCCCGCCGAGGAGATCCCGTGGATGCGGGCCCGGGAGGTGAACGTGCACGCCGTCGATCTCGGCGACGGCGTGACCTTCGCCGACCTGCCCGAGGGCTTCAACGCCGCCCTGGCCGCCGAGGCCGCGTCCAGGCACGCCACTCGCGGGGACGCCGCCGCCCTGGCCGCCTGGCTGACCGGACGCAGCCCCAAGGCGCCCACGCTCGGCCCCTGGCTGTGAACGCCCGACCCAAGAACGGCTCAGCACGCCCAGCACCCCCAGCACGTCCCTGAACGTCACGCACGAGGAACGCAACGATGAACACCGCACCTGACCCTGCCGACGTCGTGGTGGTGGGAGGCGGCATCGGCGGGCTCTCCACCGCCTACGCGCTGGCCACCGCCGGACACTCGGTCCGCGTCCTGGAACGCGCGCCCGAGTTCGCCGAGGTCGGCGCCGGCCTGCAGATGGCGCCGAACGCCACCCGGATCCTGCGGGAGTGGGGCCTGCTCGACGAGGTCCTGGAGGCCGGCGTCACCCCCCGGCGGCTGCTGTTCAGGGACGCCCTGGACGGCGGCGAGCTGACCCACCTGGACCTCGACGACGAATTCGTGCGCCGCTACGGCGGCCCCTACGTCGTCATCCACCGCAGCGACCTGCTGGCGATCCTGGTGCGCGCCTGCGAACGGGCCGGCGTGGCGCTGGTCCCCAACTGCCAGGTACGGGACGTCGTCACCGGTCCGGACGGCGCCACCGTCCACAGCAACCTGGGCGACTACCAGGGGGCCCTGGTCGTCGGCGCGGACGGGCTGCGCTCCACCCTGCGAGCCAAGCTCAGCGACGACGAGCCGATCTGCTCGGGCTACGTGGCCTACCGGGGTGCGTTCCCGATAGCGGACCTCGACATGGACGCCGGCGGCTTGCAGGACGTCGTCTGCTACGTCGGCCCCGGCTGCCACCTGGTGCGGTACCCGCTGCGGCGGGGCGAGATGCTCAACACCGTGGCGGTGTTCAAGTCCCCCGCCTACGAGCGAGGCGAGGAGGACTGGGGCGGCCCAGAGGAACTCGAAACGGCGTTCGCCGGGGCGTGCGAGGACGTCCGCAAGGCCCTGGCCGCCCTGTGGCGGGACCGCCGCTGGCCCATGTACGACAGGCTGCCGATCCCCACCTGGACCGCCGACCGGTTCGCCCTCACCGGCGACGCCGCGCACCCCATGCTGCAGTACCTCGCCCAGGGCGCCTGCCAGGCCATGGAGGACGCGCACTGCCTGGCCACCCAGCTCGGCGACGCAGGAGAGCCCGACTGGGCCGCTGCGACCAAGCGCTACGAGGCCGAACGCACCGAGCGCACCGCCCGCGTCCAGAGCACGGCCCGCGTCTGGGGCGACATCTGGCACGTGGACGGCATCGGCAGGCTGCTGCGCAACGAACTGTTCCGCCAGCGCGACCCCCGCGACTACACCTACGTCGACTGGCTCTACGGCCAATAACCCCTGCCCCAGCGCCCCGAGGAGCTCCTCCGCGGCCCCGCACCGCCGCCTCAGCCATGGGAGCCGTGAGGGTGGCGGACCCGACCTGCGGCCGGTCGTGTGAGCCTCGCCCGCCGGTCGGCGCCGGCGGGCGGGGCCGAGGACGGTTGCCGCCTGTCGCCTTCGCGGTTCTTCCGGAGGCTGCGGCGGCACCTGCCGGGCGGGCTGCCGGTGACCTTCGCGCCGACCGGCGCCAAGGCCGCCGACCGGCGGCCCCTGCCGGGCATGCTGGACGCCGCCGGCGGTCAGTTCGGCCCGGCACCACGGTCAGACGACTGGCGCCGACAAGCACCGCGTCAAGGGGCGGCGACGGTGGCGCGGATGCGGCGGGCTCGCGGCGTCCGCGCCCGTCCGTGCGCGCGCCAGGTGGCTCATCTCGCCCGGTAGGTCGCGCAGGCGAACGGTGTTATCACCACGGGGATGTGGTGCCGTTCGCCGGGATCCGACACCCGGAAATCGATGGTGACCCTCGGGTAGAAAGGCGCCAGGCCCAGCGTCGTGTAGTACCCGTCGATGTCGAGTTCCAGCCGATGGACCCCACGCGCCAGGAACAGTTCGCCGCTCGGGGCACCGAACTCGCCCTCCTCGTCGGTGTGCCCCTTGGCGATCTCCTGCCACTCTCCCTCGATCTGGCTCCCGAGCTGCACGGCGACGCCTTCCGCGGGCCGGCCGTGCATGCTGTCGACAACGCTCACCAGGATGCTCATGGCCCCATCCGTCCGCTTCAGGTTGCGGCGAGCCGGACAGCCGGGGGCACGGGCGTACACGGTCGGCGTTCAATCATGGGGCGCTCGCCTTCGCTCGGGTTCTGCGGCGGCTGACAATGGTGCTGCAGAAGGCTGTTGGGGGATAAATGTTCCCAGCCGCCGCTATCGCGGCGCTATCGCCGAACAATCCTGATCCTGTTGCTTTCGGTATGGCCGCCCGATAGGGCTGCGATAGCGACGGGATGCGCCCGGCCTTGTTTAGTACTGCTAGACGAACTCACGAATTGGTCAATGTGGAGGTTGGCAGTGAGTTGCGCCGTGAAGCACTGGAATGCCGGCACGTATGTGGCGATGTGCGCGCGCGGTGATGCGCAAATCTTGCTGAACGTCGTTGCCGAGGCGCACCCGGACACGAACGGTTCCCCGTGCGCCGTCATCGCGCCGCCGGCCGATGCTCCGTTCCTGGGCGCGGCACCCGGCGGCCCCCCGTGGGGCTGATCTGACCGTTTTCCGGCCTTGATGTTGACGACGCCGATTGGGCCGTTCCACGACGCCGGTCGAGCTGTGGAACGGCCCAACCGGCCCGTGTATCGAGAACAGGCCCGGCCGCGGGCGTTCGGCGGCGCGTCACGCACCGCTCGCCGGGCACCTTTCCGTGCCCCAGCGCCCCGGAGGCTCAAGCCCGGCCGGTCAGTCCTGGACGTGGCCGGCGACCCTGGACAGCGCCGTGGAGAGCTGGCCGGCGAGCGTGGGGTCCGCGTCGCCCGCCAGACTCGCGGCCGCTCGCCATGCCTGTTCGGCGGCATCGGTGCGCCCCTCGTGTTCGTGCAGGCGGCCGACCATTTCCAGGACCCGGGCACGCCACACCGCGGCCGAGCCCAGATCGCTCAGTGCGCCGAGCGCCTCGTTGAGTCTCCGCATGGCGTGATCGACCTTGTCGCGATCGAAGTCGATCTCCGCCAGCGCCAGCAGCGCCCGCCCGCGAAGAAGCAGATCGCCGGTGTCGTCGGCCAGGTTCACGGCGTCCTCGAGATCGGCCTCGGCCTGCCCGTGCAGTCCCTGCCTGGACCGGACGACACCCAGGCCGAGCAGCGCGTACGCCTGGCCGACGATGTCACCGCCCTGCCCGGCGATCTCCCAGACCGAGCCGAACGTCTCCTCCGCCTTGTCCAGGTGCCCCCGGTGCAGGGAGAGCTCGGCCAGCTCATACTCGATCTGCGCGGTGACCCGGCGCGCGCCGAGCTTCCGGCAGACCTCGTAGGCCTGGCCGAGAAACCGCTCGGCGATGTCGAAATGCCGCCAGTCGATATGGATCTGCGCCATGTCCCGCAGCATGTGCGCCTCGCCGATGAGGTCGCCGACCCGCTGGAAGTCGGCCAGCGCCGTCTGGTAACGGGTCAGTGCCGGACCGTACATGCCGCCCAGGCGGTCGACGACCGCCAGGCCGCCCTGCGCCAGCGCCCGGCCATGGACGTCGTCGAGGCTCTCGAACAGCTCCAGCGCGCGCCCGAACTCGCGTGCCGCGTCGTGCACCCGCCCGGTGAGCGCCACCGTGCCGAGGGAGTAGAGCATCGCCGCCTCGCCGCGACGGTTGCCCGCGGCGCGGACGACCGCGAGCGCCCGTTCGTGGCTCTGCCGCCAGTCGTCGACGTAGGAACCGGATTCGAACAACGTCACCGAGGTCATCGCCAGGTCCCAGCAGACCTCGTCCAGACCCGCCTGACCGGCCTGGAGCACGGCCGCGACCAGTGCGTTGTGCTCGCTTCGGAACCAGCCGAGCGGGTCCTTCAGCAGATCGTCGGTGGTGGCTTCGGGGAGGGGCCAGCGCTCGGCGTCCCCGTGCAGGACGCTGAAGTCGCCGCCGTACTCGCGGCGATGCGCCTCGGCGGTGAGGAACAGCCAGCAGCCGAGCAGCCTGCGCAGTGCGGCGCCGCGCGCCTCGGTCGGCTCCTCGTCGACCAGCCGCTCCACCGCGTAGATGCGGACGAGGTCGTGCAGCTGGTAGCGCAGCGGTCCGTCCTCTTCTATCCGGACCTCCACCAGGTGGGCCTCCACCAGCGTCTCGAGCGTGTCCTCGGCGACGTCGACCTCGCAGTCCAGCAGCGGCGCGCCGACCCAGGACGCGAAGTCGACCGGCCCGAGCAGGCTCAGCAGCATGAGCAGGCGGCGGGCGTCCGCGGCGAGGCTCTCGAAGGAGAAGGAGATGGTGGCCCGGACGCTGATGCCGTCGAGATCCAGCTCGTCCAGCCGCCGTCTTTCGTCCTCCAGGCGGCGGACCAGGCGGCTGATCCGCCAGTGCGGTCGAGCGGCGAGCTTGGCCGCCGCGATGCGCAGCGCCAGCGGCAGGTTGTCGCAGAGTTCGACCAGGGCGCGTACGGCGTCCTCTTCGGCGTCCGCCCGTTCCCGGCCGATCAGCCGCGCCACGAGGGCCATTCCCGACGGCTCGTCGAGCGCCCCGACCTCCAGCTGGGAGGCGCCCTCCAGCCCGGCGAGCCGGTTCCGCGAGGTGACGATCACCGCGCACTGCGCCGACCCCGGCAGCAGCGGGATCACCTGGTTCACGCTGGACGCGTCGTCGATGACGATCAGCACCCGGCGTTCGGCCAGCCAGCTGCGGTAGAGGGCGGCCTGGTCCGCCACCTCGGCGGGCAGCGCGGCGGGTGCGATGCCGAAGGACCGCAGGAACCGTTCCAGCAGCCAGCCCGAGCTCTCCGGCTGCTCGCCCCCATTGCGCATCTGGGTGAACAGCTGGCCGTCCGGATAGCGGTCCTGAAGCTGGTGCGCCGCGATCAACGCGAGCGCGGTCTTGCCGACCCCGCCCTTGCCGGTGAGGACGACGACCGGCACGCGCCTCGCCCTGTCGTCGGCCCCGTCCGGGGACAGCAGGGCCAACACCTGCTCGATCAGCTGGTCGCGCCCGGTGAAGTCGGCGGTGGCGGCCGGCAACTGGTGCGGCGCGGGAGTGGCGGCCAGCCATTCCTGCGCCGCACCCCGCACCACGCCGCCGGGAAGGTCCAGGGACCGGTCGCTCGCCAGGATCGCGCTTTCGAGGCGGCGCAGGTCCTTGCCCGGATCGAGGCCGAGTTCCTGCTGGAGGATCTCCCGGCCGGCCCGGAAGACGTCGAGCGCGTCGGCCTGCCGGCCGGACCGGTAGAGGGCGAGCATCATCTGCGCGCGGAGCCGTTCGCGCAGCGGATGCTCGGCGACGAGCTCGCTCAGCTCGCCGATGATCTCGCGATGCCTGCCGAGCTGGAGTTCCAGGTCGAGGCAGTCCTCCAGCACGGTGAGCCGGGTCTCGTCCCACCGGGTGGCGTACACGCGGATGACCCGGCTCTCAATGCCCGCCATGGCCGGCCCCCGCCACAATGCCAGGGCGGCTCGATAGTGGCGGGTCGCCTCCTGCAGCCGTTGCTCGGCGGCCGCGGCCGCGCCCTTGGCCGCGAGGTCCTCGAAACGTTTCAGATCGACCGCGTCGTCAGGTGTGCGGAGCACGTAGCCGGGCGAACGCGTTTCGATGAGCTGCGCACCGGAACGGCCGAGCAGGCGCCGCAATGCCGACACGCTGATGTGCACCTGGCTTTTTGCGGTCGCGGGCGGTGTCTCGTTCCACAGCGCGTCGACCAGCCTGCTGACCGGCACCACACGATTCGCTTCCAGCAGCAACATCGTCAGGACGATCTCCTGTCGAGGTGCGGCCAGGCCAAAGGGCTTTCCGTCGACAACGACCTCAACCGGGCCAAGCAGCTGAAATTCCATCCCCCGCCCTTTCGAGATCGTCCGCTGTTGGAGCTCGTTGTCGGGAAAGTCGGTAGTCTACCCGAATGGCCGACTCTGGATACCTGACGAGCATTGCGTCCGGGTTAACTTTCGGACATTTTCGAAACGATAGTTACCGGGGGGTGGTGAATTCAGGTCGGCCGGAACGCGGCTAGCTCCCGGCGTCCGCCGGTGCCCGCTCCAGCAACTCCTCGATCTCCGCCATTTGCCGGGGCGTGAGCGGCCCGTGCTCCAGCGCTCCGGCGTTCTCCTCGGCCTGCCGGACGCTCTTGAATCCCGGGATCGGGACGGTCTGCTCGCCGCGCGCCCAGATCCAGGCCAGCGCCCCCTGGGCGAGAGTGCGGCCATCGCTGGTCAGGATCTCGCGTATCGCGTCCAGCCGTTCGAGATACGTGTTCTCGGGCCGGCCGCCGTCGAAGTACGTCACCCACTCGTGGCCGGCGCCGCGCACGTCGTCCGCCGGCAGCCGTGAATCGGCGGTGAACTTGCCGGTCAGCATGCCCATGGCGAGCGGACTGATGTTGATGCTGGCCAGGTCGTGCCGGCGGCAGACGTCGAGCATGGCCGGAGCGTCGTCGAAGACGTTCAGGGTGTGCTCGACCGCCGCGCAGTTGGGCCGGGTCGCGAACAGGCGCGCGCAGTCGGGGTCCCACGTGCTCCAGCCGTACGACCGGATGAGACCCTCTCGGCACAGGTCGTCCAGGGCGTCGGCGAGGTCCTCGGCCACCGGCTGCGGTACCGACCCGACGTGCAGCAGGTAGAGATCGATGTAGTCGGTGCCGAGCCGGCGCAGGGAGGCTTCGCACGCCCGCCGGGCATAGGCGGGCGACGTGTCGGTGCCCGCGACCTCTTTGGTCGCGGAGTCGTACCTGAATCCGAACTTGGTGGAGATCACGGCCCGGTCGCGCCGGCCCTTGAGCGCGTCGCCCAGGACGGTCTCGCTGTGACCCGCGCCATAGGCGTCGGCCGTGTCGAAGAAATTGACGCCCACGTCCAGGGCGTGGTGGATGGCTCTGACCGACTCGCGGTCGTCGACCAGGCCCCATCCGTCCGGCTTGCCGTCGAAGCGGAAATTCCCGCCGATCGCCCAGCAGCCGAAGCCCATCGGGCTGATCTTGATGCCGGACTTCCCCAATGACCGCGCGAATGGCACAGGCCCGCTCATGTGTCGTCGTCCCTCCAGAACTTCCGGCGACCGGCCGGGAGAACATTGAGTCGCGCCACCGCTACTCCCCGTGGAGGCTGGTCGGCGGTCACCCGCCAATTGCGCCAGCCGGGGCGATCGTACGTGGTGACTGAGAGGTTTTCTAGGGAGTTGCATGGGTTTTCACTGTCGTCGGAGTCGTTGACCCAGGGTGTGTCGATGGTGACAGTTCGTCGCCTGGGAAGGCGCAGGAAAGCGCGAGCCGACGACCGTCTCGCGCTTTCCTGCCGCGGGTTCTACGGATGTTCCGGCAGCAGCGTGGGCCGGGTGAGCGGCCGGGGCGGGTCGTCGTACATCCGCCGGAACTTTCTGGACGTCGCCCATTGGGCCAGTCCGGCGATGGCGGCGGCGGAGATGGTGAGATTCACCAGGAAATGCACCGCCGTGTAGTAGGCCAGGAACAGCGCACCGCGCTCCGCCAGGACGAACCTGTACATGCCCGCGTCCGCGGCGACGGAAATGGCCAGCAGGAGCACCGGGGCCAGTGCCCATGGCCAGCCGAAGACGACCGGCAGTGCCACCGAAGGGACGGCGAGGAACGCGGCGACGCTGCTCCACACGCGCGACGCCGTCTCGAATCCCTGGGCGAACTCCTTCTTGCGCGCGTACAGCGGCACGCGCACCCGGCCCCGGTGGAACAGCTTGCGCAGCAGCCCGCGCAGCGAGTCGTCGGGGTCGTGCCGGCCGCGCAGGTCCGCGGTGAGGCGGATCTGGTAGTTCCGGGAGAGCCGGTGCCCGAACTCGACCTCCTCCGACCAGCGCAGCCGCGGGTCGAACGGCCCCACCTCCGCGAAGACGTCCGCGCGGATGGCGAACATCGCGGAGAACAGGAACGACACGATCCCGTTGGGCGTGAGCGACCAGTAGTGGTACTGGAGGGCGCGGTACTCCTTGATCATCTTGTCTCTGATCAGCGGGACCGGGTCCTCGATGCCGCAGATGGCGCCGACCTTCGGGTCGGCGTTGAGGATCTTGACCGCGTTGGCCACCGCATCGGGCTCGATCACCAGGTCGGAGTCGACGAAGAACAGGATCTCGCCGCGGGCGTGGGCGGCCCCCAGGTTGCGGGCGACCGCCTGCCCGGCGTTGCGCCGCGTGCTGATCACGGTGACGCCCATCGACTCCGCCACGGCGACGGAATCGTCGGTGCTGCAGTCGTCGGCGACCAGGATCTCCAGCGGCGAATAGGTCTGCGCCTGGATCGCCTCCAGGCAGCGGCCGAGCGTCGCCGCGTAGTTGTAGTTGGGCACGATGACGGTGACGAGGGGGTTGGGGGACGACATGAATGCTCACCTCCGCTTTCGGGTCATCGGTCCGCCGCCGGCCTCCCACCCGAGGCCGGCGGCGGACCAGGCCGGACCAGGCCGGACCAGGCCGGACGATCGGGTCAGGCCGCGGGCTGCCGGCTCGGCAGCAGCCGCGCGGGCAGCCGCTGCGGCACGTTGCGCCCGAGCGCGCGGTACCGCCAGCCCGCGGCGCGCCAGCGATCCCCGTCGAGGGTGTTCCGGCCGTCGATGATCCGCCGTTCGGCCACGACCTCGCCGATCGCGGCCGGATCCAGCTCACCGAACTCCGCCCATTCCGTCAGGTGCAGCACGACCGCCGCGCCCTGGGCCGCGTCGGCGGCGGACAGGGCGTAGTCCAGATCGGGGAACTGCTTGCGCGCGTTGTCGGCGGCCTTGGGGTCGTAGACGCTGACCTCGCTGCCGAGGTCGCGCAGCGCCGCCGCCACGGCCAGCGCGGGCGAGTCGCGGATGTCGTCGGAGTTCGGCTTGAACGCCGCGCCGAGCACGCAGACCCGCCGGCCGGCCAGGGATCCGCCGCACTCCTCGCGGGCCAGCTCGATCACCCGCTCCCGCGCGCGCAGATTGATCTCGTCCACCTCGCCCAGGAAGCGCAGCGCGTGCCCGACGCCGAGCTCGTCCGCCCGGGCCCGGAGCGCCCGCAGGTCCTTGGGGAGGCAACCGCCGCCGAAACCGATCCCCGGCCGCAGATAGGTGTGCCCGATGCGCGGGTCCAACGACAACGCCTCGGCGAGCTTGCGCACGTCCGCGCCGGCCGCCTCGCACACCTCGGCGACGGCGTTGATGAACGAGACCTTCGTCGCCAGGAACGCGTTGGCCGAGGACTTGATCAGCTCGGAGGTGGGGATGTCGGTGACGACGACCGGAACGCCGCGGGCGATGAGGTCGGCGTACAGGTCGCGGAGCACCTGCTCGGCGAAGTCCGAGCTCACCCCGAAGACGAGCCGGTCGGGGTCCAGCGTGTTCTCGACCGCGGTGCCCTCCTGCAGGAACTCCGGGTTCCACGCCACCTCGACCGGGACGTCGGGCCCGCACTGCCGCCTGAGCCGTTCGGTCAGCCGCGCCGCCGTCCCCACGGGGACCGTCGACTTGCCGATGATGAGGGACGTGCGGCGCAGGTACGGCGCCAGCCCGTCGACCGCCGAGAACAGGTAGCTCAGGTCGGCCGATCCGCTGTCCGGCCGCTGCGGGGTGCCGACGCAGAGGAAATGGACGTCGCCGAACTCGGCGGCGCGCCGCAGGGACGTGGTGAAGGACAGCCGCCCGCTGCCCACGTGCCGGCGGATCATCTCGTCCAGCCCCGGCTCGTAGAAGGGGACGCGCGCCTCGGACAGGGCGGTGATCCGGTCGGGGTCGATGTCGACGCCGAGCACCTCCGCGCCCAGCTCGGCCATGCAGGCCGCGTGCGTCGCCCCGAGATATCCGGTGCCGATGACAGTTACTCGCATTGCAGTTCCTCGGTTCTGTGGGGGGTGTGCCCGGTGGCCCGTGCCACGCCGCGCGGCGGCGTGGCACGGCCGGCCGTGGAAGTGATCAGTCGTGGCGGGTCGGGTGAACGGGTCGGGTGGACGGGGCGGGTGGACGCGCCGGTCGTGGAGCGGACGTGTCAGTCGCGGACGCCGGGCCTGACCAGGTCCCGCACGCGCGAGCCGGCGTGGTGCCGGTCGCGGAACCAGTCGACGGTCCGCTCCAGTCCCGCCCGCGCGGTGAAGGTCGGGCGCCACCCGAGAACGGCCTGCGCCAGGGAGATGTCGGGGCACCTGCGCGACGGGTCGTCGGTCATGGGCGCGCCGTGCACGAGCGGCGACGACGAGCCGGCGATCTCCTTGATCAGTTCGGCGATCTCCACCACGGTCATCTCCTCGGGGTTGCCGAGGTTGATCGGTCCGGGGTGATCGGTGTGGCACATGCGGACGATGCCTTCGATCAGGTCGTCCACGTAGCACAGCGACCGGGTCTGGCGGCCGTCGCCGTGGACGGTGATCGGGCGGTCGGCCAGCGCCTGGCTGGTGAAGCTGGGCACGATCCGGCCGTCGTTCGTCCGCATCCGCGGACCGTAGGTGTTGAAGATCCGGATGATCCCGACGTCGGTGTCATGGAGCCGCCGGTAGGCGGCGGCGGCCGCCTCGCCGAACCTCTTGGCCTCGTCGTAGACCGCGCGGGGGCCGATCGGGTTGACGTTCCCCCAGTAGTCCTCGGTCTGGGGGTGGACGGCGGGGTCTCCGTACACCTCGCTGGTCGAGGCCAGGACCAGCCGCGCCTGCTTCTCCCGGGCGAACTCCAGGACGCGCAGCGTCCCGATCGAGCCGACCTGGAGGGACTCCATCGGCCAGGCCAGGTAGTCGACCGGGCTGGCCAGCGCCGCCATGTGGACGACCAGGTCGACGCGCCCCGGCACGGCCAGGTGCGTCGAGATGTCGCACGTGCGCATCTGGAACCCCGCGTGCCCTTCCAGGTCCCGCAGGTTCCGCGCGTCTCCGGAACTGTAGTTGTCGAGGCAGACGACCTCGTATCCGTCGCGCAGCAGCCGTTCGCACAGGTGGGAGCCGAGGAAGCCGGCCCCGCCGGTCACGACGGCGCGTCGCGTCCTGCCGTCTCGCGCCAACCGCATGATCTCTCCTTCATGTCGTGGTCGTGGGTCATTTGCTCATGACAGTGGTGAACTGGGCGGGTGATATCTCCTTCTCGAAGAGCCGGGCCAGATTTTCGAGCATCCGCTCCGCCTGTTTCGGCGGAATCGCCTGGTCCCAGGAGAGCTGGAAATGGGGCGCCCGCAGGCACGTGGTGTAGACGAAGTCGAGCCAGTCCGGGTATTCGCTGCCGGCCAGCCGGCCGGCGACGCCCTTGACCGGTGGGACCTCTCCGTGTTCGATCAGCCAGTCCTGATAACGCTGGTCGGACGCGAGGGTCCTGAGATATTCGACGGAGGTCTTCTTGTGCGGCGATCCCGCGCGCACGGAGTAGAAGTTGTTCGGATTGCCGACGATGTTCCGCGGGTCGCCTTCGCCGCCCGGAACCGCGGGAAAGGCGAACCAGCCGAGTTCGCCGCCGGCGACGAAGTCCGGCGCCTGGTCGAGCAGCGAGATGTACTCCCAGGTGCCCATGAGCTCCATGGCCGCCGTGCCGGTGTGCAGGAGGGTCAACGACTCGCCGTTGTCGTAGGCGATCTCCGCGTAGTCCCGGTTGAACGCGCCCGCGTCGACCAGTTTCCGGATGAGCTGGGCCGCCCGGAGCACGGCGGGGTGCCGCCATCCGGTGCGGTCTCCGTCGGCGATCCGCCGGAAGACCTCGGGGCCGCCGATCCGGTCGACCAGGTACTCCAGCCAGGTGAGCTCCGTCCAGGGCTGTTTGCCGGCCAGCGCGATGGGGGTGATCCCGCTCTTGCGGAAACGGGGGATCAGTGCGAAGAGCTCGTCCAGGGTCGTCGGGGGCTTCGCGCCGATCCGTTCGAAGGCGTTCTTGTTGTAGAAGAAGACGACGGGCTGCATGCTGAGCGCGGGCACGCCGTACACCCGGCCGTCGAAGGTGACCGGGGCCAGCGTCGACGGCAGGTATTTCTCCCGCCAGCCGGGGTTCGCCGCCAGCTCGTCGGTGAGGTCTTCGACCAGCCCTTTGTCCACCAGCGATTTCAGCGACGCGCCGCCCCAGTTGTAGAAGACGTCCGGGCCGTCGTCGTCGATGTCGTCGCGCAGTTTCTTCTTGAGCCGGTCGTTCTCGTACATCCGCGCGGTGACGACGGATCCGGACTGTGCCGCGTTGAACCGGGTCAGCGAGCCGCTGAAGAGGTCCTCGTGTTCGCCCGCCTCGGTCCAGAGCACGACCCTGGACTTCTCGCCGGTCGCGGCCGGTTCCGGTCCGCCGCAGGCGGCCGTGCCCAGGAGAAGGGCGGCGACCGGGGCGGCGGCCCGGACGAAACGGCCCGTTCTCATGGCGTTCCTCCTTCCGGGATCGGATCGGGCGCCGACGTCAGCTCGTCCGCTCGTAGAGCCGCCTGAACCGGCGGTCGAAGACCCACCGCAGGACTCCGTACGCCGCGGCCGCCGCGATCGTGCAGTTGATGACGAAGTGGATCGCGAGGTAGGCGGGCAGGAAACGCGCGCCCGCGTGGCGCCGGACGAAACCCACCATCTTCGGGTCGGCGCAGACGAACGCGATGAGGAAGGCCAGCGGAACCGCCGCGAAGTACGCTCCGAAGGCCGGCGTCAGCACGGCCGTCACCGCCAGCCCGGCGGCGGAGACGATCTCGCTCGGCCGGTGCGCCGCCTCCCGCGTCCCGCGCTGCCCACGGTCCCGGACGAGCAGCGGCACCAGGGACGAGACGCGCAGGTAGTACTTGCGCAGCAGCGGCCGGAGCCGGTCGTCGTCGTCATGCCACCCGGTGATCTCCGGGGTCAGCAGCATCCGGTGGCGCCGGCCGATGCGGAATCCGTACTCGGTGTCCTCGTTGTTGTTCGCCCTGAGGTTCTCGTCGAACAGTCCGATCTCGTCGATCGTGCTCCGCCGCAGCGCGCCCAGGGAGAAGTAGCCGGCCTGGACGACGCCGGCGTTCCGCATGCGCCAGTAGTGCGCGTGCAGGCTCTGGTAGCGCTCGATGATCCCGTCGTCGAACAGCGGTTCCGGCGCGTACAGCCCGGAGACCCCGGCGTACTCGGGGTGCTCGCGGAGAATGCGGACGCACTTTTCGACGGCGTCCGGCGCGAGCGCCACGTCGGCGTCCAGGAAGAACAGGATGCCGCCCTTGCTCGCCAGGATTCCGCGGTTCCGCGCGGCCGCCGGGCCGCGGTTCTCCGGCAGCTCGATCAGCGTGCAGTCGTAGCGCTTCACGATGTCCGCCGACCGGTCGGTGCTGGCGTCGTCGACCACGGTGATCTCGATGCGGTCGTAGGTCTGGCCGAGCACCGACTCCAGGCAGGCCGGCAGTGTCTTGGCGCAGTTGTAGGTCGGGATGATTACCGAGACGAGTTCGGGTGTCGCGTTCACGGTTGTTCCTCACGTACGAGCGGAGTCGGGGTGGAGCAGGCGGGCCGGGCGGGCCCGGCCGAGAAAGGGAAGGCCGGCCAGCACGGCGTCGGCGGCCATGTAGCCGAGCCGGCTGACCGCGATGACGATGACGATCTCTGGTCGCGACAGGACGCCGACCAGCGCGACCGTGAGGACGACCTCCCGTATCCCCACGCCGCCGGGGGTGAGCGGAAGGAAGCTCCCCGCCAGGATCGACAGGGCCATTCCGCCCAGGCAGAGCGGCAGGGTGCGCAGCGCGGGAGCGCCCAGGGCCACCGCGAGCACCCAAAGGTGCGCGCCGTGCAGGCCCCAGCTGAGCAACGACCCGGCGTAGGCGCGGCGGATGCGTCCCGCCGACGGCACCGCGGCCTGCCCGGAACGCCACCGCCGGACCGCGCGGCGCACCAGCCCGGCCAGCAGTTGCGGCCGCGCGATGCCCACCAGGGCCACCAGTGCGGGCGCCGCCAGCCACCACGCCCGCGTGCCGAGCACCGCCGGCGCGGCGGCGAGGCCGAGCGTCAGCCCGGCGGACACCGACACGACGACGTTCAGCGCGAAGGCGGTGACGATCCGCGACGCCGGCACGCCGGCCCGCCGCCCCATGTACAGCTGGAGCATCGGCTGCCATCCGCCGCCCGGGATGTACGTGCCGAGCTGCCCGACGAAGAAGATGCCGGCGGCCGCGCGCCATCCCCGGGGACCGCCGTCCGCGGCGAACACGGCGCGCCAGGCCGCCATGGCCGCCACCGACCCGGCCAGCACCAGCAGCCAGGCGAGGAGGACCGCCGCCGGACTGAGCCGGGCCGCCGCGGCGACGATCTCCTGCCGCTGGTCCCGGACCGCCGTCACGAAGGCCGCGGCGACGCCGGTCACCACGACGATCGCCAAGGTCCACCGCACGGCCGCGTGTCGCGCGACGGAGCGGAGGGCGCGCCGGTTCATCGCGAGTCCCCCAGGGAGATGATCAGGTTCTGCGTCCGGTGGTCCGACAGCGCCCGCCACTTCTTGCCGGGGTCGCGTGAGCCGGCGTCGCGCGCGCTGCGGAAGGCGTAGCGGTGGACCCGTACGCCGGGGGAGACGAACGTCCAGTCCAGCCGCCAGACGGGCGGGAGCGGCAGCACGCTGCCCCGTTCCGGCCAGGACGCGGGGAACAGCGGCCCGCCCGCGCCCATGGCGTCGCGCAGGCCCTGGCCCCGCCAGTCGAAGCCCATGTGCGTGGGGCTGCCGTTGAAGTCCCCGGCCACCAGAATCGGATTGGGGTTGGCGCGGATGTCCTGCTCCAGCGCGTCGTACTGCCCCTGCCGCCACGGCAGCGATTCCTGGAGCCAGTCCCAGAACCGTCCGCTGAACGGATTCACGTCCACGCGCAGCTGCACGGGGATGTGCACGTTGTAGACCGACAGGGTGCGGCCGCCGACGAGCAGGTCCGTGCGCAGCGCCTTGTCGCTCCAGAACTCCGTCCACCCGTTGCGTTCGTCCGGGATGCCGCGCGTGGTGCCGACCGGGCGGCTGGCCACGATCGGATACCTGGACATGGTGAGGAGTTCGCCGGTGGCCGCCATGTGGAAGCCGGGGAACTCCCGCCGCAGGCGGACGCTGTCGCGGATCGGATACCGGTAGTACTTGCCGGAGAAGGAGGCGTGCTCGGAGAGCAGGTAGACGTCCGCCCGCTGCCCGCGCAGGAACGGGTAGAGCCGGTCGAGGCCGCCTCGGTCGAACTGGTTCCAGTACTCGGTGTTCCACGCCATCACCCGCACCGCACCGGGGGGCACCGCCGGTTCCGCGCCCAGCGCGCTGACGTTGATGCCGGTACGGCCGGCGCTGACCGCGACCGACGCCGACAGCGTCAGCACGATCCACCACTTGGCCGACCGGGGGACCCGGTCCCGGACGATTCGCAGCAGCGGGATGCCGGCGAGCAGCAGCGCCGGCACGGCCAGGAACATCAGGGGCGGGGCCAGTTCGAAGAGCTGCCACAGCCACAGGCGTCCGGCCAGGGCGATGTGCAGCAGGACGAACGCCAGCCAGGCCAGGCTCGCCGCGACCAGGAGCCGCGTGCCACGGCACCAGCGTCGACGCGTGTCCGCGGCGGCCTCGGTTTCCCGCCGGTCGGTGACGGACAGCGGAGAGGGAGTGGACATCGTCGGTCACCCGGTCCTGTGCAGGAGCGCGTCGATCCAGGCGCGGTGCTGGTCGCCGGCGACCAGCGCGACGCCCCAGGCGATGGCCCACAGCGTCGAGGCGCCGAGGATCACGCGGTCCCGGACCATCCCCACCGGATCGCCACCGGCCGAGTGCACGGTGACGAGCTGCAGGTACCGGAAGACTCCGATGAGGGCGAACAGCGCGGACAGGATCAGCAGCACCTGTTCGTACGCCCCGGCGGGAACCGCGTTGTGCACGTACATCAGGAAGGCCGCGACGGTCACCACGGCGGTGAACAGGATGAGCTGGTCGACCAGCACCGGGGAGTATCCACGGAGCGCGGGACGGTGTCCGTTCCCGGCGACCGCCAGTTCGTTCCGCCGCTTCCCGAACGTCATCATCAGGCACAGCGACAGCACGCAGACCAGCAGCCAGCCGGAGACCATCACGTCCACCGCGATGTAGCCGGCGACCAGCCGGAGCACGAACCCCGCGGCGACGGCGAAGGCGTCCAGCACCGCCACGTGCCGGATCCTCCAGTTGTACGCCGCGTTGATCGCCAGGTAGGTCAGCACCGGCCACCAGCTCACCGGGGAGGACAGGGCGAGCAGGGCGCACAGGAGCGCCGCCAGGCCGATCGCCAACCCCCAGGCGAAGGGCACCGAGATCCGGCCCGAGGCGATCGGCCTGGACCTCTTGGCCGGATGCTCGCGATCTCGGTGCCGGTCGAAGATGTCGTTGACCACGTAGACCATGACGGAGGCGACGGTGAACGTCGCCACCGTCACGAGCATGCGCCAGCCGGCCGCGGCGGTCCAGACGGTCGCGTCCAGGAACGCCAGCGGGCTGACGAGCAGGTTCTTCGGCCATTGGCCCGGGCGGGCGAGCCGGATCAGGTCGCCCGCCAGGCTGGTGCGCCGATGCGGTGTCGGCGCGGACTTCACCGGTGCGGCGGGTCGCCGCGGTACGGTCTCGGGACTTTTCGTAGAGCGGCCGGTCGCGAACATGGCTGGCTCCTGGCTCACGATGGAAGACGTTGGGTGTCTTGGCGGCACGCCGTGGGGACCGCCTGGGGTCCGCGTGTCCGTCAGAACATGACCTTGGCGAGCGAGAGGACCCCCTGCCGCCACGGTTCGCGCGACGTCGTGCCGGTCGTCCTGGCCAGTCGTCCGGCCGCGCGTTCGGCCCGCCACCAGGAGAAGGTCCGCAGGATCGCGTCCTGGTTGGAGTAGCGCGGCCGGAACCCGAGCCGGGTCCGGGCGCGCTCGATGCTCACGTACGAGTCGGACCGCAGTTTGCGCAGCAGCCGTCCGTACACGGGCGACAGACGGGTGCGTTCGAGGAGCGACAGCGCCGCGTAGGCCGGTCCGGCCGGCAGCGGCACGACCCGGCGGCCGTGGCCGGCGGCGTCCAGCACGGCCTGGAAGTCCTCGCGGATCGTGCCGAACTCGGCCGCTCCCACGTTGTAGGTGTCGTTGGCGACGTCGTCCGGAGCCCCCAGCGTCGTGGTGACCACGTCCACCAGGTCTTCCAGGGCGAACATCTGGATGCGGACGTCGCCGCGGCCGAGGACCGGGAAGTTCCGTCCTTCCTCCGCCCACTCGAAGAGCATCGAGAACAGTCCCATGCGCCCCGGCCCCAGGAAGGTCTTGGGCCGGAGTATGGGCACGCACATACCGCGTTCGCGGAATGCCTCGCACACCGTTTCCGCCTCGGCTTTGGCGCGGCTGTAGGTGTCCACCGGCTCCCGGGGATACTCCTCCGGAGTGGGCACCCGGGTCGGCAGCCCGTACACCGCGGTGGAGGAGATGTGCACGACCCTGTCCACCCGCGCCCGCCGGCTCGCCTCCAGGACGTTGCGGGTCCCGTCGACGATCACCGATCGGATCTGGTCGTCGGGGTAGCTGGGCAGCGCGGCCGCGCAGTGCACCACCGCGTCGGCGCCGGCCACCGCCGCGGCCATGACCTCGGGGTCGCGGACGTCGCCGACGGTGTGCCGCCGGCTCGCGGCGCCGGACGTCTCGGACCAGGGCCGCAGGTCGACACTGTGCACGTCGTGACCGTCGTCCACCAGGCGGCGTACCAGGTGGGAGCCCAGCACACCGGCCGCTCCGGTCACCGTCACCTTCATCGCCACAGCGCGCTCACCTTCTCGCGGACGAACGTGGTCAGCAGCCGCGGCAGCCCCTTGGCCAGGGTCTTGTCGAGGCTGTCGAGGAAGTACTCCAGGTCCTCGGTTTCGGCGACCAGCGGGGGCGCCACGACGAGCGGATTGCGCCCGTTGAGGGTGTAGTAGGTGTAGATGCCGTGCTCGCGGTGCAGTTCGTTGATCACCGCGCACGTGACCAGCTTGGCGCGGAACCTCGGATCGTTGCGGAACCCGCCGGGCGCCATCCGGGCGACCAGGTCGAGCACCTTCGGCCCGCCGTCGAGGAAGATCCCGTGCAGCGCCCCCGCGCCGGCCACGTCGGTGACGACGTCCGGATGCTCCTTGGCGATCTTCTGCAGTCCCGGGGCCAGGACCCGCTCGATGTCGCGGGCCCGCCGGGGATAGTCGTCCTCGACCACGATGTTCACCGCTTCGATCGCCGTCGCGGTCTCCTCGCCGAACCCGTAGTAGGTGGTGCTGGTGCTGTGCATCATCGCGTCGGTCAGGTTGTCGTACGCCTTGCGGAAGATCGGTTCCGAGACGATGTACGCGGAGATCGACGACTTCCCGCCGCCGAACGACTTGGAGGTCGTCACGATGTCGGGCACGAGGTCCGGGTAGCGCATGAAGTAGAACAGGCTTCCGGTCTTGCCCCAGCCGGTGTAGATCTCATCGAAGATCAGCACGATGTTCTCGGCGGAGCAGATCTCGCGCAGGCCGCGCAGGAACTCCGCGGAGCAGGCGCGCATGGTGGACGCGCTGAACGGCTCGATGAGAAGCGCGTACACGTCGCACTCGCCGTCGGCGGTGCGGGCCTCGCGGACCGCGGCGCGGACCGACTCCAGGTCGTCGTAGGTGAAGGTGCCCACGCCGGGGATGCCGGGGAACTGGAAGTGGTTCTGGGCGCCGCCGGTCAGGCTGCCGGAGCCGAGCAGCTTCCCGTGGAAGCTGATGTCCGAGCGCAGGATCGAGTTGCGCCGGCCGCCGTGGTACTTGTAGGCGACCTTCACCGCGCCCTCCACGGCCTCGGCGCCCGAGTTCGGGAAGAACGACATGTTCAGGTCGCCGGGCAGCAGCTGGGCGAGGTTGTGGCTCAGCGCGGCGACGTAGGGCGAGAAGTAGGTCTTGTGCACCTCCATGCGCCGCAGTTCCTGGAAGCGTTTGCGGGCGGCCAGGATGCGCGGATGGTTGTGGCCGTGGTTGAGTACGCCGACCCCGCCGGTGAAGTCCAGGATCTCCCGCCCGTCGCGCGTGTAGATCCTGGCGCCTTCGGCTCGCTCGACCAGTTCCCGGCCGAAGCCGAAGGAGGTCATCAGGGAGACCTGGCTGCGATTGACATAGGAGCGGTAGAGGTCGTGTACCTGCTTGACCGTCAGCTCTTCGCACTCGTCGAGCGTGATGAGCTCAGGCATGAAGCACCTCCGGATCGGAGTCCGCGGGGCCGGCGGTGGCCGGCGTCTTCGCCATGGGAGTGAGCCTGCTCGGCGCGGCTATATGGCGGCTATATGGGCGCTTTGTGCTGTTTGGGGCATAGATGTGGCAGGGCCGCCGGGGCGGGCGGCCCTGCCGTCGCCGACCGGGTCAGCTCTCGTTGGGGGCCAGGCGCACGGGGCGTTGCGCGGCCGACGAACACTCGCGGCCGCCGCCCGTCGCACGGTTCGGCCGATACCTGGCGTTGACGTGCGGCGGGCACGCCGAATATGTCGTGCTCAGCGCGTCGAGCCGCGTCTCCAGGTGGTCACGGTCGGGCGGCCGCAGCCGATCCAGCAGAGCATGGGCCTCCGTGCAGGCCGTGCGGGCCTTCTCCTGAGATCCGGCACCGACGAGCGCCGTGCCGAGGACTTTCAGCGCGCGGGCCTGCCAGAGGGGAGTGGCCAGGTCCCGGAAGATCGCCAGCGCCCGGTCCGCGTGGTGCAGCGCGGAGTCGTAACGTTCCATTCCGGCGTGCAGCCGCGCCAGCGCCAACAGGACACATGCCTCGACGAAACGTTCCTTCGTCTCCCGGGACTTCTGCAGCACCTCGGTGAACTGCGTCAACGCGACACCGATCCGACCCCGGCGGGCCGTGCAGTCGGCCATCGCGTACCGGACGTAGACCTCCCCGACGCGATCCCCGTCGGGCACGACGATGTCGAGCACCTGGCGGAACACCCGCTCCGCCGCGTCCAGCCGCCCCTCCTCCACGTAGGCCTCACCCAGCCGGTGCAGCATCTGCGCTTCACCGCGGCGGCTGCCGATGTCACGGCAGATCGACAACGCGCTCTCCAGGCAGGCCCGGGCGCGGCCGACCTCGCCCCGTTGCATATGGATCTGCGCCAGTCCCCGCTTCGCGTGCGCCTCGGCATAGCGATCCCCCACGTCACGAAGAGCCGCACAGGCCTGTTCGTAGCGCTGTCGCGCCGTCTCCAGCTCGCCCGCCAACCCGTCGAGAAGGGCGAGGTTGCGCTGCGCGAGCGCGTGCCCGTGGCGCTCGCCTAGCTCGGCGAACATGGCGCCGGCCTTCTCGATATGGCTCCGGGCCTCCCCGTAGGACTGCCGGAACACCATGAGGGCGCCGAGGGAATTCAGCACGGCGGCCTCTCCCCGCGCGTTGCCGGCGGCGCGCGTGGCCGCCAGAGCCACCTGGTGGCTGGCCGACCAGTCTTCGAGGAACCCGCCGGCCTCGAACAACGTCGTGGCGGTCGTCGCCAGATCCCAGCACAGCTCGTGCAGCCCCATCCGGGCGGACTGCTGGACCGCCGCCAGGATGGTGGACCGTTCGGCTTCCAGCCAGTTGCTCGGCCGTCCGGCGAGCATCTCCTCCACGTCTACAGGCGTCCATCGGGGTGCAGTGCCGTGCAAGGTCGTGTAGTCGCCGCCGTACACCTTCCGGTGTTCGCGTTCCAGGAGAGCCAGCAGGCAGCCGAACACCCGGGCCAGCGCGTCGTCGTGCCGCTCGCCCGCGGCCAGCTCGCGCGCGAAGACCCGTACCAGGTCGTGCAGCCGGTAACGGAGCCCGCCGGCGCGTTCGGCTCCGCAGATGCCGAGCAGCTGTGCCTCGACGAGCCTGTCGAGCAGGCTCTCGGCCTCGTCCAGCGACACGTTCAGCAGCGCGGCGGGAACCCATCCGGCGAAGTCGATCGGCCCGAGCAGGCTGAGCAGCCGGAGCAGACGCCGGGTGGGCGCGTTCAGCCCGTGGTAGCTCAGCGACAGGCTCGCCCGGACCGCCAGGTCGCCGGTCGCCAGTTCGTCCAGGCGCCTCCGTTCGTCGGCGAGGGTGCCACGGAACCGGAACAGCGGGCGCTGCGGCCGGCTCGCCAGCCGCACCGCGGCGACGCGCAGCGCCAGCGGGAGGAACCCGCACAGCCGCGCGATCTCCACCGCGGCGTCCCTCTCGCCCGCGACGCGTTCTGACCCGACGATGCGTTCCAGAAGCTCCAGCGCGTCCTCGACGCCCAGCACATCGAGGTCGAGCAGACGCGCCCCCTCAAGGCCGGTCAGGCGCGTACGGCTAGTGATCAGGACCGCGCAGGTCGACGAGCCGGGCAGCAGCGGACGGACCTGCGCCTCGTCCGCGGCGTTGTCCAGCAGGACGAGAACGCGCCGGCCGGCCAGCCGGCTCCGATAGAGGTCGACGCGTTCGCCCGGGTCCTCGGGGATGGCCTTCGGATCCACCCCCAGCGCACGCAGGAAACGGCCCAGCACCACCGGGGGCTCCACCGGCGACGACTCGATGCCGCGCAGATTGGCGTACAACTGCCCGTCGGGGAACGCCGCGGCCAGCCGATGCGCGACGTGCACCGCCAGCGCCGTCTTCCCGATGCCCCCCATCCCCGCGATGGCCACCAGCGGCAGGGCGGGCGGGCTCGGCGGGGCGAGCAGATCCGAGATCATGTCGATCTGCGGCGAACGGCCGACGAAATCCGCGACGTCCGTGGGCAGCTGGGCCGGGATCCGCTCGACGGCCTGCCGCGGCTCGACGACGGGCCAGTATTCGTCCGGGAGGGTGCCGCGCAGGATGCCCTCGTGAATCCGCCGCAACTCGGGGCCCGGGTCCAGCCCGAGTTCGTCGGCGAGCCTGCGCTGCGCCGCGCGGTACACCTCCAGCGCCTCCACCTGCCGCCCGGACCGGTACAGGGCGACCATGAGCTGAGCGCTGAACCGCTCGCGCAGCGGATGCTCGGCCACCAGCCCGGACAGCTCGGCGACCAGCTCGCCGTGCCGTCCGAGCGCGAGGCCGGCCGCCACCCGCTCTTCGACCACGGTCAGCCTGCGTTCCTCCAACCGGGCCGCTTCACCGCTCAACGTGGTCGAACGGTCGAAGTCGGCGTACGGGGTGCCGCGCCACAGCGCGAGCGCCTCATCGAAGAGCGCGGCGGCGCGGCGCATGTCGCCCGCCGCCCGCGCCAGCTGCCCGTGCGCCGCGAGATCCGCGAACCGGTCGGCGTCGAGTTCACCGGCGTCGATCCGCAACTGGTAACCGGACTCCAGGCGCCGGATGCGCCGCCGGTCGCCGAGCACGCGGCGGAGCTGATAGACGTACAGATGCAGGTTCTCGTGCGCCGTCTTGGGCGGCCTGTCGCCCCACAGTTCATCTACCAGCCGATCCATCGAAACGACACTGTTGGCGTGGTGGATCAGCAGGGCCAGCAGAGCCCGCTGCTTGGGCGGCCCAAGATGGACGTCACGTTCGTTCTCGCGGACTTGCAGCGGACCCAGGATGGCGAAATCCATGAACCCGTCCTTGTTAGAGAAACCGCGCGGTGCGGCGGGTCCAGCTGCTCTCATCGTGTCCGTCGGTACGCTGCGCATGACGTTTCATGCCCGTCATGCTTACGAGCGGCGTTATTGCACCGCTCCGCCACAGTTATCGCCCCGCTATCGCCGTCCTTCCAGCCGTGACGATGCGGTCATACGTCATTCGTCCACTCGGACGGCGCGGGTGGGGCACAGCACCGCGGCCTGTCGCACCGCCTCGTGGACCCACACGGGAGGCTCTGCCTGCAGGAGGACGACGGTGCCGTCCTCCTCGCGCTGGTCGAATACCTCGGCGGCGGCCAGCACGCACTGTCCGGCGCCGGCGCACGCGGTGGCGTCAACGGTGACGCGCACGGGTCCTCCTAGGAGATCGAACGGGTGGCCAGATCGTCGAACTCGCGGTCCGGAAGTGTCCTGTCGAGCCGCAGGAGTTCCTCGGCCAGCCAGCCGACCGCGTAGCGGGTGTCCGGGTTGTCGGATTCGACGGCCCGGCGGATGGTCTCGGCGACGAGGCCGGGATCGGAGCCCTGGCTCAACCCGGTCTCGGATCGCCGCGCCATGGCCTCGGCCATCTCCCGGTAGGCGCCGCGTCCGGAGAACTCCCTCAGCTGCGCGGCCGTCCGGTCCTCGAACTCGGTCCTGATGATTCCGGGTTGAATGATCACCACGTTGAGGCCGAACGGTGCGACCTCCATGCGGAGCGTGTCGGAGAAGGCCTCGATCGCGTGCTTGGAGGCGTAGTACCAGGCGCCGAGCGGCAGCGCGATCTCCCCGCCGATCGAGGACACGTTGACGATCGTGCCGGAGCCCTGCGCGCGCATGTGCGGCAGGACGAGCTGGACCAGCCTGGCCGGCGCGAAGAGATTCACCTCGAACTGGTCGCGGCCCCGCTCCAGCGGAACGTCCTCGACGGCGCCGTGCAGAACGGTTCCGGCGTTGTTGACCAGGACGTCGATTCTGCCCTGCTCGTCGAGAATGGTGGCGACCACCCGCTCCAGATCCTCGTGGTCGCGCGCGTCCATCTCGACGGCGTGCCCGCCGGCGGCGCGGAGGGGGGCCATCTTGTGCACGCGGCGTGCGGCGCCGTACACCGTGTGACCGGCGCGCAGCAGTTCGAGCGCGGTCGCCAGCCCGATTCCGGACGAGGCCCCGGTGACCAGACAGACCTTCATCGATCACACCTCCCAGCAGACGGGCAGTCGGTGCACGCCGTAGATGAGCATGTCGGTGCGCATGGCCACGTCCTCGGCCGGGACCGCCAGGCGCAGCGTGGGGAACCTGGTGACCAGCGCGGGCAACGCCACCTGCAGCTCCACCCGCGCGAGCTGCTGGCCGAGGCACTGGTGGACGCCGTGACCGAAGGCGACATGCCCGCCGGTGGGGCGGAGCAGGTCGAGGGTGTCGGGGTCGGCGAAGTGCGCGGGGTCGCGGTTGGCCGCGGGGATCGAGACGGTGACCGACTCACCGGCCCTGATCTTCTCGCCGTGCAGCTCGACGTCCTCCAGCGCGGTGCGCACGAGGAACGGGATGATGCTCAGGTAGCGCAGCAGTTCCTCCACCGCCCGGTCGGCGATGCCCGGATCCGCGCGCAGGGCGGCGAGCTGGCCGGGGTGGCTGAGCAGGGCGAAGGTGCCGAGCGCCAGCATGTTGGCGGTGGTGTCGAGCCCGGCGCCCAGCAGCACGAAGCCGATGTTGACCAGTTCCTCATCCGTGAGGTCGCCGGTGGTGAGCTCGCTGAGCAGGTCGTCGGTGGGCGCGGCGCGCTTGGCCGTCACCAGCTCGCCGATGAACTCGCGCACCGCCGTGTAGGCGGCCGCCAGCGTCTCCGGCGAAGCGTCCAGGCGGAACAGCTCCAGCGCGTGCCCCTGGAAGCGCTCTCGTTCCGCGTACGGCACGCCGAGCAGCTCGCAGATCACCTGCGCCGGGACCGGATGCGCCAGGGCCTGCACCAGATCCACCGGGCCGCCGTGCCGCTCCATGGCGTCCAGGTACCCCGCCGTGATGTCCTGTATCTGCTCGGTGAGCCGGCGCATGCGCCGAACGGTGAACCGCCCGGTGAGCAGGCGGCGGTAACGGGTGTGCTCCGGCGCGTCCATGGCGGTGAACATCCCCGGGGGCGCGGGCCGGTCGCTGCCGGGTGCTCCGGGGACCGGCATGTGCCGCAGCTCGGGGCGCACGCTGAACCGCGGGTCGGCCAGCACCTCCCGCGCCAGGGCATGACCGGTCACCAGCCATCCCTCATGCCCGTCGGGATAGGTCAGCCGGCTCAGCGGACGCTGCTCGCGCAGGTCCGCCAGCCCCGCGGGCGGGTCGAACGGCCGATCGGCCGGCCGCGTGGTCGGCAATGATGGGGCCACTGTCGGTCTCCCTCGTACGTTCCCTTCGCAAGTACGCGAAACAGTAGGAACGCTGGGCGCGCACTAACAACCACCGAACTGCGTTGATAAAGGTCAGCCCGGTTTCAATGGTGCAATGAGCATGCTGTTTAATGCACCGGGGCCGGATCTGTGCGCCGACCCGAGGAGGACGAATGCCTGGAGACCGTCTGACCTACCAGGAACGCCAACGCATCGCCACGGGACTGACCACGGGCCTCACCTACAACGAGATCGCCCGCAGGCTGGGACGACCCAGATCGACCATTGTCCGCGAGGTCGCGCGCAACGGCGGGGCGCGCGGCTATCAGGCCGACCGGGCCCAGCAGGCGACCCGCTGGCGGGCCCGCCGCCGCAAGCCTTCCCTCGCCTCGACCGCGCACCAGAGTCCCCGCCCACCGCACCCCGCGGGCGCCACCGCCTCAGGACAGGATTCCCAGGCCCGGCGCGCGTTCGAGGACGAGTTCGCCGACATGATGGTCGAGACGGGCGTCCCGGCCATGGCGGCCAAGGTTCTCGTCTGCCTGTTCACCACCGACAGCGGCAGTGCCACCGCCGCCGAACTCGCCACACGGCTGCGGGTGAGCCCCGCGTCCATCTCCAAGGCCGTCGGCTGGCTGGAGCGGCGCGGCCTGATCGGACGCGAACGCAGCGGCCGGCGAGAGCGGTACGTCATCGACGAGCACGTCTGGTACCAGGCGTGGCTGGTCAGCGTCCGGTCGATGGCCCTGTGGGCGGACTTCGCCCAACGGGGAGCCGACCTGCTCGGCGATGCCACCCCCGCCGGAACCCGGCTCCACGCGACCGGCCAGTTCTTCCGGTTCCTCGGCCAGGACATGAGCCAGGCGGCCGAGCACTGGCGACAGACCCTTTCCAGGAGCCGTTGAAGCCGGACCGGCGGCGTGCGGGCCGGCGTCGTAGCCCGGCGGCCCCTGCGGTGTCCGGGCCGCGGGCCGGTCGGTTCGGAGGGCGAACCCGCGTTCGAGTGACCTGATCAACGCGGCCGCGTCATCGGTGCGGCGGCTGCCACCGGGTGGCGAGCCGGCCGTGCCGCATCCGGCCTACCAGGCGGACGTGCAGCGTCTGCGGCGTGGTGTCGCCCGCGTCCCTGCCGATCTCCAGCATGCTGTGCCGCACCGACAGCTCGTTGGCGTCCACCACCATGCCCGGCGCGAGGACCAACTCCACGTTGCCGCCGGTCACCCGCAGCTCGATGACCAGCTCGGGCGCGCCGCGCACCGCGCTGGTCAGGTCCAGCATCACGTCGCACCACGCGGTGCGCAGCTCCAGCCGGCGCGGCAGCGTCCACCGGCCGTCACGGCGCACCGTGCCGTGCCGCTCCTTGATGGTGACGAGTTCGGGAATGGGCTCGGCCGGGATTCCGGCGAACGGCGTCGTGAGTGCGTCGCCCCCTGGCACCGCGATCAGATCGGCGACGAGCGGGGTCAGCGCGTCGACGGTGCGGGCGGCCAGCGCCGCGTCCAGGCGCTCTACGAACTCCACCGGGTCGAGCCGGCCGTCGGCGACGGCGGCGCGCAGCAGTTCGGTGACCCGGTCGCGGTCCGCGTCGGACGCGCGCAGAGCGGGTGAGCTGGGCGGGTCTGCCGACATTCGGCCTCCTCGGCGAGGTGGTGGCCTTGCGCCACCGGAATTGCTGACTGATCGGTCTCAGGAGACGGGTACCTAAACGATTTTGCGGTGGTAGGCGGCCATGGCGAAGACGCTGCCCGGCGCCTCGAAGCCCACGCCGCGCGGCACGCGCAGTTCCTTGCAACGCCTGTGCCGTCATCGGGATCTCCGCTCGCCGGCCCATGGCGTGTCACTCGCAGAACACCTGCACCTTGGTGTCGGGGTCGTCGACGTCGACGGTGAGGTCGTCGAGGTGCTCGATGAGGTTCTCGATGTGCTGCGGCTTGAGCTCGGTGAGGTCGATCGGCACCCCCGACCTCTCCAGCTCCGCGTTGACCTTGGCGAGCGCCTGCGGAGGGACGAGGCTCGCGAGCCGGACCCCGGCGCGCAGCAGCTGCAACGGGATCCGGATGTTGATCCAAGTCGGTCCGTCGACGCCGACGTCGTCCGCCGAGTTCACCACCACGCGCAGGTACTTGGGCCGGGGTTTCGGGCGGGGTTCGGCTGCCGGCGGCGCGTCGGGCCGTGCTCGTTCGAGGGCGACGATCAGCCGCTCGGCCTCGTCTGCGGTGATCTTGCCCTCGGCCAGCATCTGCAGGATCTGGCGGCGCTGCTCGTTCATCGTTCTTTCCTCTGGCTCATCTGACGCTTACCAGCACGGCCGTCCGGCCCTGCTCGAATTCGATCCGGGTGCCGGGGAGCGCCCACAGCAGTTGCCCGGCCCCGCGCAGCGCGCCCACCGGGCTCACCTTGGTGACCAGGCATGCGACCAGCCCGGCCAGCACGGCGAGCAGCAGCAGCGGTGACAGCACCAGCAGCACCGGCACGACCGGGACGTACAGCCGCAGCCAGCGGCCGTTGTGACGGCGATGGCGCACCGTCACCAGTTGCGGGACCATCAGGACCCCTCCAGCTCGGCCAGCGCCTCCTGGACGCTGATCTCCCCCCGCCGCAGCCGCTCAACGACGTCCGCGCCGGTGGGCGCCGGGTCGACGTCGACGAAGTCGAGCTGCTCGGCGATCCGCTTCAACCGGGACTTGACCGTCGGGTAGCTCACCCCGAAGATCCGCTCCATCTCCTTGATCGAACCGTGCGCCCGGACGAACGCGGCGACGAACACCTGGTCCTCGACGCTGAGCTGAGCCAGTTGCGGCGGCTCGAACCGCCCCTCGACCACGACACCGCTGCCGGCCAGGCGGACCCGCTCGACCACGAACGGCTGCCCGCGCGTCAGGTCCGTCAGCTCTTGCCAGTCCACCCTGGGCCTCCTCGCTCTCGACGACATGCCCGTCGCTCAGTTGTTCCTCGATCATCTTAAGTCGTTAACGCGGAAACCTTAACTTTCTCAAGGGTGATCTTCAAGATTCTGAATCGTTGGCTTCCGATAGTCGCGATCCGTGTGCCCGTGACGGCTGGCCGTCCATGCCCGGCACCGGTACGGCGCGCGGCCGCTGAACCCGCGCGGGGAAGCACGCGGCGCCCACCGCACCACCCTCAAGGCGCCCCGGCGGATTCACCCGCCGGGGCGCCACTTCACCGTCGTTGGAAGCCGACCACGCGGGTGCCAAGACCCCGATCGCCCCCTGCGCTGGTCCCCGGGTACGGAGGCGGTGCGGCGTTCGTCCTGGACCTGCCCGGCGACGGCACCGGCGACCTGCGCGAACAGGCCCGCGCCCTGGACCGCCGGCTCGGTGAGGCGCTGCGCGGCGGCGCGCCGTCGGTGGACGTGGTGGGGCACTCGGCGGGCGGGGTCGTGGCGCGTTTGTGGGCGGCGGAGCACGACGGGGCGCGCAAGGCACGGCGGATCGTCTCGCTGGGTTCCCCGCACCGGGGCGCCCAGCTCGCGGGCGAGAAGAGCTGGTCAGCACCGGTCCGGCACGTCAGTGGCTCCAGCACGTGATCGGCTTGTTCGCCGGCTGGTCGAGGGCGGAAGCCAGATGCCCCATGGGAAGCTGACGGCCCTGTCGCCGTAGCGGCGTCGGTGTGTCTGCGTGGGGATGGCTTCGGGAACGTCCGCCGCAGGACTTCGAACGCCCCGGCGTTGGGCTGGTTGACCAGCACCTTCAGCGTCTCGTCAGCAGTTCGGGCTTGGCGGCCGAAGCCAGCGCGTCCCCGCCGCCGTCGCCGCGGCAGGCGCCCAGCAGCGGACCGGCGGCGGCCAGCGTGCCGACGCCGAGGGCACCGCGCAGCACGGCGCGGCGGGACAGGTGATGGGGCAAGGGGCTGGGGCAGTGCTTCGCCCAAGGGGGATTGGCCCCTGGCCCGGGTGGGGAGGCCGGTGCGGTTCATCACCGCGAAGAGCGGGATGATGTCGGCTTTCGACAGCTCATCGGCGCTCTCGTCGCTTGAAGCCGCCAGTGCCGCTTAGCGGAAAATGCCTGCACAGCTCGCCGGTGTCGCTGCCGTACACGTCAGCGGTGCGGGACACGCACCCCCGCGTTCCCGCCCTCAACATGTGCGACCTCGGCGAGCTGCACACCGCACGCGGCGACATCGGAATTTGTCGGGTCCTGGGCCGACGCCGTGCAACTCCTGCGCGGCGTCGACGCCGCCCGCGCACACAACGCCGTCCGCACCGCGCTGTCGCCCTCCCGGCAACGCGGCATCACCGCCGCCAATCAGACGAGCCGCCGTAGGTCAGGCCGCTGCGGTGGCCTCACGCTCGATGAGCAGCGACAACAGCAGGCCGTTGGGCGCGTGAGGTGTGACGGGCCAGCGTCGCGGCGACGGTGAACAGTGCCCGACTCCTGTCGCGGCGGGGTCCGTAGGGCTACATCTGCACTACCTGAATCCGCGTACGCAGGGGGCCGCCGCGTACTCCGCTGCCGCGACGGGCGACCGTCACACGGCTTGGGCGACCGCCATGCCGCAGTAGGTGGCGCCCAGTCCGGCCGCGATCGAGGCGGCGACCTGCGGCACGGCCTGCCGGTGGGGGTGCACGCGCGTCATGGCTGACCGCGGAACGGTCGCCACGGCCCTTTCGCGCATCATGATCTGGCGTGTCGGCAGACTCGTGCAACCAGGTGCACGGGGTTCGGTTCGCCCAGCTCAGTGCCGGTGCTTCGTCACGACGCGACGTCCACCAGGACCTTGCCGACCGTGCCGCTCTCCACCGCCCGGTGCGCGTCGGCGGTGCGGTCGAGTGGAAAGCGGACCAGCGGCAGGCCATGCTCCCCGCCGACCGGCAGGGCGCCGTCGCGGACCGCGGCGGCGACGTCCTCGGCGGCCGCGGCGCGCGCCTCCGCACCGGCCGTGTAGAGCACCAGGAACTGGAAGCGCGTGTTCAGCACCATGTTCCGCGGCACGTCCAGTTCGACGGGCTTGCCACCGTCGTTGGCGTAGGTCGAGATCGTGCCGCGCGTCCGCAGGACGGCCAGGTCCAGTGCGAGGTCCGCGCCGAGCGCCACCTCGGCGATGATGTCGACGCCGTCCGGGGCGATCTCGCGGATCTCGGCGGCCGGGTCGCCCTCGCGGTAGTTGATCACGTGATGGGCGCCGGCGGCGGTGGCCAGCCGGGCCTTCTCCGGGCCGCTGACCGTGCTGAGCACGGTGGCGCCGGCCCATCGGGCGAGCTGGATCACCGCGTGCCCGACCGCTCCGGCGCCGCCCGCGGCGAGCACCACCCTGCCGTCGAGCGCGCCGGGCCGCAGACGGCGCGGCCCGTCCTCGGCGACGGTGAGCGCGCGGTGCGCGGTGAGCGCGGGGACGCCGAGTGCGGCGCCGACGTCGAAACCGGCCTCGTCGGGCAGCGGCACGGCCTGGTCGGCGGGCACGACGGTGAACTCGGCGGCGGTGCCGGTGGGCCGCCCGGCGGCGGCCATGAACAGCCAGACCCGCTGGCCGACCCGGCTCTGGTCGACCCCCTCACCGACGTCGTCGATCACACCGGCGCCGTCCAGGTGCGGGGTGATCTCTGGGAATCCCATGGGGGTGGTGGCGCCGGAGCGTGCCTGGCAGTCGGCCGGGTTGACCCCGGACACGGCGACCCGGACGCGAACCTCGCCGGGACCGGGCGCGGGCAGGTCACGGTCGACCAACCGGAGAACATCGGGGCCGCCGTTGCCGTGGTAGACGATGGCCTTCATGTTTTGTCCTTGTCTCCTGTGGGGCCGATCGGGACTTCGCTGGAGCGGGACTCGACGGCGTCGAGGGCGGCCAGGGCCGCGGCGTCGAAGGTGATCTTGCTGGCCGCCATGTTGGCCTCGAGGTGGGCCGCGTCGGTGGTGCCGGGGATGAGCAGCACGTTCGGGGCGTGGTGCAGCAGCCAGGCGAGGCCGACCTGGGCGGGCGTGACGCCGAGGGACTCGGCCACGGCACGGACGGCCGGTTCCTCGGTGACCTTGGGCATGCCCGGGAAGTTCCCGCCGAGCGGGAAGAACGGCACCCAGGCGATGCCCTCCGCCACGCACAGCCGCAGCATGTCCTCGTCGTCACGGGAGACGAGGCTGTAGGCGTTCTGCACGCAGGCGATGCCGGCCGGCAGGGCGCGGCGCAGGCCGGCGAGGGTGACGCTGCTCAGGCCGATCGCGCCGATCTTGCCTTCGTCGCGCAGGGCGGTCATCACCGCGAGCTGGTCGTCGAGGTCGACCACCTGGTCTCCCTCGGGCCGCAGCCCGGGACCGGTGTCGAGGCGGCGGAGGTTGACCACCGGGAGCTGGTCGACGCCGAGGCTGCGCAGGTTGTCCTCGACGCTGGCCCGCAACTGCTCGGGCCGCTGCGCCAGCCGCAGCGGCATGCGCCCGCCGGGATCGGGGTCGGCGCCGACCTTGGTGACGACCAGGACGCCGTCCTCGGGGCGCAGCGCCTCACGGATCACGTCGTTGGCGAAACCGAAGCCGTAGAACTGGGCGGTGTCCACGTGATTCACGCCCAGCTCGACCGCGCGGCGCAGCAACGCGACGGCATCGCCGCGGCGGTCGTGCAGGCGTTCGAGCTGGAGGGCGCCATAGCCGACCCGAAGAACGGTGCGGCCGGCGAACGGTGCGGTAGGGGTGCTCATGAGGCTGCCTCCGTGGTCGTTGATCGCAACACGGTGTGAGTTCGGCCTGTAGGGCGCCGAGAGCCGGTGGCGAGCAGGTCCTCAACGGACCGCCCGGCCCAGAGCGCGGCGGTGAGCAGGTAGGTCGCGCCAGTTCCTCGCCCATCCCGCGCAGTCGTGGGCAGACCGGGGGTGCCGTTGCGTGACGTCTCCATGGCGCCACCTTACGATCGATGGATGACAGATTTCAATATTTGTCAGTCAGTCAGTGCCACTGGGAGTGCTGACAGATTTTGACGGCTGTCAGTTCGTTGTCGTACGTTCTCGCTGGTGAGGTCCGGCGACTGGGCGCCAACAGCCTTGAGGTGCCGGCCTCGTACCAGCTCGACAAGGGGGCCTCATGCGCGGGGAGCCGCTCGACGCGGAGACGATCGTGTCGGCCGCCGAAGAGGTGCTGCGCCGCCACGGTCCGGAGAAGGCCACGGTGCTCGACGTCGCCCGGATGCTCGGCGTGAGCCACGGGAGCGTGTACCGGCACTTTCGGTCCAAGACGGCGCTGCGCGAGGCCGTGATACGGCGCTGGCTCGACCAGGTGCGAGAGGACATCGCCGCAGCGGTTCAGGACCCCGGACTGACCCCGCCCGACCGGCTACGTGCCCTGCTCACCACCATGTTCGCCGCCAAATGGACGAAGGCCAGGGAGGACCCGGAACTGTTCGCGACCTTCCGGGCGCTGGCCACCGAGCACAGCACCGTGTCCTCCGCCCACGTCGCCTTCCTGCTCGACCAGATCCGCGCGATCGTCGACGACGGCATCGCCCGTGGCGACTTCGCAGCCGGTGATCCGGAGGAGATCGCGCGAAGCATCCTCAACGCGACCAGCCGCTTCCACGCTCCGATGCACGCCGAGGAGTGGCGCTCCTCCGAGATCGAAGCGGAGTCCGAGGGCGTCATCTCACTCATCTTCAACGGCATCCGGGCAAGGTGACGGCCGCCTCGCCAGGCCGACGACGACTGATCACGCATGCGGCAACGAGACCTCCCGCACATGGGGGAGGTCTCCGTAGTACCCGACCGGCGGTCGTATCGCCGTGCGGCGCACCGGAGGGGCACGTCCGCCGCACTTCCGACACGAGCCAATAGCAGAACCTGGCAGTACTCCACGCGGCCGGGCATGTCCCCCTCGCCCTGACCCGCTCCAACGCCTCCGCCAAGACGCTGCGTGACGCCTCCGCCGGGTCGCTGCGTGGTGCCTGCGCCGGGGCGCTGCGTGGTGCCTGCGCCGGGTCGCTGCGTGATGCCTGCGCCGGGGCGCTGTGTGGCGCCTGCGCCGGGTCACTGCGTGGTGCCTGCGCCGGGGCGCTGTGTGGCGCCTGCGCCGGGTCGCTGCGTGGTGCCTGCGCCGGGACGTTGTCTGGCGCCTGCGCCGGGGCGTTGTGTGGCGGCTGTGCCGGGGCGTTGTGTGGCGGCTGTGCCGGGGCGTTGTGTGATGGCTGTGCCGGGGCGCCGCGTGGCGGCTGTGCCGGGGTGCTGCGTGATGCCTGTGCCGGGGCGTTGTGTGGCGGCTGTGCCGGGGCGTTGTGTGGCGGCTGTGCCGGGGCGTTGTGTGGCGGCTGTGCCGGGGTGCTGCGTGATGCCTCCGCTAAGGCACTGTGTGGCGGCTGTGCCGCCAAGGCGTTCTGGGACGTCGGTGCCGAGGTCCGGCGCGGCAGCCTGGACGACCTGGACGTGCTGTGAGACGCGGGGAGGAGGCAGATGGTGTGATTTATCTGGCTCCCTCCATAACGCGCCAGCGCACGTGGACGCCGCCGCGATCAATCTTCGCGAGATCAACGCGGTAGGCGACGCGCCAGCCGGCTAGGACAAGCCCTTCGCGGACACCTCGGGCACGCTGGTGCTCCCGCCGGGACGGGTCGGCGCCGATCAAGACGCACCCGACCCGGCGGCGCGTCGTGCCCCGGCGGAGGCCGCGGCGGTCGCCCTGGCTCGGCGCGCTGTCAGGGCTTCGGTCCTCCGCCTCGCGCCAACCGTCCACGGCTCACTCGATCACCGCGGCTTCGTTCTCACCCTGACTGGCATCGCCCGACGTACCGGCGTATCCGCTTACGCCGGAGACAGCGCCAACAGACGGCGCGCGGTGCACGTCTGGACGCTGCCGGGCTGTATCGGCTGGGGCTGGAGGCGGTGTCAGCCAGTGCACGCTGCCACGGAGTAGTCGGCGAGGGCGTGCCCTTTGATGGGCCCGTGAGGCGCGTCGGAACGGCTGGCGTCGGCTTTGTCGTGGCGTGTGAGGCGGCACGGGGCGCGAATCTGCCTCGTGCTGCTTCGTTCAGCCCTGCGACGAGGGTCCGGGGCGCGTGTTCGCCCTTCAATGCCGCTGGCTGGCCCTGGCCGCCATGCGACCGTGGCGCGGCGGGAGCTATGACCGATTTCGATGCCCTTGTAGGGGCAAGACGTAAGGAGGGCGCCACCCGTGCGGCGATGTCCGGACCGGCCGGATGCCGGCTTTCCAAGGCCCCTCCAGAAGGCGTTCGCCGGGTGCGAGCGCCGCATCGCCGGCGATGACCCGGCGTCTACCAAGGAGGACGACCATGCCGGACGAGACGTCAGACAACCCGGAACTGATCATTCGCATCCATCCGGTGGGAGGCGACGACGTCTCCTTCGTCACCGCCGACTTCGAAGGGATGGGACAAGCAGTTGAGGTCATCACCCGCGCTCTGAACGAGCGCCGCAGCCTGGTACTGACCCGGGCGCGCTCCAGCCGTGAGCCCGACACCAGCGCGGTCGTCATCAACCTGGCCAACGTGATCGCGGCCCGCGTGTCCGGGAAGAACGGCACCGATCGGCAGATTCTGTGATCGCTCGGCGGGCTGCCCATGCCGGTGCGGAGGCCCAAGTTGGAGGTCGGACGCTCCGGGTGGTCCATGGGGCCGACACGAGTGCGGGGAGGCGCTCGCCTGAGTCCTCGGGCTGCCCACCCCAGACTTTGCCTAGGACCATGCAGACGCAGGTCCTACGTCACGGATCGGCACGCGTTGTCTGTGCCTTGCTCGACCACGCCCGCTCAAGCGCTCCTCGGGGCTCTACCGTCGCGAGGTGGGCTGAGGGATCCGCAGAGCCAGCAGGGCGATGTCGTCGGTGTTGCTGGCGGGCTTGCGGTTCAGGATCTGGTCGCAGAAGTCCTCCAAGGGGTGGTGGGCGAGGGCGGCGGCGTGGCGGCGCAGGCGTTCCAGGCCGGTGTCCAGATCGGTACCAGGCACTTCGATCAGGCCGTCGGTGTAGAGCAGGAGCGTGGAACCGGGCGGCAGGGGCTCGGTGGCGTCCGGACGGCCGTCGCTGCCCAGGCCGGTCCCCAAGAGCAGACCCCGCCCCTGGTCGAGGTACTCGGCGCGTCCGTCTCGGGTGACCAGAAGGGGCGGCGGGTGGCCGGCGTTGGTCCAGCGCAAGCGCCACGGGCCGTTTTCGGGGCCTTCGACGCGGGCGAGGATCGCAGTGGCCATGGGGACGTCGGTGATGCTGGGAATGGCTTCGTCGAGGCGGTCGATGATGGCGCTCGGCGGGCCGGTGCGGTCCCAGGCCAGCGAGCGCAGCGTGCCGTGGAGCTGCGCCATGCCGGCGGCGGCGGTCAGGTCGTGGCCGACGACGTCGCCGATGACCAGCGCGGTGGCGCCGTCGCGCAGGAGGAAGGCGTCGTACCAGTCGCCGCCGACCTGGGAGCCGGCAGGGGCGGGCTGGTAGCGGGCGGACAGGCGCAACGGACCGGGCTGCGGCGGGGGCGCGAGCAGATTGCGCTGCATGGCCTCGGCGATCTCGCGTTGGCGACCGAAGACGCGGGCGTTGTCGATGGCGAGGCCGACGTGGCGGCCGATGTCGCGGGCCAGCGCCAGCTCCGTGGTGTCGAAGGGCCGGGCGGGGTCGGTACGGGCCAGCGTGAGGGCGCCGGTGATCTGCCGGGCGGTGCCCAGGGGCACGACGACGGCGGAGACGGCGCCCATCGCCTGGAGGAATCCGGCCTGGACGGCGGCCAGGGAGGAGTCGGGCGGTGCGGTGATCTCCTGCCGCCCCAGCACGGCGGACTCGCCGCTGTGCAGGACCCGCACAAGCGGGGAACGGGAGTGTTCGGCAGGTGGCGGCAGGGGGCCCTGCCACGCCTCCTGATCGAAGTCCCGGCCTTCGGGGCCGGTGACCGCCACCCTGCGGACCTGCCCGGATTCGATGCGCAGGTCCACGGCGGCCCAGTCGGCCAGGCGAGGCACCAGCAGGCGGCCCAGCCGGCTCAGGGCCTCCTCGGTGTGCAGGGGCTGGGTCAGAACCGAAGTGATCTCCGCGACCAGGGTCAACCGGCCGGTGCGATTCTCCAGGGCGAGCACGTGCGCCGCCCGGTCGGCGCGTGCCGCCTGGCTGGCGGTGATGTCGGCGAACAGGACGGTCATGCCCACCACGCGGCCGTCCTTGATCACGGGAGCGCCGGACCAGGTGACGGGGACCAGCCGTCCGTCACCGCGCGTGAAGCCGTCCGTCTCGGCGTGGGCGGCGGTGCCCTGGGACAGAGCCGTCAGGAGTGGGCACTGCACCCCGGGTGGCGTCGCTCCGTGGGCGCCGCGGTGCAGCAGGTCGTGGAAGTTCCGTCCCAACATCGCCGCCGCGGTGCGGCCCAGCAGTTCTTCCGCGGCGGGATTGACCGCCGCGATCCGGCCGGTCGAGTCCACCACCGCCAGACCCGCGCCCAGGTGGTCGAACACCTCCCGCCAGAACCCGGGCTCCGCCGCCCACCGCAGGCCCTCACCATGTCCACCGGCCGGACGCTCCGCCATGCCGTTCCCCCAGTCAGGTGACCGCGCCGGCTGATACCGGCCCGCACCAGGCGACGGAACAGCAGTCAGCGCCAGCGCAGATCCACCTACCCCGAGATTACGCCTGAGATCGCATCAGGTCTGCTGGGACGGGATGGCGGCCCGGACGGTCCGCCGCCAGCAGGGTGTTGGACGGGCTCTCAGCGCCCGGTCGCTTCCCCTTCGGCCTGACGGTCTCCTCGCCGGTGTCTCTCGGTCGCCTGGGAGGTGGTCAGGTGGCGGAGAAAGCGTTCGCTTTCCGGTGTCATGCGACGTAGGGTTGATTTACCAAGGGTTACTCGAGCGCTGGTAGTCGATGTCAGCGTCACCCAGGGCGATTGTCTATCCGGCTTTTTAGCCGAGGACGGGGCCGATGTCATGGCCCACGACATAAACGATTTCACCATTGCCCCCGAAGCTGATTCTTGGCCTCCTGAGGCGCGGTTGAGGCTGGCGGTGGGCGCTGAGCATCGCGGAGCTCTGGACGGTGGCTGGTGGCCGCGTTCACGTGACGCCCGTGCCGAACTGCCGGCACTGGTCGTCGGCCTGGCCGGGCACCTGGGCAGGGTGACGCATCTCGCCGTCGACACCGGCTACTGGGAGCACGTGCCGGGCGACATCACCGTCGCCGGGCGGAAGGTGAAGGTAGGCGGCCTTCCGGGGCTCGGCCATATGATCATTGTGATCCGGGGCCGGATGGACACCTTCCTGCTGCTGGTGGTGCCGCCCGAGGCGACGCAGGCACGCGCATATGCCGCGCTGAGCGGATCGGCCGCCGGGGCGGCCAGCGTCCGGCCCGAGGAGATCCTGGCCACCTGCGACATCTCCACCGCCCCGGCCGTCCAGGAGCCCGTCACTTAACGCGACGGCACCCACGCGCTGATCCGGACCTACGCAGCCCTGTCCGAATCACTCACGCAGCCGCTGCCACAGGCCCTGACACCAGGCCGGGCCTCTCAGTGACTGACGACGCCATGGCCTACTCACAAAGGACAAGAAGGGGCACCCGTCGCCGCTGGCGGCGAGCATCGCCACCTCACCAGAAAAGCGATAGGAGACCCAATAGGAGAACCAATTGGTATGGGTGTGTTTGACCAAGCTCTCAGGCTGCTCGTCTTGCCCGCCCCGCCGCAGCCCGGCGGCAAACCGTCCCCCGGCATACAGCATCAGAGCCCTACGGCACGCCGCGACCTGGCGCAGCCCCTGAGGCACCCTGCTGCCACCCCGACCGGCTGCCCCACTGGGCGCTGCGACGCGTCACCGGCTGCGCGGCCAGTGGACGGTGGGCGAAAGCCATCGACCAACTGGTCATGGCCCTGTACATGCACGACGCGCGGATCACCTCGACTGAACGCAGCGAACTGCACGCAGTGCTCCACGCCTTCGACATGGAAACCGACCGCGTCGGCACGCTGCCCTGCCGATGACCTAGGGGGCAGTGGCCCGATTTCTCCGCGAACGCCCACCGGGTGGCCGCGTTGACGACGCGGCGGGTGCGTGACCTGGCGGATTGCGGTTCCCGAACCTAGGAGATGATGGTCATGAGTGGAACGGCGACCGATGTGTGGATCGTGGCCCATGATGGTCGCGACATGGTTCGCGCCGATGCGATCGTCCTGATTCGCTTTGACGACACCGGTCGGCTGACCGCGCAGCTCCGGGACGAGGCGCGGGTCACCGTGGCGCTCCTGGAGGGGTCGGCTTCTGGCCGGCCGCCCGGTGATTTCCATCGTCAGCTGATTCGGACGATCTCAGAACTCGCGGCTTCCAGTGGCGCCCACCTCGTCCACGCGCAGAAGAACGACCGTGGCTGGCACTGGGTCAGCGAGACGCTGTAGAACGTGCGCCACTGACTCGCGCGCTACCTACTGCGCCATCACCACCCAATGCCGTTGGCTGACTTCTTGCGTTATCCGCTGACCTTCTGACGAACGGTCTCAAGACCCGCCAACACGATGTGCAGGCCGTACTCGAAATTGTCGTCGCTGTCGACGGCGGAGAGCTCCTTCGTCACGCTCGCCGTCAGGGGATACCGGGTTTCGTCGATGGTCATCTTCTGCGCATAGGGGTTGGGGCCTTCGTAATTCTCGCCCGTGCGCGCTTGTTGCTCAATCGTGAAGCCCACGACGTAGTGCAGGACGGCGGGGAACGCGCGGGCCGCCTCGGTGGTCGAGAAGCCGGCGTCGGTGAGCGTACGCAGAACCAGTTCGAACGTCCGCCCGATGGACGGACCCGTCGAGTAGGACCCGGCAGTGACCCTGGCGCCGTCGCGGTAGCGAAGCATCGCGTCGCGCATTCTGCGTGCGAGGCCGGCGATCCATTGCTGCCAGGTCTCGTTGCGACGGGGGCCTTCGACGCCGTCGGTCGCCTCGGCGATGATCAGCCCGGCCATCAGGTCGAGCAGTTCGTGCTTGTTCTTGACGTGCCAGTAGAGCGTGGGCGCCTGGACGTCCAGCTCCTTGGCGAGCACCCGCATGGTCAGGCCGTCGAGGCCGACGTCGTTCAGCAGCCGCAGGCCGGTCCGGGCGATCAGGTCGGGTGTGAGGGCCACGATTGACAGCCTAGCACCGTTAGAGCTTAATCTAACGTCGTTAGAGATCACTCTACCCTTGTTAGGGAGCGATCATGGAGGACGTAGTCATCGCCGGTGCCGGCCCCACCGGCCTGATGCTGGCGTGCGAGCTGCGGCTGGCCGGGGTGGACGTGCTGGTGGTCGAAAGGCTCACCGAGCCCACGCGTGACTCGAGGGCGGGCGGGCTGCATCCGCGGTCGCTGGAAGTGCTCGATCAGCGGGGGATGCTCGACCCGTTCCTGGCTGAGGGGCGTCCGCTGCCGGGTACGCGCTTCGCCGGACTGCCGCTCGACCTGTCGGGGCTGCCGACCCGGTATCCGTTCCTGCTGGTGATCGTTCAGCGCCGGATCGAGCGGCTGCTCGAGGCTCGCGCCCGGGAGTTGGGCGTTCGGATTCGCCGCGGGGTCGAGGTGACGGGCCTGCGCCCAGGGCCGACGTCGGCGGGTGCGGCGTCGCCGACCGCAGGGACGTTGGCAGCCGCGGAGTCGGTCGTGGTCGAGACCACGGCCGGGTCCGTGGAGACGCGTTATCTGGTCGGTTGCGACGGTGGCCGCAGCGTGGTGCGCCGGCTGGCGGGCATCGACTTTCCGGGCACACCGGCGACCATCACGTCGATCCTCGGGGACGTCGAACTCGCCGAACCGCCCGCGGAGCAGTTTCTGATCCAGCGAACGCCACGGGGGAACTTCTCGGTGCTCGGCTTCGAGGAGGGGTGGCGGCGGGTGATCGTGGAGGAGGCCGGCGCGACCGTCGCCGACTCGACGGCCATCGGCTTCGAAGATCTGCGGGCGATGCTCATTCGAGTGGCGGGCACCGATTTCGGCATGCACAGTCCACGGTGGATCTCGCGCTTCACCGACGTCGCGCGGCAGGCGGCGTGTTATCGCTCCGGGCGTGTGCTGCTGGCCGGGGACGCGGCGCACGTCCACTCGCCGGCCGGGGGTCAGGGGCTGAACACCGGGCTGCAGGACGCGTTCAATCTCGGCTGGAAGCTGGCGCTCGTCGTGCGAGGGAGTGCCGACGAGGAGTTGCTCGACACGTACCACGAAGAGCGGCACCCCGTGGGCGCCCGGGTGCTGTCGAACACGCGCGCGCAGAGCGCGTTGAGCGCCCCCGGCGCGCATGTGGATGCGCTTCGAGCGCACGTGGGCGACATGCTCGCGACACCGGACGCGAACCGGGAGATCGCCATGATGATCACAGGGCTGGACATCTCCTATGGACTCGGATCGCGCGTACCCGACCGGGAGCTGCCCGACGGGACGCGGCTGTTCGAGCACCTCCGCACGGGTCGCCCGATCTTGGCCGATGTCGCAGGCGAGCCTGTGGACAGCCGCCTTGTGAGCGAGCTCAAGGGATCCGGAGAACCGCTGCTGATCAGGCCCGACGGGTACCCGGCCTGGAAAGAGCCGCTCGGCCGTGAAGCCTTGTCCACAGCCCTGCGCCCCTGGCGTTGAGATCGTTCGATCAACTCGATCGGATACGAAGACGGGCTCTAGCCCCTCCCGAGTGCCGACGGCAGCTGGGACCATCCCCGCGTGTCGGCCATGATGCGGGCAATGGTGTCGTGCTCCCCGCGCACGCGGGGAGCACGACCACGTCGAGTCCCGCGGACGGATGACGGGCGAACGATCCTGAGGGTGGGTGCAGGTCTACCTGCGGTTTCTCTGGTACCCCCTACCGGATTCGAACCGGCGCTACCGCCTTGAAAGGGCGGCGTCCTAGGCCGCTAGACGAAGGGGGCCTCCGTGGCGGTGCCACTGGACTGCTCCAGCATAGGGGACAACCTCGCGGGACGCATAAGGGGTTATCCCCCTTGGCGGGACGGGCGGGGGGACAGGGGCGTTGTGGTGGGCCACTCGGAGGGCGGGAGGGACGGGAAGGACGGGGAGACGGTGGGCGTGGCGGGTGGTGAGGGGGAGATGGTGCGGTCGGGGCGGGGTTCCAGGTGGCGTTCGATCTGGGCGGAGGTGAGGCCCAGGCCGCCCAGGCGGAGGTCGTCCCAGCCCTGGAGGCGGTGGTCGGTGCGGCTGAAGTAGAGGATGGACAGCTCGATGGGGGTGGGTTGTTCCTTTTCGAGGCCGCGCATGCCGGCGCCGCCGGTGGAGCCTTGGACGAACAGGCGGGTGCCGGTGGGCAGGATGGTGGTGGAGCGCTGGTGGGTGTGGCCGGACAGGATGAGGGGGGTCGTCCCGGAGAAGCCCGCGGCCTCGTGGGGGTCGTGGACGATCGCCAGGTCGGGGACGGTGCCGGAGGCGCGGAGCTTGGCGGCGAGCTGGGCGCCGCGGGCGCGAAGTTGTTCGGCGCCGACGTCGTCGTCGCGGGTGGTCTTGTCGGGGGTGTAGCGGGGGTCGCCGACGCCGTAGACGCGCAGGCCCTCGATCTCCTGGACGGTGTCGTCGAGGACGACGGCGTTCTTCTGGCGGTCGACGGCGCGCTGGGTGCCGCGCGCGTCGTGGTTGCCGCGGATGAAGACGTACGGCACCTTGAGCGACTCGATCTCGTCGGCGAACCGGTCCTCGGGGCGGCTGCCGTGGTCGGTCAGGTCGCCGCTGTCGATGATCATGTTCACCTTGAACTGGGTGCTGACCGAGCGGATCACCGACCAGGCCGCCGGGTTGAGGTGGATGTCGGAGACGTGCAGGACGCGGATCGTCGAGGGGTCGGGCTCGTAGGTGGGGAGCGTCGAGGTGACGCTGTAGAGCTTGGAGACGTTGCCGACGAGGCGGGCGAGCTGGGCGCGGTAGGCCGAGAAGCGTTCGACGATGCTGCGGGCGTCCCCGACGACCTGGGGGGCGTTGGCCAGCAGGCCGGTGTAGCGGGGTTCGGCGATCGCCTGGGGGTTGAACGTCGTCCAGAACAGCAGGGCGAGGGAGACCAGGCCGGCGACGGCCGCTCCGGTGCCGAGCAGGGCGCGCCGCCAGGAGCGGAAGACCAGCAGGCCCGCGAGCAGGGCGACGACCACGGCGAGGGCGGTGGCGCGCAGCAGCAGGATCATGACGCCGTGCCGGAGCTGGTCGGTGATCTGGTCGGTGATGTCGGACAGGTCGCCGTTCCCCTCGATCAGCGACCGGGCCGATTCGGGGCGCAGGGCGGTGACGCGGGCCTCCAGCGCCACCGGGCCCCAGTGGGTGTCCAGGTGCAGCGCGCCCAGCGGCGGAATGCGGACGATCGTGCCGCCGCTCCAGGCGGGGCGCAGGGCCAGCGACACGTCGGTCGGGCCGACGGCGGTCTCGACCCGGCCGCCGAGCAGCAGGCCGACCAGGCCGCCGGCCAGCCCGACGAGCAGCACCGCGAGGAGGCGGGGCCAGCGGGACGCGGTGATCGCCGCCGGCACGCGGGACGCGCGGACACGGGACCAGGAGGAACGGAACGTCGACGAAACGGCGCGGAGGCGGTCCGGCACCGGGGGCTCCCTTCCGTCGAGCACAATGGGGGTTGTGATCGAGATGTCGCGAGAGGCGTTCGAGGACCTGGTGGGGGAGGCTCTCGACACCATCCCGGCCGAGCTCACCGGGGTCATGCGCAACGTCGTCATCGTCGTTGAGGACGACGCGCCCGAACCCGGCCTGCTCGGCCTGTACCAGGGCGTACCCCTGACGGAGCGGGGCGACTGGTACGGCGGTGTACTGCCCGATCACATTTCGATCTACCGCAACGAGATCCTCGCAATCTGTGAGACGCCCGACGATGTGGTCGACGAGGTGCGTATCACAGTGGTGCACGAGATCGCACACCACTTCGGGATCGACGACGAGCGGCTGCACGACCTCGGATACTGAGGTGGCCCGAGGGGCTTCTGAGGTGAAGTCTTTCTTCAATCGGGTACGGTAGGTCACATAACTGCCACGCAGCGTGAGTTAATAGGGGGGTTCTCCGAACCTTGCTGGAGCGTGTGTGGCGGAAAGGCAGAGCGGCCGGCATCGGCGTCCGCCGGAGGTGCAGGCCACCTACCGCGAGGTCTTCGCGGTCGGCGAGTTCCGTGCCCTGTGGCTCGCGCAGGCGTTGTCGTTCATCGGTGACCAGCTGGCACAGGTGGCCCTGGCGGTGCTCGTGTACGACCGCACCGGCTCGGCGCTGCTGACGGCGGTCACCTACGCGTTGACCTACCTGCCGCCCATCGTGGGCGGGCCGGTCCTGTCGGGGCTGGCCGACCTGTTCCCGCGCCGCACCGTCATGGTGGTGTGCGACCTGCTGCGCGCCGGGCTGGTGGCGTTGATGGCGCTGCAGTCCATGCCGTTCTGGACGCTGTGCGGGCTGGTGTGCCTGGTGGTGCTGCTGGGCGCGCCGTTCACCGCGGCGCGGGCGGCGCTGCTGCCGGACGTGCTGTCCGGCGACCGCTACGTCGCCGGGTCGGCGATCAACAACATCACCCACCAGGCCACGCAGATGCTCGGTTTCCTGGCCGGCGGCGCGATCGTCGCGGCCGTCGGGACCTACCAGGCGATGACGATCAACGCGGTGACCTTCGGGGCGTCCGCGGTGATCCTGGTGGTGGGGATGCGGGGGCGTCCGGCGCCGCGCCGGCGCGAGCGCGAGTCGCTGGCGCTGTGGCGCGGGACGCGGGACGGGGCGCGGCTGGTGTTCGGCGACACGACACTGCGTTCGCTGGTGTCGTTCGCGTGGCTGTGCGCGTTCTACGTCGTCCCCGAAGGGCTGGCCGCCCCGTACGCGGCGACGTTCGACGGCGGTGCGGTGACGGTGGGGCTGCTGATGTCGGCCATGCCGACGGGGATGGTCGCGGGGGCGTTCGTGTTCAGCCGGTGCGTGCGGCCGTCCAACCGCATCCGCGCCATGGGCTGGATGTCGATGCTGGCGTGCGCGCCCCTCATCGGGGCCGCCGTGCATCCGCCGCTGTGGGCGGTGGTGGCGCTGTGGGCGCTGGCGGGGGCGGGCAGCGCCTACCAGCTCGCCGCCAACGCGGCGTTCGTCGCGGCGGTGCCGCCGTCGGGGCGCGGCCAGGCGTTCGGGCTCGCGCAGTCGGGCATCCTGGCCGGGCAGGGCCTGGCGATCCTGATCGGCGGGGCGGCGGCGCAGTTCCTCGGCCCGCAGACGGTGGTGGCGCTGGCGGGCGCGCTCGGCCTGTCGGCGGCCACGATGCTGACGCTGGTGTGGAACCAGGTCCGGCCCGAGGTGATCGCGTCGATGCAGAGCCACGCCCCCGGCGCCGAACCGTCCGCCGGTGACGGCGCAGATCGTGCCAGGCCCGCCTCGGCGGCGCGCGCGGCGTCCAACGGCCGCGCGCAGTCCAACGGCCGTGCCCCGTCCGGCCCGGACGCCGCCGAGGGCGACCGCGCCGCCACCATCCACCCGGCTCCCTGACCGCCGTTCACGGGTCGGCGGGGCGTCAGGTGCGGGTGCGGGTCTTGTTGAGGGAGTCCTTGGCCTTCTGGACGGCGTCCTGGACGGCGGGGGACTCCTGGCCCTTCTTGATCAGGTCCTCGGCGAGGGAGGTGGGCGCGCCCTCCTCGGGGATGAGCAGCCACGCGATCGCGTACAGGAGGACCCCCGCGCCGCCGAAGACGGTGAACACCGCCAGTCCCACGCGGAGGATGTTGGGGTCGACGCCCAGGTAGCGGCCGGCGCCGGAGCAGACTCCGGCGATCATGCGGCCGTCGCGGGTGCGGCGCAGCCGCCGGTCCGTGCTCTTCTCCATGTCCATGCCTCGATCATGCCCAGTGCGCCGCGACCCTTACATAGGGATTTGCCCTGATTGACCCCTGAAGTGCCCCTGGGACGTCAGCGGTGGCCGCCGCGCCACCGCTCGGTGGCGACCCCGGACAGGACGACCTCCACGACGTCCTCGGCGAGCCGCGGCGTGATCGGCAGGTGGCCGAACAGCGCCCGGTAGTACGTGGTGGACGCCAGCATGTCGAGCAGCAGGTCGATGTCGGCGTCGGGACGGATGTCGCCGCGTTCGACGCCGCGCCGCAGGGCGGCGGCCGTGGTGGCGCGGCGCGGACGGAACAGCCGGGTGAAGAACGACTCGGCCAGCTCGGGGTCGTCCCCGAGGTCGGCGATCAGGCCGGGCAGGGTGCGGCGGACCACGGGGTCGCCGGTGAAGGCGTCGGTCAGCGTGCCGATGCCCTCGACCAGGTCGCAGTGCGTGCATCCGGTGTCGGGGGTGGGGGCGGTGCCCATCGTCATGGCGAGGGCGTCCACGATCAGGTGCCGGCGGGTGGGCCAGCGGCGCCGGATGGCGGGCTTGGTGGTGCCGGCGCGGGCGGCGACGCCTTCGAGGGTGAGCCCGGAGTAGCCCGTCTCGCGCAGCGTGTCCAGGGTGGCCCGGCGGACGGCGTCGTCGATGCGGGTGTCGCGCGGCCGTCCCGCACGTCGCGTGCGTTCCCCGCCTGTCGCGTCGGCCGCCGCGGAGGCGGTGGTGCGTCCCGAGCCCTTGACCATGGGGCCAGTCTAGGGGGATATTTCATTCCGATCCGGAACGGAACGTAATAACGGGAGGGGTGGAGGGATGGCCCGGCAGGTGGACGACGGCGTCTTCTCGGCGCGTCATCGGGCGCTGACCTCGGGCGTCGTGCTCTCGGTGGGACTTGTGGCGTTCGAGTCCCTGGGCGTGGCGACGGTGCTGCCCGAGATCGCGGGCAGGCTCGGCGGACTGGACGCCTACGGATGGGGTCTGTCGGCGCTGATGCTCGCGCAGATCCTCGGTGCGGTCGCCGCGGGACGGGACGCCGACCGGCGCGGTCCCGGACGGCCGCTGGCGCTCGGGCTGCTGGTGTTCGCGGCCGGGTGCGCGCTGGCCGGGGCCGCCGGATCGTGGCCGGTGTTCCTGCTGGGACGGTTCGCCCAGGGGCTGGGCGTGGGCGCCGTCATGGGCATGGCCTACGCGATGATCGGCCTGGCGTACCCCGAGCGCCTGCGCGCCCGCATGTTCGCCCTGCTCTCCTCGGCCTGGACCGTGCCCTCGCTCATCGGCCCGACGCTCGCCGCGGTGGTGGCGGACGGCGTCGGCTGGCGCGGCGTGTTCGTGCTGCTGCCGCCGCTGGTCGCCGTCGCCGCCGTCCTGACGCTGCCGGGCGCCCGCGCGCTGCGGCCCGCCGGAGGATCCCCGGCGGGGGAGGCCCCGGCGGACGAGGCCCCGGCGGGCGGCGTCGAACGGCCGTGGTGGAAGGGGCCAGTCGCCGCCAGTGTCCTGCTCACCGCCGGGACGGGCCTGTTCATCCAGGCGCTGCTGCTCGACCGGCCGGTGCCGCTCGTCGTGCTGGCCGTCCTCGGCCTGGCCGTCGCCGTGGTCGCGGTGAGGCGGGTCACCCCGGCGGGGACGCTCACCGCAAGGCGCGGCGTCGGCGCGGGCGTCGCGCTGCGGTTCCTGCTGTGCGGGGTGTACTTCGGCAGCGAGGCGTTCCTGCCGCTCGGCCTGACCGAGCTGCGGGGCGTCAGCGCCGCCGAGGCCGGGCTCGGGCTGTCGGCGGGGGCGCTCACCTGGGTGGCGGGTTCGGCGCTTCAGGCGGGACGGGACGGCGCCCGGCGCGGTGACCGCACGGCGAGCATGGTGCTGGGCTCGCTGGTGCTGCTGGCCGGGCTGGTGGTCATGGCTTTCGGCGTGCTCGCCGGGGCCGTCCCCGCGCTGACGGCCGTGGTGGGATGGGCGATCGGCGGTGTCGGCATGGGCGTGGCGTTCAACGCGGCCACCACCGAGACGACGGAGCGCACGCCCGCCGCCCGGCAGGGCGAGATCGGCGCCGCCCTGCAGCTCGCGCAGACCCTCGCCACCGCCGTGGTCAGCGGCATCGGCGGCGCGACGATAGCGATCGCGCATGCGCACGGCGGGCGGACGCACACCGCGCTGGTCGTCACGTTCGTCATCACCGGATGCCTCGCGGTGCTCGCGACCCTCCTGGCGTTCCGGCTCCGTCCGGCGGGCGGGACGGAGACCGTCTCGCTGGGGGCGGCCCTGGACTGAACGACCCCGTGGGAAGGGGGCACGCGGGCCTGGGCGTTATGGTCGTTTGTGCCCCCGCCGCCGACACCGGGGTCGGTGAAGCCCTGCTCAAGGGAACCGCGAAGGGTTATTCACTGGACGTTGGACGACCTCGTCGGCAGACTCGTTGCCGCAGGTCAAGCGATTAACAGAGGGAGCGGCATGAGAATCGGGATCGTCGGTGCCACCGGGCAGGTCGGGGGCGTCATGCTCAGGATCCTGGCCGAGCGCGGGTTCCCGGTGGACGAGCTGCGGCTGTTCGCCTCCGCCCGTTCGGCGGGGCGCACGATGGCGTGGCGGGACACCGAGGTGACGGTCGAGGACGCCGCCGCGGCAGACTACTCCGGGCTCGACATCGTCCTGTTCTCCGCCGGCAAGCAGACCTCCAGGGAGCTGGCGCCGCGCGTGGCCGAGGCCGGTGCGGTCGTCATCGACAACTCCTCGGCCTGGCGGATGGACCCGGACGTGCCGCTGGTCGTCTCCGAGGTCAACCCGCACGCCGCGGCGGCCCGTCCCAAGGGGATCATCGCCAACCCCAACTGCACGACCATGGCGGCGATGCCGGTGCTGCGGCCCCTGCACGAGGAGGCCGGGCTGACCGCGCTGGTCGTCTCCACCTACCAGGCGGTGTCCGGCAGCGGCCTGGCGGGCGTCGCCGAGCTGCACGAGCAGGCCCGCAAGGTGGTGGAGGGCGCCGACCGGCTCACCCACGACGGGGCGGCGGTCGAGTTCCCCGAGTCGCGGGTGTACGCGCGGCCCATCGCGTTCAACGTGCTGCCCATGGCCGGTTCGATCGTGGACGACGGCCTGGCGGAGACCGACGAGGAGCAGAAGCTCCGCAACGAGAGCCGCAAGATCCTGGAGATCCCGGACCTGAAGGTGTCGGGCACCTGCGTGCGCGTCCCGGTGTTCACCGGCCACTCCCTGCAGATCAACGCCCGGTTCGAGCGTCCGGTCACGCCCGAGCGGGCCCGCGAGCTGCTGGCCGGCGCGCCCGGCGTGGTGCTGTCGGACATCCCGACGCCGCTGCAGGCCGCCGGTCAGGACCCGACGTACGTGGGCCGCATCCGCCGCGACGAGACGGTGGACAACGGCCTGGCGCTGTTCTGCTCCGGCGACAACCTGCGCAAGGGCGCCGCGCTCAACGCCGTCCAGATCGCCGAGCTGGTCGCCGCCGAGTAACCGGGGTAACCCGAGCAACCCCAGTAACCCGGGTGACCGCGCCCGGCGCCGGCGCGACCACCGCCGTCAGGCGGGGCGGCGGGAGCCGCGCACCTCAAGGGTCGCCAGGAGGGCGGCCGTGCTCTGGGCGATCTCTTCGACGGCGCGTTCGAACGCCTCGGCGTTGTGGGACGCGGGCGCGCGGAATCCGGAGATCTTGCGCACGTACTGGAGCGCGGCCGCCCGGATGTCGTCGTCGGTGACCTCGTCGGCGTACGGCGGACGGAGCGTCTTGATGCTGCGGCACATGCGTCCATTGTCGCCCCGAGGTACGACAGCCGGTCACGACGGCAAGCGACGGGACGGCCCCGGCGAGCAGAGGGAGCGCCGGGGCCGTCCTGGGGCGGGGAGCGGGGTCAGGAGCCTCCGGCCAGGGTCCAGATGGCGTGGGCGATGGAGTCGGCGTTGCGGTCCAGCGCCGTGTCGTTGATGTTGCTGGTGGTGTCGCAGGAGCGGTGGTAGCAGCGGTCGAACGCCACCCCGGCCTGGCCGCCCCACAGCTGGGCCTGGGCGGAGGTCTTGATGCCCTCCGCGCCGGTGAACGTGCCGCCCGCCGGGATGCCGACCTGGATGAACGGGCCGTAGTCGGAGCGCCCGTCGAAGTCGGTGCCGCGCGTCGTGACGCCGATGCCGGTGAAGTATCCCTGGATGACGCGCTCGATCTCGGCGGAGCCCGCGGGGCCGGGGCCCGAGCCGACGCCGTCGGAGTTGTCGCCGTCGTAGACGAAGTATCCGGCGTTGGGCGAGCCGACCATGTCGTAGTTGAGGTAGCCCTTGATCCTGGAGCGTTCGGCGGACGTCAGGCTGTTGACGTAGTAGCGCGAGCCGACCAGCCCGCGCTCCTCGGCGCCCCACCAGCCGAAGCGCAGGTGCCGGGACGGCTGGTAGCCGCTGCGGGCGACGGTCAGCGCGGCCTCCAGGACGGCGGCCGAGCCGGAGCCGTTGTCGTTGATGCCGGGTCCGGCCGTCACGCTGTCCAGGTGGGCGCCGGCCATGAGGACCTCGTCGGCGTTGCCGCCCGGCCAGTCGGCGATCAGGTTGTAGCCGGTGGCGCCGCCGTAGCTGAACGGCTGGATGCGGGTCTGGAATCCGGCGGCGTCGAGCCGTGCCTTGACGTAGTCGAGGGACGCCCGGTATCCGGGACTGCCGTGGGCCCGGTTGCCGCCGTTGCTGGAGGCGATGCTCTGCAACTGGGTCAGGTGGGCCTTGACGTTGGTGAGCGAGATGTCGGGTGCGGCCGCCGCCGAGGCGGGGGCGGCGGGTGCGGCGGCGAGCGCCGCCGTCAGGGCGGCGGTGCCGGCCAGCGCGGCCAGGCGCGATCTCATGGGACTCCGCGATCTCATACGGCTCTCCGAGGGGGAAAGGATACGGTCGTGCGGGGCGCCCCGAGTGCCGCCCCGCACGACCGCCTGCGGGGTCAGCTGCAGGTGGTGGGCTCGTTGGCGGCCGCCGGGACGTTGACGGCGTTCCAGGCGTCGCGGGTGCGGGTGAAGTCGGTGCAGGTGGCCTTGCCGACCACGACCAGGTTGAGCACGGCCTGCAGGGACGCCCGCCGCGCCAGCGAGTGCGTCCAGGTGGAGGTCTTCAGGTTGAGCGTCTCCATGAAGATCCGTCCGGCCTTCTGCACGCCGACGCCGGTGACGGTGGCGCCGTTGCACGTCGGGCTGTTGGGACGGCCGTTGGCCGCGTCATTGGCGTTCGACCCCTCGGCCAGCAGGTAGAACCAGTGGTTCTGCACGCCCGCCGCCGCGTGCACCTCCATGCTGGGGACGCTGGAGCTGTAGCAGTTGGGGTGGCCCTTGGCCGACGGGTTGGTCATGTCGCGGATCGGGCCGCTGCCGACCAGGTCGACCTCCTCGCCGACCAGGTAGTCCGGCGGGTCGTAGTTGATCAGGGCGGTGGTGCCGGAGAACTGCTCGCCGACGCGCGGTTCCCGGAGGTACCACTCGGTGAGGGCGCCGAAGATGTCGCCGGTGGACTCGTTCAGCCCGCCCTTCTCGTTGCCGCCGCTGGAGCCGCCGGGCGTGGTCTGGAAGATGCCGTGCCCCAGTTCGTGCGCGACCACGTCGGTGGGCGTGGCCTGGCGGGTGCCGGCGTTGTTGCGGCCGAAGTTGGCGTAGCTGCCGTTCCAGAACGCGTTGGCCTGGTTCAGCCCGACCCGCATGGGCCAGCCGCTGCCGTTGCCGTTCAGCCCGTTGCGTTCCAGCCAGGCGCGCACCATGTCGGACTCGGCCGCGGCGGCGCGCATCGCGTCGACGCAGGCGGTCTCCAGGTTGGTGCCGGACGCGTTGCCCCACACGTCGTCGGTGCCCGAGTACACGGTGCCGCTCTGGTTGGCGCAGCTGATGCCGGGACGGGTGGAGTCCCGCATGGTGTACGTGGTGCCGGACTGGGTGCTGTTGATGCTGGTCGGGTTCTGGCTGCCGCCGTGGTAGTAGCTGCGGTCGTCGTCGGCGTCCTGGACCTCGTCCCACTGCTGGACGACCTTGCCGCTGGCCGCGTCGACGAGCACGTGCAGCCGGGAGGGCCGCTGCCGGTAGGAGCCGTCGACGACCGTCTCGTACACCAGGCGGCCCGAGCCCTCGGCGAGGACGGTCAGCCGCGGCTGCGACACCCCGGTCACCTTGGCGAGCCGTCCGCGTGCGATCGCGGCGGCGCGTTCGGCGGTCAGCTTCGGCGTGGTGGACACCGACAGCGTCCGGTTCTGGGCGACCGAGGTGCTGAGCACCCGGCCGGAGGCGTCGGTGGCGACGACGAAGTCACCGCCGACCACCGGCAAGCCGGCGTAGGTGCGTTCGTAGGCCACGTACTGCAGCCCGCCGGCGCCGCGCGTGACGCCGCGCCGGACGATCGTGTCCTTGGGGGACCGGTGCAGCCGTTCGGGGCCGGACGCCACCAGCCGGTCGGCGGACGCGGCGGCGGCCTGCGGGGACGGGGTGGGCGACGGGGGCGCGGACGCGGCGCGGGTCGTCGCGCCGGTGGCGGGCGCGGACATCGCCACGGCGAGACCGGCGGCGATCGCCGCGGTCCCGAGCGCGGACAGGCGTCTCACTGGGGGGCTCCTTCCAGTGCCGGACGCGGCGGCGCCGTGGAGGTCCTTGTGGGACGGCTCCGCGGCGGACGCGGCGGGCCCGGCGTTGACCGGGGAGGACGGCCCGCGTGGCTGGTGCGCGGATGCGGCGAGCGGGGGCACCGCATCCGCGAGCGTCCGTGGCGGGGGCACGGGGACGCTTGGCGCGGTGGTCGGCCCGCGCCGGGGGAGGTGAGGGCGCGGTGACGGGGACTCCGCGCCGTGGGGGACGGGGGGTGGTGCGCTCATCCGGATGAGCTGACCAGAAGTGCACCCCGGGCGGCGGACGAAGTCAATAAATCCAGATAAGACTGGAATTCAAGGCGTATGGAGTGAATATCCTGAAAATCCGCTATGAGCAGGTCGAACGCCGGGCCTTCACGCGGCCCCGCCCAGACCGGATTCACACGCCCGCGCCCGCCCGTTGTCTCTGCCCCGGGACAGGCCCCCGCCGCCGGTCCGCGCGGTGGGGGCCGTCCAGTGGCCGGTAGCGGTCAGGGGGCGATGCGCTGGCACAACCAGGCCAGCGCCAGCGGGTAGCGATAGTCGATGCCGCCGTGACCGGCGCCGAACAGCTCGAAGCGCACCACGTCCGGAGGGACGCCGATGTCGGTGAGGGCCTGGTGGAACGCCTGCGCGCCGACGTCCAGGTACCACTCGTCGCGGGTGCCGCCGTCGATCCAGATCGCCCGCTGGGACCGCAGCGCGTCGGCGTACCGGGGTGCCATCCGCACCGGGTCGTACACCAGCCACCGCTCCCACGGCTCGGCGCGCAGCACCCCGGTGACCGGGTCGAACGGCAGCTCGGGCGTGCCGTCCTCGCGGGCCGAGTAGCAGGCCGCCATGCCCAGGATGTTCAGCAGGTCCATGTCCTCGGGCTCGGTGAACGGAACCCGGGAACGGAAGGCCTCCCACCAGCGCATGATGTCGCCGTCGTATTTCCGCAGATGCCGCACGCATTTCGGGAATTCGGGGAGGTAGCAGTACTCGAAGAGCGCGTCGCCCGCGTGCGTGGCCAGCGCGCCGAACACGTCCGGCCGCAGCATCGGAGTGATCATCGCGCCGTAGCCGCCGCTGGACTTGCCGGTGATCGCCCGATGGTCGCGGTCGGCGAGCGTCCGGTACCGCGCGTCCACCCACGGGACGATCTCGTCGCACAGGTAGGAGTGGTAGCGGCCGGTGCCCGGCGAGTCCAGGTACTGGCTGCCGCCGTAGGCCGTCCAGGTGTCGACGTACACGACGATCGCGGGCGGCGCCTCGCCCCGCGCGAACACCGCGTCGGCCGTCTCGGGGAACGGCTGCCGGTACGGCGTGCGGTTGCGCCACATGCCGACGTGGCCGGTGAAACCCATGATCACGTAGACGGTGGGGTAGCGGCGGCCGTCGTCCTCGTCGTAGCCCGGCGGCACGTACACCCACAGGGGCCGCTCGTGCGGGTCGCCCAGCGGGTTGTCGCGCAGCAGCTCGCTGGTGACGACATGCTCGTCGATTCGTCCGGCGAGGTCGGCCGACCACGGCAGCATGAGCACCTCCTAGTGATCACACCGAAGGTAACCCATCCGGCGGCGGCCGAGGCGTGTCGCTCTAGGCGGGGAGGACGGGCACGGCCGGGTCTTCGGCGGCGTGGACGACGCCTCGGCACATGCCGCCGAAGACGAGCTCGTGGAACGGCCGGAACGCCCACCAGTAGGCGTGACCGGCCAGGCCGCGCGGGTGGAACAGCGCCCGCTGGGTGTAGATGGCGCGGCCGTCGCGCTCGCCCACGCCCAGTTCCAGCCACGCCAGGCCGGGCAGGCGCATCTCCGCGCGCAGCCGCAGCAGCCGTCCCGGTTCGATCTCCTCGACGCGCCAGAAGTCGACGCTCTCGCCGACGCGCAGCCGCCGGGGGTCGCGGCGGCCCCGGCGCAGGCCCACGCCCCCCACCAGCCGGTCGATGATTCCGCGCAGCCGCCAGGCGAGCGGGAAGGAGTACCAGCCGTGCTCCCCGCCGATGCCTTCGACGACCTCCCACAGCCGCTCGGCGGAGGCGCGCGTACGGCGGGTGCGTTCGTCCACGTACAGGCTGCCGCCCGCCCAGTCCGGGTCGGTGGGCAGCGGGTCGCTGGGCGCGCCGGGGACGGACGCCGACGACCAGCGGGTGGCGACGTCGGCGTCCCGGATGCGGCGCAGCGCCAGCCGCACCGACCGTTCGAACCCGGTCGGCCCGTCCGGCGGCGGCGGGACGTGACGCGCGATCTCCTGCTCGCGGCACACCACCTCGTTGCGGAGCGACTCGACCAGGGGCCGCGCAAGCCTCCCGGGGACGGGCGTGATCCCCCCGACCCACAGGCTCGACAACCACGGGCTCAGCACCGGCACCGGGATGATCACACGTGGCCGCAGCCCCGCCACGGCGGCGTAGCGGCGCATCATGTCCTGGTAGGTGAGCACGTCCGGGCCGCCGATGTCGAAGCCCCCCGACACCTCGGGCGGCAGGTCGGCGCAGGCGACCAGGTAGTACAGGACGTCGCGGACCGCGATCGGCTGGATGCGGGTGCGCACCCAGCGCGGCGTCACCATCACCGGGAGCCGCTCGGTCAGGTACCGCAGCATCTCGAACGACGCCGACCCCGACCCGATGATCACGGCGGCGCGCAGCCAGATCGTCGGGACGCCGCTGTCCAGCAGGATCCGCCCGACCTCGGCCCGGGACGCCAGGTGCGGCGACAGCCGGTCGGCGGGGGTCATGCCGCCCAGGTAGACCAGCCGGCCGACGCCCTGATCGCGCGCGGCGGCGGCGAACACGCTCGCGGCCCGCCGGTCGACCCCGGCGAACCCGCCCCCGCTGCCGATCGCGTGGATGAGGTAGTAGGCGACGTCGACGCCGTCCAGGGCCCGCGCGGTCGCCTCCGGATCGGTGGCGTCGGCCTCGGCGATCTCGACCCGTCCCGCCCACGGGTGGTCGCGCAGCCGCCGCGCCGAGCGCACCATGCACCGCACCCGGTGGCCGGAGTCCAGCAGCTCCGGCACCAGCCGTCCCCCGATGTAACCGCTGGCCCCCGTGACCAGGCACAACCGGTCGCCCAACGCAGCCCCTCCGATCGGCCGCCCCCTACCCGCCGTGGCGTCCGGCACGCTCGCGGCCGCCCGATTTTGCCGGACCTGGAGGCCCGGGACATCGCCTTTTCCCGCCGATTCAGTTGATCAACGGAAGCGTTGCGGCGTGTCCCAGGTCGGCACGTTTTTCTGCCGAATTATTGACACATGAAGTGATCAAGAGCACTCTGAAATGTTTCGCTGCGGGAACCGTGAAAGGGGAGCCGATGGCCGATCCCGTCGTGGCGCGTCCGGTCGCGCCGCCGCCCAGACCGCTGCCCGTGCTGATCCTCGCCGACGTCAGCGGCAGCATGGCGGAGGGAGGCAAGATCGACGTTCTCAACCGCAGCATCGCGACGATGATCCGGTCCTTCGCCGCCGAGGACACGCTGCGGGGCGAGATCGTGGTGGGCGTGGTGACGTTCGGGGGCGTCCAGGCGAGTCTGCACCAGCCCCTGGCCCCGGCGACCGAGGTCGTCTGGCAGGACATGCGGCCCTACGGCCGCACGCCCCTCGGGCAGGCGTTCGACCTGGTGGACCGGCTTCTGGCGGACGAGAGCGTCGTGCCCAGGCGCGCGTTCACCCCGTCGCTGGTGCTGGTGTCGGACGGGCTGCCCACCGACGAGTGGCGCGAACCGCTGGAGCGGCTGCTGGCCTCGCCGCGCGGCGGCAAGGCCGCCCGGCTGGCGGTCGGCGTCGGGCAGGACATGGACGAGGACGCCTTCGACGTGCTCAGAGCGTTCATCCACAATCCGGCCATTCCGCCGTTCCGCGCGGACGAGGCGCACCAGCTGAGCCGGTACTTCTCCTGGGTGACCCTCAGCGTCACCACGCGTGCCCGCAGCGCGCGTCCCAACGACGTCTCCATGTCGATGGACGAACTGGACGATCTCCTCGGCTGACGTTCCAACGGGCACGGGCACAGCGAACGGGGACGGCGGCACGGCGGGCACGGCAGGACGGCGGGGCATCATGACGGGCGCACCAGGCTGGGACGGTACGGGCAGGACCGTCCGGGACGAACACGCGCGGGCCATCAAGCTGACCCGGTTGCTGGGGGCGGGCGGGCAGGGGGAGGTCTGGGCCGCCGGTGACCGGCTGGCGGTGAAGCTGGTGACGGCGCGCACCCCCAGGGCGGCCGAACGGCTGCGGCGGCGGCTGCGCGTGGTGCGGCGCCTGGATCTGGACGGCATCGCCGTGTCCCGGCCGATCGCCATGCTCGCCGAGCCGGCCGTGGGCTACACCATGGAACTGCTGGACGACATGGTGGCGTTGCGGTCGCTGGCGGCCGCGCCCGCGCGGCAGGACCTCGGCGAGTGGTACGCCGCCACCGGCGGGCTGCGGCGCAGGCTGCGCCTGCTGGCCCGCGCCGCCGACGCGCTGGGCACGCTGCATGCGCGCGGCATCGTCTACGGCGACCCGTCGCCCGCCAACATCCTCGTCTCGGCGTCCGTCGAGAACGCCCAGATGATGCTGATCGACGTCGACAACCTCGTGGTCGAGTCGGTCGTCCCGGACGCCTCGCTGGTCACGCCCGGGTACGCCGCGCCCGAGCTGGTGACGGCGCGCATGGGGGTGTCGAGTCTCAGCGACGCCTATTCGCTCGCGGTGATGGTGTTCGAGACGCTGGCCCTCGTGCACCCCTTCCTCGGGGACGAGGTGGAGGAGGGCGAGCCGGAACTGCTCGATCAGGCCTTCTCCGGAGAGCTGCCCTGGATCGACGACCCCGACGACGACTCCAACCGCTCCAGCTACGGGGTGAACCGGCAGGCCGTCCTCACCACAGGGCTGCGCGGCCTGGCCGAGCGCACCTTCGGAGCGGGACGGCTCGACCCGGTGCAGCGGCCGACCGTGGCGGAGTGGCGCACCAAACTGCACGCGGCGGCCGACCTCACCATGAGCTGTCCGCAGTGCCCGCACACCTACCTGGCTGGGGCGCAGAACTGTCCGTGGTGCGGGGCGAAGGCGCCGGACCCGCTGATCGCCCTGGTGCACCTCGCCACTCCCGGCGAGACCGCCCTGGCCTCGGCAGGGGAGGGGCTCGCGGTTCCGCGCGGCAGGTGGCTGTGCGTGACCGCCCGCACGGCGAGGCTGGCCGCCGGGTCCGACCGGCCGGTGGCGTGGCTCCTGTGGGAGCCGGGCGCGCGGCTGGTCACCCGCAACGCCGACGCCGAGCCGCTGTGGCTGACGCCCGCCGGGGGCGGGACGCCGGTGGTCGTGGAGCCCGGACGGGAGCTCGCGGTGCCCGCCTACGCGGACGTCCCCGCGTGGGATCTGCACTTCGGGCACGAGTCGCAGCTGCACCGGGTGCTCCGGTTCCGCATCGTCAAGGGGAGGCAGCGTCCATGAGCACGCGGTCCGGAAACCCGCCGTCCCGTCCGCGCGGAGGCGGAGGGGCAGGCCGGCCCGGCGGGCAGCGCGGCGGGCAGAGCGGCGGACAGGGCGGCGGGCGGCGCGGCTCCCGGCAGCAGGGCCGGTCCGCCGGATCGCCCGGAGGCCGTCGCGGTGACGAGATCACCGATCCGCTCCCAGGGCCGTCGACGTTCGTATGGGTGACCTGGAACGCCAATCCCGACTCCTTCCAGCGCCCCCAAGGAAGCCTGCAGGAGGTGCAACTCGCCGGGTTGCCGTCCGGGCAGGTGGTGGCCAGGACGGGCGGCAGCCACGCGACCGTGACGCCCGAGACCGACGAGGACGGCGAGCGGCTGCGGCACGCCATGGCCAGCCGCTCCCGCGTCGCCGTCCTGTCGACCGTCCAGATCGTCGAGTCGGGCGGGCGGCGGTCCCTGCGCCTGGGCCTCAGCCTGTACGTCTACGAGCAGGCCGAGCCGATGGCCGCGCAGTCGATCGGCGTCGGCGACCGGGTGCTGGCCACCGTCGGCAAGATGAGGTCCAGGCTCCGCGACGACCCCGACCGGATCCTGCGCTGGCTGCGCGACCGCCTGCTGCTGCCGCCGCAGCCGGGCTCGGGCCCCGACGCGCCGGACCGCATGATCGTGTCGGTGGGGCTGAGCGATCCCGGGGAACCCACCGGGTACCGCGTCCACGGACGCGGCGTGATCGCCGACGTGCGGATCGAGGACGGCCGCCTGGTGATGCACCGGCTCCGCCGCACCAGCGGCAACGACCACCGCGGGCCGCTGCGGATGACGCGCTGCGCGGTGACGTTCACCGACGTCTCCAAGGCCGGTGAGCTGCGCGCCGAGATGCGCCAGCAGCTCAGCCGCCTGGCCGCGGGCAAGGGCTTCCTGGCCATGTGGCACGAGTACAACCGGCAGGAGACCCAGTTCGTCCGCCGCCAGGTCCGGCAGGTCGGCTTCGGCCGTTACACCGCCCGCGAGTCCCTGGGCGGAGGGGTGTACCGCTTCCACCTGGACCTCACGGCGCCCCAGGACGGCAACGAGCTGACCCTCGCCGAGCAGGCCCGCAACAGGCTCGACGCGCACGAGGACTTCGAGCTGGAGGCCGCGGCGCAACTGCCCGCCGTGCTGACCGGCCGGCAGGACGACGATGACGGCTGGGCGCTGATCCACGACCGGCTCGACAAGGACACCGTGACCGGCACCGTCGTCAACGCCGACGTCGCCACCGGCACCGTCGACATGCGGCTCGTCGATCTGAAGACCCGGCGGATCGCCGGGGTCGGCGCCGACGAGCAGACGGCGCCCCCGCCGCAGGGCTTCCTCTACCGCTCGTTCCGGGGCGACCGGCGGCAGATGCAGCGGCGCAAGGACGCCTTCGACCGCATCCTGCACGACGGCACCCGCATCCCCAACCTGCTGGCCCTGTTCGAGGGCAAGACGGTCAGCGTCCAGCCGCCCACCAGGGTCGAGCCGGTCAGCGACGCCGTGCGGGAGTGCTTCGTCGGCGGCCGTCCCACCCCCATGCAGGAGGAGGCGCTGCGGGTCGCGCTGAACACCCCGGACATCGCGCTGATCCAGGGCCCGCCCGGCACGGGCAAGACGCAGGTCATCAAGGCGCTGCAGACGCGGCTGGCGGAGCTGGGCCGCGGGTACGCCAAGCTGCGCGGCAGCATCCTGCTCACCAGTTTCCAGCACGCGGCGGTGGACGAGCTGGTCGAGCGTTCCGAGGTGCTCGGGGTGCCCGCCGCGAAGGTCGACCGGATGGGACGCGGCACCACCGTGCGGATGGACCGGTGGCGCCTGGAGACCATCGACGAGCTCGCCGCCGAGGTCGAGGGGGAGGGCAACGCGCTCGGCCGGTCGCTGGGGCTGCTGCGCCGGGTCGCGGCCCGTTCCGCCGGCTACCTGCTCGCCCCGACGGCCCGGGAGGGCACCGTCGCCCTGCTCCGCGACATCGAGGAGGAGACCGCGGGCATGCTGTCCACCGGTCTGGCCGACCGGCTGGGGCGGCTGCGGTGGACGCTGGAGAGCGCGCCGCAGCCCTCGGTGTTCGCCCCCGACGACCGGCACGAGCTGGCGCTGCGCGCCCTGCGCGGGGTGCGCACGGTGCCCGAGTCGTTCGCCGACGACGGGCCGGCCGCCGCCGCCAAGGCGCTGCGCCGCGTCCGCGCGCTGGCCGACCGTTCCGACGACCCGGCGGTACGGGACGCGGCCGCCGGGGACGCCGAGGCTCTGGACCTGCTGGAACGCGCGGCCGGGTGGGACGAGGACGGCGACGCCCCGCCGTTCCTGCCCGACCTGGCCGCCGCCCGCGACCGGCTCCTGGAACGGCTCCAGCCCGCCGCCGGGCCGCCCGTCCAGGCCGCCGCCGACCCCGAGGTCGATCGCCTGCTCGCCGAGATCGTGGAAGAACTCGAAGACCACGTCCGCGACTCCGGCGACGGCGGCCCGGAGCTGGCCATGCTGGACTACCTGGAGGGGCTGCGCGGCGACCCGGTGGCGGTCGAGTGGACGCTGCGCGCCTACACCGCCTCCTACGCCACCACCTGCCAGCAGGCGGCCTCGAACGCGGTCCGCGACGTCAAGCAGGAGACCGACATCGACGACGTCGTCTTCGACACCGTCATCGTCGACGAGGCGGCCCGCGCCAACCCGCTGGACCTGATGATCCCGCTGATCCACGCGGGCCGGCGGATCATCCTGGTGGGCGACCACAACCAGCTTCCGCACATGCTGGAACCGGAGGTCGAGCAGCACGTTGAGGACATCGACCCGGACGCCCGGGGACGGCTGCGCGAGAGCCTGTTCCAGCGGCTGTTCGAGGAGCTGGGGGACGGGCGGTCACCGGTCCGGCGGGTCGTCACGCTGAACACCCAGTTCCGCATGCACCGGGTGCTGGGGGAGTTCGTCAGCCGCAACTTCTACGGCGGCACGATCGACTCGCCGCGTCCGGACGCCGAGTTCGTCCACGGGCTGCCCGGCTACGACGGGCTGGCGGCGGCGTGGTTGGAGGTGCCCGCCCGGCTGGGCAAGGAGATGGGCAGGCGCAGCAGGCGGCGCCCCGCCGAGGCCCGCGTCATCGCCGAGCAGCTCGCCCGGCTGCTGCGGGCCGCGCCGTCGCTCAGCTTCGGCGTCATCTCGTTCTACTCCGACCAGGTGTCGGAGATCTATCGGCAGCTCGCCGCGCACGGCCTGGTCAAGCCCGGCGACCAGGGCTACGAGCCGGCCGAGGAGCTGCGCTACGACCAGCACGGGCGGCGGCTGGACCGGCTGCTCGTGGGCAGCGTCGACGCCTTCCAGGGCCGGGAGTTCGACGTGGTGTTCCTGTCCACCACCAGGTCGTCTCCGCCGGGGCGGGTGCCCGCGCCCGGCACGCCCGAGCACGAGCGGTGGGTGCGCCGCCGCTACGGCCACCTGACGTTGCGCAACCGGCTGTGCGTGGCGATGAGCCGCCAGAAGCGCCTGCTGATCACCGTCGGCGATCCGGCGCTGTTCGAAGGGCCCGAGGCGCCGTCACAGGTCGAGCCGCTCTCGGAGTTCCTGAAGCTGTGCAGGCAGGGGGGTGAGCATGGCCGATTCTTCGCCGCCTAGGGCGTTCCCCGCCAACGCCCGCGTCGTCCAGTTCGCCGATCCGCCCCGCGACCGCGACGCGCGGGTGTGCGTGGCCTTCCCCGCCTGGGCGCACCGCGTCACCGCACCCGTCATGCCGCGCCGCCGGCTGGACCTGTTCGAACGGGTCGTCCTGGGGCTGTGCCAGGCCGGAATCCGCGAGCCGGCGAGCATCGCCGAGCGGATCCGCCTGCATCCCCGGCTGTGCTCGCACATCATGGACCAGGCCGTCGACCAGGGCCTGCTGGACCTGCACGGCGAGCTGACCCACAAGGGCCGGCGGGCGCTGCGGACGGGCGCCCTGGCCGAGGAGGTCACGTGGTCGGTGTGCCACGTCTTCCAGGCACCCGGCTCCGGGGAGCTGTGGCCCCGCACGGCCGAGCAGCTCACCAACGCCCACGTCATCGGCCGCGACGCCGCCACGGTCCGGCTGCAGTTCGGCACCCGGGGCCGTCCCGACACCGCGGAGGCGCTGGTGCTGCGCCCGCCCGAAGACGAGGCTGCCGCGGGGCCGCCCCGGCCGGGCGCGGCGCAGATCATCGAGGTGGCCCGGCTGGACCGCGTCGCCCGCAGGGTCCACCAGGTGCGCGAGTTCGAACGCCGCGAGAAGCTGGCGTCGGCGGCCCTGCCCGACGAGATGTCCGAGCCCGCCGGGGACCCGCGCCTGGCCCCCGACGGCACCGAGGGGCCGGAGCTGAGCCGGGTCGCGTTCGTCGACGAGCCGGAACCGGTGCTGGTCGTCGGGTTCGCCGAGGCGGCGCCCGGCGGGGCGCTGCGGTGCCACGACCCGTTCGGGGCGGGCACCAACGCCATGTTCCAGGAGCTGATGGAGGCGTCGGCCCGGGCCGACGCGGAACTGGCCGACCGGATCCGCCGCGTCACCACCCGGGAGACCGAACAGGTCGCCCATCGGTACCGCGAGGCCAAGCGCGACGCCCGCGCCGGCATCGAGGCCGCCCTGGTCGCCGAGTTCGGCGCCGGGATACGCGACGACCCCGGCGTCCTCGACCTGATCAGCGAGATCGATCTCGACACCATGGAGGGTGAGGGACCGGGAGCGCTGGAGCGGGTGGCGCAGAACTCCTACCGGCTGTACGAGATCCTGTTCCGCAAGCTGGTCGACGCCTATCCCCCGCCCACCGAGCGGCTCACCAACGCGCGCCGCACCGCCGAGTACAACCGGGCCGTCATCGAGGAGTCCGCCCACCGGATCGGGCTGCGGTCCGTCCCGGCCCTGTTCCACACCGATCTGGTCGGCGCCGCCGCCCGGCTGAACCGGCCCGACGCCAACCTGTACGTCAAGGACGCCGCGCCCCTGTGCCTGCTGGCCGCGCACGACAACGCCGACCACCCGCTGCGCCGCCTGGCGGCCCGGCGGCCCGACCTGCTCAGCGCGCTCGCCACGCTGGGCGGGCTGCGCAACCGCGCCGCGCACGCCGGTCGCGACCCCTCCACCCGCCACGACGCGCCATGGTGCCGCGAGCTGGCCGCCCTCGCCGTGCGGGAGCTGATCCCGCTGCGCTGACCCTGCACGTCCGCCCCCGCCCCCCGCCGACCGCCCCGTCCGCCGAGAAAGGATCCCGCCGCCAATGGCCAAGAATCGCTCGAAAGGGCGACGCCAGCAGGCACGCCGTCGGCCGATCGACACCACCGCCAAGCCGCCCGTCCGGCCGAAGGCGCCCGCGCCGGCCGTCAAAGCCGAGAACGTGGCGGCCGAGCTGGCGGAGGCCCTGCCCGAGGCCGTCGCCGCGGCGGGCGGCCCCGAGGCGCTCGACCCGGCGCCCGAGCCGCCGCCGGACGGTGTCGACGCGGCCGCGCTGGAGGCCACCTGGCGGGAGGCCGCGACGCAGCTGGAGACCTTCCGCCAGGCGTCGCAGCGGCTGGCGGACAGGGAACGCGAACTGGCCGACGAGCAGGAGCGGCTTCGCGGGCGCCTGGCCGAGGTGGAGGAGGAGACCGCCCGGTTGGCCGCCGATCGGGAGTCGGTCGTCCGCCGCACCGGCGAGCTGGACGAGCGGGAACAGCGCCTCCTGGAACGCGAACGGGACCTGATCGCCCGCGAGGAGCGGGAGAAGGAGACCGCCCTCGGCGACGCCAGGAAGCTCCTGGAGAAGGCGCGGCGGGAGGTCGAGGCCGAGCAGCGGGCGCTCGCCGAGGAACACGAACGCACCCGCGCCGCCCTGCGGGCCGAGCTGGACGCCCAACGCCAGGAGCTCGCCGAGCAGACCGCCGCGCTGGCCGAGGAACGCGCCCGGCTGCGCGCCCTCAAGGTCGAGCTGGCGGCACAGCAGGAAGACGTCGAAGAGGCGCGGGAACTGCTCGACGAGCGCGTCGAGCACCGGGTGCGGGCGGCGATGGAGGCCGGTGAGCTGCGCCGCCGCGAACTGGAGCAGAGGTACGACGCGCTGCGCGAGCACGCCGAGAAGCTGGAGGAGCAGATCGCCGAGCGGGAGCGGATCGACCGCGCGTTCGGCCGCCGCACCCCCGAGGAGGTGCTCCAGGAGCTGCAGCGGCTCAAGGACGACAACGCCGAACTGCGTATGCAGCGGGCGGTTCCGTCCGACACCCTCGACCGCCTCGCCGCCCTCCAGGAGGCCGAGCTGCGCTGGCGGGAGGAGCGCGCCGTCCTGGTGTCGCGCAACGAGCAGTTGCAGCGACAGCTCTCCGCCCACGAGATCACCGCGCTGGAACTGGAGCGGCTCAAGGTCACCAACGAGGCCCTGGCCGCCTCCGCCGACGCCTACCACCGCCGGGTGGAGGAACTGAAACGCGACTACCAGGAGCTGTCCGAGCGCAAGGAGGGCGACTCGCCCTTCCCCGAGTGCTACGCGATGGACGCCCGCTACGGCGAGGAGCGCGACGACCTGCTCGACGCGCTGCCGCCGCTGGACGCGTTCGTCCGGTGGCTGCGGCACTTCCTGGCGCAGCAGTACCGCATGTACTACTCCGAAACCGACCTGATCATGTTCCTGGGCGGGCTGTCGGCGTCGCGGCTGCACCTGCTCCAGGGCATCAGCGGGATCGGCAAGACCCAACTGCCGCTGGTGTTCGCCAGGGCGGTCCAGGCCGAGTCCGCGATCGTGCCGGTCAGCGCGGACTGGCGGACCCCGCAGGATCTCGTCGGCTACTTCAACGCCTTCGAACGCCGCTACTACGAGTCGCCGTTCACCCAGGCGCTCTACAGGGCCCAGTGCCCGGCCAACGCCGACCGGCCGTTCTTCGTCGTGATGGACGAGATGAACCTGTCGCACCCGGAGCAGTACTTCAGCGAGGTCCTCTACCAGCTCGGCCAGCCCGGGAGCGCCGGGGCGCACAAGCAGTCCCTGGAGCTGATGACGACCGAGGTGCAGCCCGCCCCCAAGGGCCTGCTGGAGGGACGCAAGCTGCCCATCTCCCCGAACGTGTGGTTCGTCGGCACCGCCAACCACGACGAGACGACCGTGTCGTTCGCCGACAAGACCTACGACCGCTCCCACGTGCTGGAACTGCCCGCCCGCCCGGAGCCCGTCGAGGCCGAGCCGGTGGAGCCGCCGCAGGGCCCCTACTCGCTGCGCGCCTTCAGGCGGGCGTTCGGCGACGCCCGCCGCAGGCACGCGGCGGCCGCGCGCGACGTGCACCGGTTCCTCGACGGCGACCTGCGCGACCGGCTGCTCCAGGACTTCCGCATCTCGTCGGGCTCGCGGCTCATGGCCTACCTGGACAGCTTCGTCCCGGTCGTCTGCGCGGCCGGCGGCAGCGAGGGCGACGCCGCCGACCACGTGCTGGCCACCAGGATCCTGCGCAAGCTCGGCGGGCGCTTCGAGATCCCGGTGCGGCGCATCGAGGAGCTCAAGGCGGACCTGCCGCGCCTGTGGAAGCCGTTCGGCACCGAGCCCGTCCGCTCGCTCGAACGGCTCGACGCCGAACTGCACCTGCGTGGGGGCCTGTGACATGGCGGTGCGGATCTGGGACCGGCTCCTGGACCGGGAGACGCGGGCGCCGTCCGGGCGCGGCACCCTCGGGCGGCTGATCTTCGTGCCGGGCACGCGGGCCCTGTCGCTGAACGGGGTGCCCGCCCGTCCGGGCCGGTTCCTGGCGACCGACAACGCCTGGACGCTGTGGGACGGCACCGAACGCCGCAGCACGCAGGGGGAGTTCGGGCACGCCCCCGTGCCCGCCGGCATCACCGCCCACGCCGTCGTCTCGATCGGCCGCAGGCTCGCCGCCCTGATCGAGGAAGGCGCCCCGGCCGACCGGTGGCTGGACGAGACGCCCCTGATGGGCGGCGCCGATATGGACGACCGGCTGGCCACCCGCCGCATCGACGAGCAGATCGCCCTGCGCCTGCCCCACCTGCGGGCGGCCTGCCACCGTCCCGTCACCCGCCTGCGCACCGTGTACGAGGTGGTCCCCGCGTCCCGGGCCCGGCGGATCACCCCGCGCGCGGTCGTGCGCCTGGCCGCGCACAGCGAGGACTGGGCGGGCCTGCGTCCCGACAGCGTCCGCCCCGCCCGGCTGCTCGACCCGGGCCGGGAGACCCATCTCGACTTCTACGAGAACCGGGTGCTGGCCCGCCTGGTCGACCACCTGTGGGAGTACGTTCACACCAGGCTCGTCGAGGTCGGGCAGATCGAGGCGATGCTGGACGACATCGGCCTGTACGCCCGGGACGCCAGCGAACGGCCGTGGCGCGTCAGCCACTACATGTTCCACCTGATCGAAGGGCTCGTGCGCAACGACGAGCGGCGCGAACGCGTCCGCCAGGTGCAGGAGGACCTCGGCAGGCTGCACAACATCCTCGTGGAGCTGCGCGGACCCATGATCCTGCCCGGGGTGCACCGCCGGGTCGACGTGGGCGTGACGTTGCGCGCCACCAACGTGTTCGCCAACGACGACCGGTACCGCAACGTCGCCGAACTGTGGCGCGCGTGGGTCGCCGCCAGGGGAGGCACCGAGCGCGACGGGGAGTCCGCCGACCGGTCTGAGGCGTGGTGCCACGCGTTCACCCAGTACACCGCGCTTCTCCTGCTCCAGGCGTTCGCGCAACTCGACCTGCTGTCGGACGGCCCCTTCCACCCGGACGGCCCCCCGCTGCCTCTCGGCGAGGGCATCGACCTGACCTGGACGAGCACGGGCACGTTCGTCGTCGCCCGCGACGGCAGGGCCGTCCTCCGCGTCGTCCCGATCCCGCACTCGCTGACCGCCTCACGCCGCTCCGAACAGGTGGCCGAGGAGATCGACGCCCTGACGGCCGCGAAAGGGATGTCGCCTCGCACCCTGGTCGTCTACCCGGGGCAGCGCGCCGAGCGCACCGACCTGCCCCTCCCGCTGCGACTGCGCGCCTTCCAGGGCTGTGACGCGCCCGCACCCGTGGCCGGAGGGCCGCTCCTCCCCGTCTCCCCTTTGGAGATCGACAGCGTGACCCGGCTGGCCCGCAGCCTCCGTCACGCCCTCGTGCAGGGCCTGGTGGACGACTACCCGGCCGTCATCGCCTGCCCCGCCGAATACGCCAGGACGATCGCCGAAGGCGTCGACTGGCTGGCGGCGGCACCGGACGGCCTGCGGATGCTGCGCCCGCCCGCGCCCCACGAGCTGGCCACGGCGCGCCGCCGGATCGACAAGCTGGGCGTGACGACGGCCCAGTTCATGCAGCGCGGCGGCAACTCCGACCTCATCGAACGGCTCGGCACCGACCTGTCGGCCGCCGCCGAGAGGATGGCCGCCTTCCTGCGCTGCCCGCTGTGCCGGGCTGTCTCCGCCGACCCGGCCCGCACCCTCCGGCTCCGCGACGACGAGACGTTCACCAGCACCTGCGACGTGTGCGACACCGTGTGGGAACTGCGCCGCTGCGGCTCCTGCGACAACCGCTACCCGGTCCTGCGCGCCGACGACTCCGACGCGTCCCACGTCTTCGACGGTGACGAGATCGACCGCCGGTTCGGCAGCGAGACGCTCAGCGCCCGCTGCTGGACCCGCCCGGCGGTCTCCTACTGCCCCCACTGCGGCGTCTGCGGCGAGGCCGCCAAACTCACCACCACCTGCCAACGCTGCCCCGCCGCCCCACCGACAGGCTGAACCACGCCGGCCACCTGCAGCAAGCCGGACGCGTACTTCGCTAGTCCTCCAGGTAGAGGAGCGCTGTGATGGTCTTCTTGCAGATGTCGCAGTGCATGGGGGCCTCTTCCGAGGCGAGATCGCATTCCACTGTGGTGAGGCGGTCGATGACACCGGTCCTGGCCTCGGCCGTCCAGGCATCGGCCCAGCGACGTGTGTTGCCGAGGAGGTCATCGACGTAGCGGGCGGTCATTTCGTAGAACGCGCGGACGCCATGCCGCTTCATGTAGCGCCAGTTGAACTGGAGCGACATCAGCGCGATGGGGAAAGGATGCTCGACCAGCCCCCGCCCCCATCGGTCGGAAACGTCAACGATGTCGAGCTTGGCGGCGCGTTCGTCCAGCAACCGCCACATGCCGGTCTGGTCGTAGTCGGCCAGGACGCCGTCGAGGAGTCGGCGGGCGGTGAGCAGGTTGCCGGCTTTGCGCTCGAACAGCTCGCTGATGGTGTGGTTGATCTGCTCGTCAGTTCCCTTGCGGGCCTCGTCGATGGCCTGCTTGAGTTGCACCGCGTAGGCGGCCTCCCAGGACAGGCATTCCCCGAAGGTCGACCAGGGGTCGGGGAATCCCCGCTGACTGACCGCGGCGAAGATGCGGTCGCCCTGCACACCCATCAGTGACTCTCCTCTGGTGGATTACCGCGACGTCTCGCACCTCCCGGCGAGATGCGTTACAAGCTCTTCGGGCGGGACCTGGGATTGCTCGCCCGTGTCCATGTCCCGCACCGTGACGACGCCTGCTTCCTTGTCGGCCACCCCGTAGATCAGCGTGAAGCGCGCCTTGCGGTCGGCGGCCCACTTGAGCTGCTTGGCCAGCTTGCGGCTGGACGCCAGATAGACCTCGGTGCGCAGCCCCGCGTCGCGCAGCCGTGCGGCAAAACCCATGGTCTCGGCGGCCGTGTCCGGGCCGATGACCGTCACAGCGACGTCGGTGCGGTCGCTGTCATCGGTGGTATGGCCCAGCAGGCCGATGATGCGTTCAACGCCCAGGGAGCCGCCGCAGGCCGGGACGTCCGGGCCGCCCAAAGCCTCGATCAGGTGGTCGTAGCGGCCGCCGCTGGCGATGGATCCGGGCATGCCCTCGGCCACGATCTCGAAGATGACGCCGGTGTAGTAGTCCAGGCCGCGCACCAGGCTGGGGGTGAACGCCATCCGGTCCTTGCCGACCTTCGGTGCGGCCAGATCCAGGAGCCGGCCGATCTCGTCCAGCCCGGCCCGTCCGGCCTCGCTCACCGCCAGCGCGCTGCGCATGCGCTCCACCGCGTCGAAGGCGGTCAGATCGGCCACCAGTTTCTCGGCGGTGCCGGGGGCGAGTGAGCGGGCGTCGACCAGTTCGGCGGCCACCTTGTCGGGCGACAGCTTGTCGAGCTTGTCCAGGGTGATCAGCACTCCGCCGCCGAGGTCGGACGGGACGCCGTAGACCTCCAGCAACCCGGCCAGCGCCTGGCGTGAGTTGACCAGCACCGTGAAGTCCCGCACCCCGACCGCGTCCAACGCGTCGCTGAGCGCGCACACGGTCTCCGCATCTGCCAGCGGCGAGGAAGAGCCGACCACGTCCACGTCACACTGCGCGAACTCACGGAACCGGCCCTTGCCGGGACGGTCCGCGCGCCACACCGGGCCCATGGCATACCGCTTGTAGGGCGTGGGGAGCTTGGAGCCATAGGTGGCGACCACGCGCGCCAGCGGGACCGTCATGTCGTAGCGCAAGGCCAGGTCGGCTTCGCCGGTGGCCTCGTGCTCGCCACGACGCAGGATCTTGAAGATCAGTTTGTCGCCTTCGTCGCCGTATTTTCCGGTAAGGGTCTCCAGGCGCTCGAACGCCGGTGTTTGCAACGGTTCGAACCCATATCGCTCAAATACCTCGCGAATCCGCGCGAAAACGCGTTCACGCCTCCGTAGGGCATCGGCGAGAAAGTCCCGAGTGCCGGAGGGGGGTTCGAACTGTTGTGAGGACATATCAACTCCTGACCACGGTAACCAGGCTGCAAGATGAGAAGAATCGTGCATCTCGTCCACAATCGGACAGGGCCTCGCTAGGCGACTAGCGAAGCCCCCGTCTGCGATCGTATCGACGCCGCCAAGGAAGGAAGCAGTCGATCCTGAGCACAGGGATGCGATCAAGAGCCCAGCTTCTACCAAGCGCCGGTAAGCGCGAACGGTTGGTGCGTCCTGCCGTGCGCCGCGCCACCGAGCCTCAGGAGGCCGCGCTGCGTTTTGATCGCCCCAACGAGTACGCGACCTTCCAGGTGGGTCTTCACCGGTGCGCTGCTACACGCCCGCAGCGATCCAGCGTGTTATGAGGCCGCGAAGATCTCAAAGCCATCCCGGTCAAGCGGCGGGTGCCTCGGGTGCGCGTGGCCGGGCGTCGTGGCCTGGACGCGGTTCCCGCCAAGGCGCAGCATCTGCCTCGGTGTGGGGTGTGTGGAGCGCCGTCGGAAATTCGCCGTGCTCGTTGGCGCCGCCGCCAAGTCTTTCGGGTACGAGGCCACCCATACGGAGCTGCAGGGGCGGCTTCTGGAGTTCAGGTGGTCAGGACCTTGCGGAGCAGGTTGCCGAACTCGGCGGGGTGGGTGGTGAGACCGGTGTGCCCGCCGGGGAAGTGGACGAGCCCGGTGCCGAACCGTTCGGCCAGGAAGGCGGCGGGACGGTAGGGCAGTTCACCGTGTGAGTCCGTCCCGGCCGCGAGCACGAGCCGGTCCGACAGGGCCTCCAGGCGATCCAGGTCCGGGACATAGGCCATGAAGCTCGGCACGATGCGCCCGAGGAAGTACGGCATGTTCGCCATCGTTCGCTCCGCCCGTGCCCTCGCCTGGGGCGGTAGCTCGGTGGCCGCCTGGGCGGGGACGGGATCGGCGCCGGGGCGTCGCAGGCCCGCCGCGAACTCGGCCACGGCGGGCATCAGGCCGTCCCGGCGCAACGTCTCCTGGACGCGGGCGAGCAGGGCGCGGTGCTCGGCGGCGTCCGGCAGCACCTCCACCACCGGCGGCTCGTGCGCCACGACCCTTTCGATCCGCTCGGGGCGGGCGGTGAGCATGTGCAGCGCGACGATCGCACCCGAGCTGCAGCCGGCCACGCGGGCGGGCGCGTCCGGAGACAGCAGCTCCAGCAGCCGGAACGCGTCGTCGGCATGCTGCGCGACCCGCTGTCGCGCCTGCGGGTCGTCCAGCGGGCTGCGCGACAGGCCGCGTGGATCGTAGGACGCGACCGTGTGGTCGGCGGCCAGCGCGTCGGCGACACCGTCGAAGGAGGCCGCGCCGCCCGCGCCGCCGGGAATCAGCAGCAGCAGCGGGCCCTCTCCGCGCACCTCGTAGTGCAGGGTCGCGCCGTCCACGCGCAGGCGGCCGATGGTCGGGGTACTCACGATGGGTCTCCTTCACGGCGTGTGGGCCAATGCTTCAGCGAGGTGTGCAGGGCGTCGAGGCAGCTCGTCCAGGAGTCCTCCACCGGGCGCGCGTGCGCGAATCCGCCCGCGGCCTCAAGGCTGACGAAGCCGTGAAGCGTGCTGCGCACCAGCCGCACCGCGTCGGTCAGGCCGGGCTCGTCCAGCGCGTAGGCGCGCAGCATGCCGTAGGTCAGCTCGACCGCACGTCGCGGCCCGGGCGCCTCGGCCGCGAGCTCGGGATCGATGCGCATCGGGATCTGCGTCGCCGTGTACCGGCCCGGGTGGTCGTGGGCGTACGCCCGGTAGGCGTTCGCGTACGCCACCAGCGCGTCCTTCCCCGCCCGCCCGGCGGTGGCCTCGGCGATGCGGATGGTCTTCTCGTCCGCCGCCAGCAGCGCGATCCGCCCGCGCAGGTCCTCCAGGCTGCGCACGTGCGCGTACAGGCTCGCGTCCTTCACCCCGAGGCGTCGCGCCACCGCCGACATGGTCACGTGATCGAGCCCGACCTCGTCCGCCAGTTCGGCACCGGCGAGCGTCACCCGCTCCGCCGTCAACCCGGCCCGAGCCATGCCCGCACCCCTCCCTAGAGATATTAAATAGAAACTAGGAGCCCTAGGTTAGACCTAGACCGACAAGGATCGCACTCTTCTTTCACAAGCGCACACGCTCGCGGGGCAATCGTGGTTATCGTGAGTGACGATGACTTAACGGAAGGTGAGCGGGAGGCGCTTGCCGCACGGCATCCATGGAGGCCGACATGGACGACCGGCTCGACGACGCCACGATGATGATCTGCAAGCGGATCTACGCGCGCGTGTTCTCGCATCTCGCGGGCGACCGTCCGAACAAAGTGATCGCTCGTACCGCCGACTGCACCGAGCCGTACATCTCGATGATCAAAAATGGCGAACGCCTTCCGTCCGTGGATATGGCCTACGCGCTCGACAAGTCGATCAACGCCGACGGCTGCCTGTTCGAGGTCCGCCGCCAGATCGAACAGCTCCGGCAGGAAATCGCCGCCTACAGGCGTACCTTGAAAGCAGGTCCCCCAGCCTCCGATAAGGAGCAAGGTCCAGTGAAGCGACGTGATCTCCTGCAGGACGGCGCGAAGGTCACCGCTGGTGCCGCCGTCACTCCCGTTCTGGCGGCCCTCACCCAGGCATGGCAGCTTTCCGAGCCCAAACTCCCCGGCGCGAGCGTTTCCCGATCAATGATCGACGACTGGGGCTCCGCCTACGACGTCCACGCGCTCAGCTTCCGCATCGATCCCCCCGAGGTCGCACTGACCGGTCTGGCGGACGAGTGGGCCGAGATCGCCGAGCATCTGGAGCGCCGCCAGCCCGACGGTGTCCAGCGCGACCTTTCGTATGTCGCGGCCCGCCATGCGTACCTCATCGCCGGGACGTGGCTGCAACTCGGCAACCGCCGTCAGTCGCACCGATGGTGGCTTACAGCACGTGAACTCGCCGACCGGTCAGAGAGTGACCTGCTCTCCGCCCTCACACGTGAGTGGGAGGCGAACCAGCGCGCCACGGACAGCCGCGAGGACCTCACGGATCTGCTGGATCTCACCGAGAAGGCGCTCCAGTTCGCGGGCCCCCGTCCAAGCTATGAGCGCATGGCGTCGCTCAGCGGCAAGGCCGAGTTGCTCGCCCTGATGGGGAGAGACAAGGAGGCGGTGGCTGCCATGCGACAGGCCGAGGACGTCTTCGAGCGGCTGTCGTCTCCCACGCCTTCCCGTGAGGACATCCTGCGTCATGAGCAGAGCTTGGTGTACTCGCTCGTCGGCGACGAAAAGCGCGCCACCGAGGCCCAGGAGGCCGCGCTGCGTTTTGATCGCCCCAACGAGTACGCGACCTTCCAGGTGCGTCTTCACGGTGCGCTGCTACATGCCCGCAGTGATCCAAAAAGTGCGTGCAATGAGGCCGTGGAGATCATCAAAGCCCTCCCGGTCGAGCGGCGGGTGCTTCGGGTGCGCGTGGCCGGGCGTCGTGTCCTGGACGCGGTTCCCGCCAAGGCGCAGCATCTGGCCCCGGTGCGCGAACTACGGAATCTGACGGCCGCCGTCTGACACACCACCGAGCCTCCGGCGGGCTCGTCCGCCGCACCAGCCGGGCCGCAAGGCGGGCGGGCAAGGGCATGGCCGATCTCGGCGACCGAATGCACCCGCAACCGGCCCGCGTCGGCGAGGGCCACCGCCGTCGCGAGGCCGTGCACTGCCAGCGGGTCGGCGCCGGCTCCCAAGGCCGTGTCCGTCCGGTCGGCTGGCGCGCCGTGCGACAGGTGCACACCGTGGGCCGCGGCGGTGAGGTCGGCGGCGATCGTCTCAGCCCTGGCGGGTAAGGCCGCTACGGCCCGTGAGGCGTCGCCTGCTGGTGAGCAGGCCGGCAAGGCTGCCCCCGCCAAGCCCAGCGCCCAGCGGAAGCCGGGGCGGTGCCGGTCAGATGACGTTGCTGGGGTCGTCGAGCCACACCATGTGCGCCTCGGGGTGACGGTCAGCCCGAACCGGGTGATGTCCGGCCGTCCCCACTTCAGCCACTGCACGTAGGCGTGTTCGACCTCGTCCCACAAATCCCGGTCCCCTGGCTGGGAGGAATGTGCTGGGATACCGTGGATGGATCACCAGTCGGAGATCACCTTCATCCGCGCGGTGTGCGTGGAGTTCCTCGGTGAGCACCTGGGCCCTCAGCTGGCCGCGCTGGCCAGACCCGGGTTCGGGCTCTGCCCGGCCAGCGATTCCCGTCCGGCGGCGGGACGCAGTCGACTGGGCGGCCCGGCTCTCCTGGACCCGGGAACGCCGTGGCCGCACGACGACGACCAGCCGCTCAACCTGTTCGCGGTGCTCGACACCGACGAACTCGCGCCGTGGCTCGCGGACGAACTGCCCATTCGGCCAGGTCTGCTCAACTTTTTCGGCATCGACCATCTCGAGGTCTGTCAGATCGTCCCTGCGGACCCGGCGAGAGCCATCGAGGTCAGGCCACCCGGCGATGACTCATTCGCGATGGTTCCGCTGCACGCCGAACCGTGCATGACGCTGCCCGACCCGTGGTGGGGCGCGACGCTGGAGGATTTCATCGAAGGCTTTGGCCTCGACCCGGGCCCTGATCTCGCGAGCATCTGCGACCCGAGCGAGAAGGTGACCGACCTGTTCGCCGGAGACTTCCCGGGCGAGCACTACCCGACGTCGGGCGACCTGGACCAAGCCTTCGGTTGGCCACCCTCGGTACAGCCGGGCGATCCGCTCCCGGACCTCCGGGGCGAGTACACCCACCTTCTCCGGCTCTCCAGCAACCTCGGCGAGTGGGAGTTCGCCGAGGGAGGTTCCCTGCACTTCCTGATCCCCAGGCAGGCGCTTCGCGACGGAGACTTCTCACAGGCGGTCGTCGCTCTGGACGACGGATAGACAAGCAAGCCCGGCGGGGCCAAGTTCCACCCGAACATGAATCCGCTTCACCGGGGGGCCACTTCTCGCTGGAAAGTGAGGCCAGAGGGGGTCCACCGCGCGGACTGCGGCTCGCCGTCCATCGGCAGCGGGACTCGCTCGCTGGCATTGCCGCCCGGTTTTCGGCTGGGGAGGCCGCTTCCGCGCGGATGCTTCGGAGGACCGTCGCGACGCAACCGCAAACAGCGCCCTTGAGGAGAGCGGCCGTCATGCCTTCTGGTTCATCTTGGTTGGCCCTGCGCAAGCGGCGGATGTCGGCGTCGTGTCGGGGAGTGGCGGCGAGCCCGTAAGGCAGGCCGCGGGTGCGGCGACCAGGTGGCCGCGTTCGGCGGTCGCTACCTGGTCGCCGGGCGGCGACATTTCGGCTCCTTCGTGGGTTCGGTTTCTAGAGGGCGAACAGCAGGGCGGCGCTGATGAGGACGACCATGGCGGTCGCGAAGTGGATGCCGAACGCGACCGCCCTGGTGCCGCCGTTGCGCAGCACGATCAGGGTGTCGCCCAGCGGGTTCAGCGCCACGACGAGCATGAACCAGCCCGCCGCGTGGGCGCCGGCGAAGGCCAGCAGGGCCAGGCCGAGGACGCCGTAGCCGAGGTCGCGCAGGCCCTTGACGGTGAGGTAGGCGCTGGGCTGGGACGGCACGCCGTAACCGGCGGCCGCGGGTACCGGCTGCAGCAGGAACCGGGCGCCGATGAACGCGACGAGCAGGTTCAGCAGGATGGCCAGGCCGTACGCGGTGGGAGTGAGCATGAGGGGCTCCGATTGCTAGCAGTGCTAGGAACGAGATCGAAGCTAGCATAGCGGCGGCAAAAATAGCTAGCGATGCTAGAATCGAGGGCATGTCGATACAGGCACGCCGGGAGCGGGAGCGAGCGGAGCGGGAGCGGCTGATCGTCACGGCGGCTCGCGAGATGGCCGAGGCCGACGGATGGGAGGCGGTGACGACCCGCCGGCTGGCCGAACGCGTCGAGTACAGCCAGCCGGTGCTCTACAGCCACTTCAAGGGCAAGGACGCGATCATGGCGGCGGTCGCGGTGGAGGGCTTCGCCGACCTCGCCGCCGAGATGCGCGCCGCCCGTGAGTCGGCGAGCGCTCCGGAGCAGGCCCTCGCCGACGTCGCCGCGGCCTACATCGCGTTCGCCGAGCGGCGTCCGGCGCTCTACGACGCGATGTTCAACCAGTCGGTGAGCCTGCCGTTCGCCACGCCCGACGCGCCGCCCGCCCTGCACGCCGGCTTCGACGAGTTGCGCCAGGTCGTCCGGCCCGTCGCCGAAGACGACGAGGTCGACCTGCTCGCCGAGGTGCTGTGGAGCGGACTGCACGGGCTCGTGACGCTGACGCGCGGCGGCCGCCTCCCACGCGAACACCACGAACAGCGGCTGGCCCTGCTGCTCCGGCGGTTGGCGCGCTGGGGCGACACTTCGCAGGTCAGCGGTTGAGACAGGCTCACAGCTTGTTCTTCAACGTGCGGTCCAGATCCAGCCCAGTGGGGTGAGGCCAAGGGTGCGGGCGACCGACCGGGACGCGTGGTTGGCAGAGGTGGTGCTGTAGAAGAGCACCTCCTTGTTGTGACGCTCGCGCTGGGCCCAGGCCGCTACCACGGCCGGGGCGAGGTGCTTGCCGCGGAAGTCGGGGCGGGTCCAGACGCCTGCCTCCGCGGCGGCGGTGTTCGATGCGGGTGTGAAGCATATGGACACCGGCTCCCGGCCGTGCAGGGCCATGGCCCACTCACCCATGCGGCCGTTGATCAGTTCGTCCCACTCGCCGGGCTGCCAGTTGCCGGGCCGAAGCAGGTGCTGAGCGGTGCGCCGGCCGTCGGTCGTGGAGACGATGATGGGCAACGGGTCTGGGGCCGGGACGGTGAGACGGTCTGGGAAGACGAAACACGGGCCGCCCTCGACGGACACCGTCCGGGCGCCGAGAGATGCGGCCAGGCGGTCGAGTGCGTGGGGTGGCCGGCCGGGGCTGTATTCCTGCTCCGTGCCGTCGATGGGGCCGGGAAGCGTGAGTCCGGGCGCGAGTGCCAGGAAACGCGCCCGAGGGGACCACGCCCACACCGCGAGCACCGAAGGATCGCGCAGGACAGCTCGGGGGGCGTCCGGGGCCGGCGCAAGGCCATATGTCGCGTCGATCTCCAAGGCCAGCAGGCGTCCTTCGTCCCAGCTCATGGCGAGAGGCTAGCTTCGCCGGATGGTGCGGGCAGAAGATTTTCCCCAAGGGGGACAGCGTGCGTGGGGGCGTGGGCGAGGGTTCACCGGCCGGGCCAGGCGAAGTCGTCGATCGCCAGCCATGGCTCCCCGGCGACGGTCGCCGGAGTCACTCCGGTGAACGCCACGACGTCGCGGTGCAGGTGGGACTGGTCGGCGTAGCCGCTCTCCGCCGCGACCCGGGCCGCGCCGTCGCCCGCGGCCAGGCGGTGGGCGGCATGGTCGAAGCGGACCAGCTTCGCGGCGCGTTTGGGCGGCAGGCCGATCTGCGACCGGAACCGGGACCACAGGCGCTTGCGGCTCCATCCGACCTCGTCCGCCAGGCCGTCGACCCGAACCAGGCCACGGCTGGAGACGATCCGTCGCCAGGCCCAGGCCACCTCCGGGTCCACGGACGCCCCCGTCCCACGCCGGCGGGCGAGCAACGCGTCCGTCAACGCGAAGCGGTCCTCCCACGAGGGCACCTCGCTCAGTTGCTCGCGGATACGTGACGCCTCCCGGCCCCACAGGTCGTCGAGCGCCACCACGGCGCCGTCCAGTTCGGCGGGGGAGACGCCCAGCACGGCGCGTGCGACCAGCGGGGACAGGCGCACCTGCACGGCCTCGAAGTACTCGCCCCGCACCCGCAGCGCTGAGCCGAACCCGACCCCGGCGACGAGACTTCCTCGCCGCTGCCGTCCGGCGGCGTCGTCCACGATGAGCGGGCCGTCGCCGAACTCCACAGCCAGCGTCACGCCCGGATGCGGGATCACCCGGTGGCTGGCCGGGGCCCTGCCACGGTCACGGAACCCGGCCATGCTGACACCGGCCACCCGGCTGGGCCGCGCGGGGCGCGCGACGTCCCACACAGGCGCTTCGTGCGCGGCGGACCGCATTCCCACATGCTAAGCGGGGCCGACTGACCGGAACATTCGTTCAAGCCGCCGGGGCGCGGGGACGGCGACAGTGGCGCCATGAACCTTCCAAGGAAGCGCTACGTCATCGCGTCGGCCGCTCTCCTCGCCGTCGTCGGGTTGCTCCTGACGAACGCGGTCGTGGTGTCGCGGCATGACGCCGAGGCCACGGGAGATTCGCTCCTGCCTCTCGACGGCGGAACCGTCCACGTGCGTCAGGACGGTCCCCGCGACGCCCCGGCACTGGTGCTGATCCACGGGCTCGCCGGGTCGACCCGCTGGTGGGACCCGCTGGTTCCGATGCTCGCGAAGTCCCATCGCGTCATCCGGATCGACCTGCTCGGGCACGGCCGGTCGGCCAAACCCTCCGGCGGTGGCTATGCGATCCCGGAACAGGGACGCCGGGTCGGCCAGGCACTGGACCGGCTCGGCGTGAAGCACGCCGTGGTGGTCGGCCACTCCACCGGCGGTTCGGTCGCCACCGCTCTCGCCGAGCAACGGCGCGACCTGGTGACCGCCCTCGCACTCATCGACTCCGGACCCAGTCTGGACGCCTTCATCTCGGACGGTCCCGTCGGCGGACTCCTGTTCGTCCCCGTCGTCGGGCAACTGCTGTGGCGGTTGCGGACCGACCGGATCCTCCGCCAGGGGTTGAGCACCGCGTTCAGCCGCCCCGGCTACGAGGCCCCGCCGCAGCTCGTCGACGACGTGCGCGGCATGACCTACCACGCGCTCACCACGACGTCCCGGGCGGTGGACGACTACCTGGAGCGGCGCACGCTCCCCGCTCGGCTGACCGCCGTCGGCAAGCCGCTGCTGGTGATCTTCGGCGCGGAGGACCGGAGATGGCGCCCCTCGTCCGCCGCCGCCTACCGCGCCGTCCCGGGCGCGAGAGTCGAGCTGCTCCCCGACGTCGGCCACTCGCCCATGCTCGAAGACCCCCCGCGGACCGCCGCACTCCTGCTGGCGTTCACTCGGTGAGGAGGGCGTGGAGGACGCCGTGGCGGGCCAGCAGCGGCACGGATCTGTCCAGGACGGACAGGAACAGCTCGTGTGTGCCGTGCCGGGTGAGGGCCAGGGCGTCGCGGAAGAGGGCCAGGGCCCGGTCCCGAGGCCAGCCGGGGAAGGCGGCGATCTCGGCGAGGACGGCGGCGTCGTCGTGGCGGGCGTTCCGGTAGGTGGTCTCGGCGACGTCCAGGGCCCACGCGGCCAGCGACGGCGCGCGTTCGTGGGCGGCGGTGGCGACGCGGATCCGCCAGCTCACGCGCAGGGACGTCGGGACCAACCCGTCGTAGGTGAGTTCGTGGTCGGGGATGGTGGCGACGTTCAGGGCGGTCCTGAACTTCCCGGCGCGGAGGAGGCGGCGGATGAGGACGTCCGGGTCGACGTTCAGGATCTCGTCGGTGAACTCGGCGGCGCCGTCGGGGGCGCGCAGCAGTTCGGCGGTGTGGCGTTCGCCGTTCCCGACGTCGGGGTTCGGGTCGGCGGCCGGGAAACCGACGAGGGGCAGGTACTCGAACAGGCCGTGATGCTCCAGCCGGCCCGCGAGGTCGCTCGCGATGGACGGGTGGTCGGCGATGACGCGGCGCGCGGCGTCCACGGAACCGGCGTCCAGCAGCGACACGACCATGGCGACTAGGACGTGCGGGTCGGCGCGGGCGAGGGCGACGGCGCCGTCGAGGTCACCGTCCAGGGCCAGGCGGACGGCGGCGGGAGGGGTGAGGCGGCGGCGGATGCCGGACGGCCCCGGCGGCTCGCTCGCCACCAGGTGGAGGGCGACCCGGCGGGCCGCCTCGGTCCGGCCCGCGTCCAGCAGGCCCCGCGCGGCGCGCGTCTGGTCGGCGGCGCGGTCCCAGCATCCGGCAAAGGAGGGGAGGAGGGCGTCGATCTCTTCGTCGGTCCGGGTGCGCAGGACGGCCTGGACGACCACGTCGCCGTGCGCGGGGCCCGTGGCGGTGACGGCGTCCACGGCCTCCGCCGCGTCGGCGGGTTCGCGGGGGACGGGGCCCAGCGGGCTTCCCGGCTCGCCGACCCGCCTGCCGAGCGCCTCGGCCAGGCGGCGGAACGCGGCGGCGCCGCCGAGGACGTTCGCCGGGAGGCCGTCCGCCACGCGCAGGGCGTCGTCAGGCCGGCCCGCGCGAGCCAGCAGGACCGCCGTCTCCTCGCACACGCCCGCCCGGATGGTCCTCCACTCGTACGGTTCGGTGCGGGAGCCGGACCGGCCCTGCGCGGCGTCGTCGACGATCTCCAGGGCTTGGACTGCCGCTTCGGCGGCCACCGCGGGGTCGGTTCCGGTCAGCGCCTCGGCGAGCGCGAGGCGTCCCTCCACCCGGCCTTCGACGGAGGTCACCAGGGCCAGGTGGCGCCGGGCGGCACGGTCGTCGCCCGACTGGGCGAAGGCGATCGCCACGGCGGCGCGGAGCAGGTCGCAGCCCGGGGCGGCGGCCAGCAGCCGGTCCTCGGTCCCGGCGCGGATCGCCTCGTCGGCCATTGCGGCGGCGGCGTACCGGCGCGGGGAGTGCGGGGCCCACCCGGAGTACTCGCCCCACAGGATCCCGGCCCAGTCGTGCGCCTTCGCCATCGGACGCAGGTTGAGGTTCCCCGGGGTGCGCGCCAGCTTCGCCAGCCGGGCCACGGCGGCGTCGAAGCGGCCCACCCTGGTCAGCGCCGCGCACGCGCCCATGTCGTCTCTCTCCCGGGTGGGCCCGCCTGCGGGCTCGGCGTCGGCGAGCAGGGCGAACTCGTCCGCGCGGGCCGGATCGCCGTGGTCGGCGAAGGCGAGGGCGATCTCGCCGAGGGGCGCGCCGCCACGGCGGGCCGTCTCCTCCGCCTCACCGGGCCGCCCGGCCTCGATCAAGGCCCGCACGACCTGGCCGGAGAAGTCCCGGTGACCGGCCAGGATGTCCAGGCCCTCGTCCGGGTGCCCGTGGCGGACGAACTCGGCCGCGATCTCCGCGCGCGCCCACGAGTCGTCGCCGAGGCAGGCGTCGACGGCGGCGCGCGCCTCGTCCGCGGCTCCGGCGCCGAGCAGGTCCCTCACCAGCTCGTGGAGAGGCGAGTGCGGGCCCACCGCCGGGAAGACGGTCCGGGCCAGCAGGCGCCGTGCCCGCTCCCGCTCGCCGTGCCGCCACAGGGCGACGATGACCGTCCGGCACGCCCGCGCCCCCGCGCGTTCGGCGAGGACTTCGGCCCGTTCGGCCTCGCCCGTGGCGACGAGGACGTCCAGCATGTCCACGGGCACGTGTGCGGCCTGCACGGAGGCGTTCACCTGGGCGAGCGCGGCGTGGATCTCCGCGAGCAGGTCCATCTGATCTTCAGGCTCCATCACGGCGGATGGTAGGGCCCGCGGGTGGCCGAGGTCACCGGCGGCGGGTGCGGTAGTGGTGGACGACCAGGGCGATGGCGAAGCCGAGGGTGGCCACCCCGAACGCGATGCCGGCGACCGTGTGGGCGCCGCTGCCGGAGGTCACCATGTTCCCGGCCGCGCTGATGGCCAGCAGCACCCACAGCAGCGGCCGGACGGCCCCGCCGCCGCGGCTCGCGGGTGCCTCGGAGGCGTTCTGGAAATCCGTCATCGCGTGCTCCTCGGTGAGTGGTCCGATCGACGCGTACCACGCTAGGAACCGCGAGGGCGGTGGACGATCCAGCCATTGGGCCGGTCTTCGGTACAGCAGGCTGTACTCCTTGGTCCGGCCCCCTGACACTGCCCGGTCGCTGGCCTAGGGTCTCTGATCTAGGAGGTGCGGATGGCGGCGAACGGGACCGAACCGGCCGGTACCCGGCGTGCTCGACGAGGGGCCGTCGTGGCGCGTGCCCGCGCCGCCCTCGACGCGCTGGAACATCTGATCGGCGGCCTGGGCACGGCCCTGCTGGCGTTCGTCGCCGTGGTGTGGATCGTGCTGGTCGCGTTGTTGTGCGTCACCGGTGTGGGTCTGCTGTTGGCGCGCACCGTCCCGCGTTTGCTGCGGTCCGTCGCGGAACGCGAGCGCGGACGGCTGTCGCGGTGGGGGCCGGAGATCATCGGCCCGGGACCCGCGCCGTCCGGCGTACGCGCCGCCCTCGCGGACACGGCCGTCCGGCGGGAGCTGGGGTGGGTGTTCGTCCATGCCACGCTGGGCCTGTTCCTCAGCGTGGCGGGGGCGACGCTGACGCTCAACACCGTCCCGTACGTCACCTATCCGCTGTGGTGGCGGCTCCTGCCGCCGGACGAGCCCCAACCATCGTTCGTGTTCTGGGACGTCACCGACGATTCCGGCGCCCTGCTGGTCGTGCCGCTCGGCGTGGCGATGGGCGTCGCCTTCCTGGTCGTCGGGCCGGGCATGGCCCGGTTGCAGGCGTGGCCGGGGCGGCGGCTGCTGGCGCCGCCCGCCGACATGGACCTGTCGCTGCGGATCGCGGAGCTGTCCGCCACCCGCGCCGCCGCGCTGGACGCCCACGCGACGGAGCTGCGGCGCATCGAACGCTCGCTGCACGACGGCGCCCAGAACCGGCTCGTCGGCGTCACCATGATGATCGGCGTGGCCCGCCGCGCGCTGGCCCGCGACCCCGCGAGCGCCGACGCCGCGCTGGAACGCGCGCAGGACGCCGCAGAGCAGGCGCTGGCCGAGCTGCGCACGGTCGTGCGCAGCATCCTGCCGCACGTCCTGGCCGACCGCGGACTCGCCGGCGCGCTGGCCGGGCTCGCCGCCGACTGCGGGGTGCCCTGCACGGTGGACGTCGACGTCCCCGGACGGTGCGCCGCGTCCGTCGAGTCCACCGCCTACTTCGTGACGGCCGAGGCGCTCACCAACATCTCCAAGCACAGCCGGGCCCGGCAGGCGACCGTGACCGTCCGCCGCGAGGGCGCCCGGCTGTTCCTGCGGATCGAGGACGACGGCGTCGGCGGCGCGGACGTGCACCAGGGCTCCGGGCTCGCCGGAATCCGCGGCCGCGTCGAGGCGCACGACGGCCGCCTGACCCTGACCAGCCCACGCGGTGGGCCGACGACTCTCCAGGTGGAGCTGCCATGCGGATCGTGATCGCCGAGGACGACCCACTGCTGCGCGAAGGGGTGGCGCTGCTGCTGCGCGCCGAGTCCCTCGACGTGGTCGCCACCACCGACTCCCCGGACGCCTTCCTGGCGGCCGTCGACGAGCACAAGCCCGACGTCGCGATCGTCGACGTTCGGATGCCGCCCACCCACACCGACGAGGGGATCAGGGCGGCGGTGGAGGCGCGGCGCCGCCACCCCGAGCTGGCCGTGCTCGTGCTGTCGGCCTACGTCGAGCAGGCGTTCGCCACCGAACTGCTCGGCGGCGGCGCCGACCGGCTCGGCTACCTGCTCAAGGAGCGGGTGGGCCGCGTCGAGCAGTTCCTCGACGCGCTGCACCGGGTGGCCGACGGCGGCACCGCCATCGACCCCGAGGTCGTCGCGCAACTGCTCACCCGCACCCGCTCCGACAGCGGGCTGCGGCGCCTGACCCCTCGGGAACGCGACGTGCTGTCCCTGATGGCCGAGGGCCTGGGCAACAGCGCCATCGCCGAACGGCTCGTCGTCACCGAAGGCGCCGTCCACAAGCACATCCGCAACATCTTCGCCAAGCTCGACCTGGCCCCCACCGACCGGGCGGACCGCCGCGTCACCGCCGTCCTGCGCTACCTCGAAGAGACCCAACGCCACCCCTGACGCTCTGGACCACGAAACGGCACGGTGGCCGTGTGCGCTCTCGCACACGGCCACAGTGCCGTCTCGGGACTACTTGCAGATGGCGGTGTCCACCAGGTCCAGGACGTGCTGGTGCACCTTGAGCATGTCCTGTTCGGTCTTGGCGACCGCGCCGGGCAGGGCGGTGACGGCCACGGTGACGGCGCGACCGTCCTTGGTGACGCCGCCGCGGGTCTCGTACCCGTTGATGTCACCGCCGTGGCCCCACAGCTCGCCGCCGCACGACAGCGACGTCTTGAACAGGCCCAGCCCGTAGCTGGAGTTGGGCAGGGAGTCCTCCGCCCTGACGGTGGTCGTCATCTCCTTCAGCTCGGCGGGACGCAGCACCCTGCCGCCGATCAGGGCGGCGAAGAAGCTGTTCAGGTCGCGCGGGGTGCTGACGAGCTGCCCGGCCGCCCAGCCCCAGGACGGGTCCAGCGAGGTGATGTCGCCCAGCGGCCCCCCGGGCTGCGCCGCGTCGTACCCCTTGGGGTGCGGGCCGCGGATGCCGCGCTCGCCCAGCCCCGGCCAGTAGGTGTCGCGCAGGCCGAGCGGGCGGATGATCCGGTTGGTGACCTCCTCGCTCACCGGCCGGCCGGTGACCTTCTGGACCAGCAGCCCCGCGAGAACGTAGCCGGTGTTGCTGTACCGCCATGCGGTGCCGGGGGCGAAGTCCGCCTTGTGCTGCAACGCGATGTCGAGCAGTTCACGCGGCTCGGTGTAGGTGTTCCGCGTCTTGAAGGCGTTCTGCTCCATGTACTGCGTGTAATTGGGCAGGCCGCTGGTGTGCTGCAGCAACTGCCGGACGGTTATCTTGCGGCCGTCGATCCCCTCCCCGCGGACCAGGCCCGGCAGGTACCTCTCGATCGGCGCGTCCAGCTTCACCTTGCCCTCGCCCACCAGTTGCAGCACCACCGCCGACACGAACGCCTTGGTGTTGCTGCCGACGCGCACGCGCCCGTTCACCGGCGGCTTCGCGCCGGTGGCGCGGTCGCCGACACCGGCGGTGTAGTCACGGGTGCGTCCGTCACGGCCCTTGACGGCGGCCAGCACACCGGGGAAGCCGTCGTCGCGCACCAGGCTCTCCGCGCCCTTCTGGATGGCGTCGTTGGGCGTGCGTTCGGAAATCCACCTGTCGGCGCTGCTCAGCGCCACGTCGCGTTCGCTGTGGGCCAGGGCCGGCGCGCCGACCGCGACGGCACCTCCCAGCACCGCGAGTGCGGCGATCGTCGTGGAGATCCGGCGACGCTTCCGTGGAGTCTTGGCGGGGCTGGAGTGCTGGATGTGGTCCGACACGGGGGGCTCCTGTCGAGTGGTTTTCGGAACCCTTGAAGCATCTCCGTCCGCGACGCACGGAACGAGCCAGCCTGTACCCCTCATGACAGTAGTGCCAGCACCACCGCCGGTCGCGCTGAGAGGGGCGGGGCGCCGGTGGCGCGCCGCCCCTCGTTTCCGCGTGGGTCAGGTGGTGCGTTCGCGTTCCTCCACCAGGCGGAGCGCGACGTCGATGATCATGTCTTCCTGGCCGCCGACGTAGCCGGCCTCGCCGACGCGCTGCAGGATCTCGTGGGCGGGGACGCCGTAACGCTCGGCCGCGCGCTCGGCGTGGAGCAGGAAGCTGGAGTACACGCCCGCGTACCCCTGGGTGATCGCGGACCGGTCCGCGAACGGCAGGCGCGGCAGGAACGGCTGGACGACGTCCTCGGCCGCCGCCAGCACCCCCTGCACGTCCACCCCGGTGGTGATGCCGAGCCGCTCGAACGTGGCCGCCACCACCTCGGTGGGGGCGTTGCCCGCGCCCGCGCCGAGCGCGCACAGCGCCCCATCGATCTGCCGGGCGCCGTTCTGCGCCGCCAGGACGGAGTTGGCCACCCCCAGCGACAGGTTCTGGTGGCCGTGGAACCCGACCTGCGCCTCGTGACCGATCTCGTCGACCAGGGCGCGCACCCTGGCCTGCGCGTCGGCCAGCACCAGCGCCCCGGCCGAGTCCACCACGTAGACGCACTCGGCGCCGCCGTCCACCATGATCCGCGCCTGCCGGGCCAGCTCCTGCGGGCCGATGCGGTGCGACAGCATGAGGAACCCGACCGTCTCCATGCCCAGCTCACGGGCGGCGGCGAAGTGCTGGAGCGAGACGTCCGCCTCGGTGCAGTGGGTGGCGATGCGCGCCACCGACGCCCCCGCGTCGTGGGCGCGGCGCAGGTCCTCCACGGTGCCCACGCCGGGCAGCAGCAGCACCGCGATGCGCGCGGCGGTGGCCTCGTCCACGGCCGCGGCGATCAGCTTGATCTCGTCCTCCAGCGAGAAGCCGTAGTTGAACGAGGAGCCGCCCAGGCCGTCGCCGTGCGCCACCTCGATCGCCTCGACCCCGGCGGAGTCCAGCGCGTGCACCACGCCCCGCACCTGCTCCTCGGTGAAGCGGTGCGCCATCGCGTGGCTGCCGTCGCGCAGCGTCGAGTCGGTGATCCTAACGCGCTCGGCGCCGTTCTCCTCGGTCATCGCTTCACCTTCTCCCCGGACGCGAGCCGCGCCAGTTCCTCGCCGACGCGCGCGGCGGCGGCCGTCATGATGTCGAGATTGCCGGCCCAGGGCGGCAGGTAGTCGCCGTTGCCCTTGACCTCTAGGAACACCGCGACCCGGGCGTTGCCGCCCCAGTCCTCGCGCGCCTCGTCGAACTGCGGCTCGGCGCGCAGCGCGTACCCGGGCACGTACTCGGCGACCCGGGCGGCCATCTCCGTGACCGACGCGGCGATCGCCGCGGTGTCGGCGTCCGGCGGGATCGCGCAGAACACCGTGTCCCGCATGATCATCGGGGGTTCGACCGGGTTGAGGATGATGATCGCCTTGCCCCGGGCCGCGCCGCCGACCTGCTCGATCGCGCGGGCCGTGGTCTGGGTGAACTCGTCGATGTTGGCGCGCGTGCCCGGCCCCGCCGACCGCGAGGCGATCGACGCGACGATCTCCGCGTACGCCACCGGCACCACCGCCGACACCGCCGCGACGATCGGGATGGTCGCCTGCCCCCCGCAGGTGATCATGTTGAGGTTGGGGGTGCCGGCCAGGTTCGCCAGGTTGACCGGCGGGCAGACGAACGGCCCCACCGCCGCCGGGGTCAGGTCGATCGCCTGGATCCCCGCCTCCTCGTAACGAGGGGCGTTGGCCAGGTGCGCCTTCGCGGAGGTCGCCTCGAAGACGATGTCGGGCAGGTCGTCCTGCGCGAGCAGCCAGTCGACGCCGCCCGCGCTGGCCTCGACGCCCAGGCGGCGCGCCCGGGCGAGCCCATCGGACTCCGGGTCCACCCCCACCATCGAGTGCACCCTGATCGTCTCGGACCGCAGCAGCTTGACCAGCAGGTCGGTGCCGATGTTGCCCGAGCCCACGATGGCCGCGCTCAGCATGCCGCCCCCCGGAAGTTCGCGGTGACGGTGCCCAGCCCGGCGAACTCGGCGGTCACCACGTCACCGGCCGACACGGGCGTCGCCGCGACGATCGCCCCCGGCAGCACCACGTGCCCGGCCTCCAGGGAGACGCCGCGCTCGCCCAGCGTGTTGGCCAGCCACACCAGCGCGTTCAGCGGCGACCCCAGCACGGCGGCGGCCGCCCCGGTGTCCACCAGCTCACCGTCCCGGTACAGCAGGCAGCCGGTCAGCCGCAGGTCCACCGCGTCCAGCGGGACGGGCCGGGTGCCCAGCACCACCCCGCCGCTGGAGGCGTTGTCGGCCACGGTGTCCAGCAGCGTGATCTTCCAGTCCCGCACCCGCGAGTCGATGATCTCCAGGGCGGGCAGCGCGAACTCCACCGCGGCCGCGGCCTCCGCCGCCGTCACGCCCGGCCCGGCCAGGGGGCGGCCGAGCACGAATGCGATCTCCGGCTCGACCCGGGGCTGCAGGAACCGTCCCGCGTCGATCGGCGCCGCGTCCAGGTGGAACATCGAGTCCAGCAGGTGCCCGTAGTCGGGCTGGTCGACGCCGAGCTGGCGCCGCATCGCCGCCGACGTCAGGCCGACCTTGTGCCCCTTGACCCGGGCGCCCTTGGCGCGGAACTCCTCGATCTGGGCCAGCTGGATCGCGTACGCGTCGTCCAGGGTCAGATCGTCGTAGACGTCCGTCGGCGGGTCGACCGGCCGGCCCGATGCATAGGCGCCGATCAAGTCGCCGGCGGCGCGTTTCACCACGTCCACCTGCGAATCCTTTCGTCGTTACCGCCGTCAGCGTGCGCCCGGCCGGCCGCGCGCGGCAAGAAATCCGTCCCGCGTGGCGGGACGCATACCCTGTCGGCCATGACGTCGGCCATGACCCCTCCCCCCGCCGAGGACTCCCTGCCGTCGCGCATCGCGGCGGTCCTCGGCGCGTTCCGCGCGGGAGACGACGCCGTCGGTGCCGCTGAACTCGCCCGCCGCACCGGCCTGCCCAGGTCGACCGTCCACCGGATCACCGGCGACCTCGTGCGCGCCGGGCTGCTGGAACGGCACGGCCGCAAGGTCAGCCTCGGCCTGGCCCTGTTCGAGATCGGCCAGCGGGTGCCGCGCCAGCGCGTCCTGCGCGAGGCCGCCGTGCCGTTCATGTCCGACCTGCGCGAGGCCACCCGCCAGACCGTGCACCTGGCCGTGCTCGACGGCCGCGAGGTCGTCTACGTCGAGAAGCTCACCACGCCCGGCGGGCCGCCGCTGCCGTCCGCCGTCGGCGGCCGCGTCCCCGCCACCGCCACCGGCGTCGGCAAGGCGATCCTGGCCTTCTCCCCGCCCGCGACCGTGGAGCCCCTGCTGTCCGGCCCCCTGCCCCGGCTCACCGAACGCACCATCACCGCACCGGGCCTGCTGGTACGCGAACTGCGCCGCATCCACCGCGAGGGCGTGGCCTACGACCGCGAGGAGTCCGGGCCCGGCGTCACCTGCGTCGCCAGCCCCGTCCTCGGCCCCGGCCGCCAGGCCATCGCCGCGCTGTCCCTGTCGGGCTGGACCAGCCAGATGCGGCCCGCCCGCTACGCCCCCGCCGTCCGCACCGCCGCCCTGACCCTCACCCGCGCCCTGCGCCCCTGACCGGACGCGTGGCCCCGTTCACTTGCTGATCTTGAGCTGGGCGGCCACTATCGGCAGCGGAAGCCAGACAGGAAGAACCCCTCCGGAGGGACCGTGCGCAAGCTGGTCGTGTCGCAGAATCCTCGTCGCGGCTTCCCGAACCTGACCGACGCGCTCCTCGTCCCGGGCGGCGAGCCGCTGTGGATCGGGGTGGAGCCCGGGCACTACCGGATGAGCGACTGCCGCTTCTGGGGCGTCGCCGAGATCGAGGCCACCGGCGGCCCCGGCACCGTGGTGATCGACTGCGGCGGAGAGTACAACCTGCGGGTGGAGGGCCGGGGACGGGTGGTCCTGCGCGGGCTGACCCTGCGCAACTTCCACGAGGGCGGCTCCGCCGTGAACGTCGTGCGCGCCCATCTGGCCGCCGAGGACTGCACGTTCTCCGGCATCGCCGACACGGCCGTCCAGGCGTGGGACGGCGCGAAGCTGTTCCTGCGCCGCAGCGTCGTGCAGGGCGGCGGCATCGCGTGCACCGACGCCGAGGGCGTCATCGAGGCCAGCACGGTGACCGACACGTCCCGCAGCGGCGTGTCGCTGCACCGGGGCAGCCGGTTCACGCTGCTGGACGTCACCGTGCGCAAGGCGGGCGGGTCCGGGATCTGGGTGGACGGCGGGTCGGCCCCGCGCGTCCAGGGCTGCCGGATCGAGGACCCGGCCTCGGCCGGGATCGTCATCGAGGAGAAGGCCGCCGCCGCCGTCGTCGGCACCCGCGTCACCGGCACCGGCGAGGCGGGGCTGATCGTGCGCTCCGGAGCGACGGCGACCGTGGACGACACCGTCGTCTCCCGCGCGGGCGACGTCGGCGTCTGGGCCGCCGCCGGAGGAGCCCTGACGGCGCGCCGCCTGGCGGTCGAGACCGCCGCCATCACCGCGGTCTACGTGTCCGACAACGCCTCGGCGACGTTGGAGGGGTGCCAACTGGAGGAGCCGAAGGCGTGCGGGATCGTGGCGGACGGGCGGTCCACGGTCAGCGTCGCCGACACCTTCATCCTGCGGGCCGGCCGGTCCGGGGTGGTCGCCGACGACGCCAACGTCACGGTGCAGGACACCCTCGTGCGGGGCGCCGGGGAGGCCGGGATGGCGGCGGTCGACTCGGCCAGCCTGACGGCGCGCCGGGTCGCGGTCGAGGAGGCCGGGCTGAACGGCGTCCTGGTGCGAGGGGCGGCGGTCGCGGGACTGGAGGACTGCGCGATCGTCAGGAACACGACGGGCGACGGGCTGGCCGTCGCCGAGGCGGGCACCTGCTCGTTCACCGGCGGGGCCGTCACCGACTGCTCCGGCGGCGCGAGCGTGACCGGTGCCGGTTCGACGCTGACGCTGCGCGGCGCCCGGATCACCGGCAACCGGTACGGCGGCGTCGGGGCCCTGGAGGGCGCCGAACTCGCGGTGCTCGACTGCACGGTCACGGGCAACAAGGGGGCGGGGATCTTCGCCACCGTGGACGTGACGGTGACCGTCGAACGCACCGCCTCCCACGACAACGAGCAGGACGACGAGCTGGACCACCTCCCGTTCGACGGGGACGCAGACCAGGACGTGGACGCGGACGCGGACGGGGACACGGGCGAGGAGGAGTCTGGGTCGGCGACGGCCGAGGCCGCCCCCGCGCCCGATGACGACACCGTCCCCCTGCGCAAGCCGCCCGCGCCCCAGGCGGCCGAACCGGCGCGGGCCACGCCTCCGCCGGATCCGGAGCCCGAGCCGCAGCCGGCGCCCGCGCCCGCGCCGGTGCCCGCCCCCGCGCGGCGCCCGGCGCCCGAGGAGCAGCCGGCGAGCGTGGAGGCGCTGCTGGCCGAGCTGGACGCGATGGTCGGGCTGGCCGAGGTCAAGCAGGAGATCCGCAAGCTGGTGTCGTTCCTGCGGGTCGCCGAGCAGCGGCGGCGGGCGGGGCTCCCCGAGGGACCGCCCATCGGCCGGCACGTGATCTTCTCCGGGGCGCCCGGCACCGGCAAGACGACCGTGGCCCGGCTCTACGGCAGGCTGCTGGCCGAGCTGGGCGTGGTGTCCTCCGGTCACTTCGTGGAGGTGTCGCGGGCGGAGCTGGTCGGCAAGGGGCTCGGCGAGACGTCCGCCAAGACCCGCGCGGTGTTCACCAAGGCGCGCGGCGGCGTGCTGTTCGTCGACGAGGCCTACACCCTGGCGCGCCAGTTCGGCAGCGGCGCCGACTTCGGGCAGGAGGCCATCGACACGCTGGTCAAGCTGATGGAGGACCACCGCGACGAGGTCGTGGTGGTGTTCGCCGGGTACTCGGTCGAGATGCGCGAGTTCCTGGAGGCCAACCCGGGGCTGAAATCGCGCCTGTCCCGGACGATCGAGTTCGCCGACTACAGCCCGTCGGAGCTGGTGGAGATCGTCCAGCGGACGGCCGACCGGTACGGGTTCCACCTCGCCGACGCCACCCGCGCCGCGCTGCTGGCCCACTTCCAGGGCGCCCGCCGCGACCAGCGGTTCGGCAACGGCCGCGAGGCCAGGCGGATCTTCGAGGCGGCGCTGCAGCAGCAGGCGCTGCGGCTTGCCGAGCGCGACGCCCCGTCCGCCCGGGAGCTGGTGGAACTGCTGCCCGATGACCTCGACGGCGTCCTGGACCGCGGTCTCGGCGTCCGGCACGCCGACGGCCGCGACGACGCCCAGGTGGCCGCGCTGCTGGAACGCCTGGACGGCATGGTCGGCCTGACCCAGGTCAAGCAGCGCGTCCGCGACGTGTTCGACATGCTGGCCACCGAGCGGCGCCGCCGGCAGGAGGGCCTGTCCAGCGAGCCGTTCGCCGGGCATCTGGTGTTCTCGGGCCCGCCCGGCACCGGCAAGACCACCGTCGCGCGCCTGTACGGGGAGCTGCTCGCGGCGACGGGCCTGCTGGCGCGCGGCCAGGTGGTGGAGGTGTCGCGGTCGGACCTGGTGGGCCAGTGGATCGGCCACACCGAGGCGCAGACCGCCAGGGCGTTCGAGAGCGCCCGCGGCGGCGTGCTGTTCGTCGACGAGGCGTACGCCCTGGCCCGCGACGGCGAGCGCGACTTCGGCCGGGAGGCGATCGACACGCTGGTCAAGCTGATGGAGGACCACCGCGACGAGGTCGTGGTGATCGTCGCCGGCTACACCGCGGAGATGGACCGCTTCCTGGCCGCCAACCCGGGACTGGCGTCCCGGTTCTCCGGCACCGTGGAGTTCCCGCCCTACAGCCGTGACGAGCTGGTCACCATCCTGACCCGGCAGGCCGCCGACGCGGGGTTCACGCTGACGCCCGAGGCGCTCGACGCCGTCCGCGCCCATCTGGACGCCCACACCGAGACCTTCGCGCGGGGCAACGGCCGTGAGGTCCGCAAGCTGCTGGAGGCGATGCGCACGGCCCAGGCGCGCCGGATCGCCGCCCGCGAACGTTCCGGCGACCCCGTCCCGACCCGGGACCTCGGCCTCCTGCTCCCCGACGACCTGCCCTGACCTCGGTACACCGGCGTCGGGGGCCACGTCGGGCGATGTCCGAAATGCGCAAAAGGGGACGTCGCATTCGGGAAAGACGCGCGGTGGAGTGACGGGGTTCACTCTCGGCAACGTGACCGAGAGGAGAACGACACCATGCCCGAAACCCCAGGCTCGGAGTTCTGGAAGAACCTCAAGCCCATCGCGGACTCCGTCAAGCCCGACGCGCTGCCCGAGGTCTACCTGTCCAAGGTGGCCACCGACGACGACCGCTACTACGTGCCGTTCACCGACACGGTCGGCTCCCGCCCGCTGTGGATCAACATCAAGGACAACACCTGGTCCGACATCCTGCGGGCCAAGGAGGCCGGGCTGGTCAACCGGCACTACCACCCCCACGAGGTCTTCGCCTACACCATCTCCGGCAAGTGGGGCTACCTGGAGCGGCCGTGGACGGCCACCGCGGGCGACTTCGTCTATGAGGCCCCGGGCGAGGGGCACACGCTGGTCGCCTACGACAGCGGTGAGCCGATGAAGACGCTGTTCATCGTCAAGGGCCCGCTGATCTGGCTGGACGAGAACGGCGACCCCGAGGGCTACTTCGACGTCCACGACTACGTCAAGATGTGCCGCGAGCACTACGAGAAGGTCGGGCTCGGCGCCGACCTGGTCGACTCGCTCCTGCGCTGACGAGGCCGTCGCCGTGACACCCCCTCCCACCCCCTCCGCCGACCGGTACGAGAACCGGTTGCTGGTGATGCTCTTCCTGGCGTTCGGCTTCGTCTTCTTCGACCGCCAGGCCCTGGCCTTCCTCGCCCCCTACATCGACGACGACATCGGCCTGTCCAACGCCCAGCTCGGCATGCTGTCCGGGGTTCTCGCCCTCACCTGGGCGCTGGCCGGGATGTTCGCCGGGCGCCTTTCGGACCGCCTGGGCCGGCGCAAGCCCATCCTCATCGCCGCGGTCCTGCTGTTCTCGCTGTTCTCGTCCGCGTCCGCCCTGGCGACGGGCTTCCTCGGGCTGCTGGCCGCACGCGCGCTGATGGGCGCCGCCGAGGGCGCGGTTCTGCCGATGGCGCAGTCGCTGATGGCCGAGGCGTCCCGGCCGGCGCGCCGCGGCCTCAACATGGGGCTGCTGCAGGGCTCCTCGGCGGGCCTGCTCGGCGGCATCGTGGCGCCGATCGTGGTCGTCCGGCTCGCCGAGTCCGTCGGCTGGCGGACCACGTTCTTCGTCACGATCCTGCCCGGCGTCGTGGTCGCCGCCCTGATCGCCAAGTACGTGCGGGAACGCCCGCCCAGGCGCGCCGCGCCCGTCGAGGACGCCACGCCCGCGGAGAGCGCCGCGCCCGCCGAGGGCGGGGTCACCGTCCGGCAGGTGCTCGGGATGCGCAACGTGGTGATCTGCATGCTGATCGCCTGCTGCTACCTGACCTGGTTCGTCACCCTCATCACGTTCACCCCGACCTACCTGACCGAGGAGAAGGGATTCGCGCCGGGGACGATGAGCGGGGTCATGACCTGCCTCGGCGTGGCGTGGGTGCTGTGGGGGTTCGCCACCCCCGCGATCTCCGACCGGATCGGCCGCAAGCCCGCGCTGATCGGCTTCACCGCCCTGGCGGTGTGCTGCCCGCTCGCGGTCGTGTACGTCGGCGACCCGGTGCTGCTCGGCGCGCTGATGATCCTCACCTACACCGGGCTGGGCTGCTTCACGCTGTTCATGGCCACCATCCCGGCCGAGACCGTGCCGCGCGCCGCGCTCGCCACCGCGCTCGGCGTGATCATGGGCGTCGGGGAGCTGGCCGGAGGCTTCCTCGGCCCGCTGGTCGCGGGCTGGGCGTCCGACCAGTGGGGCCTGCGCACCGCGATGTTCATCGCGGCCGGGGGAGCGGTGATCGTGATGGCGCTGGCCGTGGGGCTGCGCGAGACCGCCCCCGCCGTCGTGCGGCGCGCCACCGCGAAGGCCGTGGCATGAAGGCGGCGGTCTGGTACGGCGCCCGGGACGTCCGGGTCGTGGACGTCCCGGCGCCCGTCCCCGGGCGGGACGAAGTGGCGATCAGTGTGGCCTACTGCGGGATCTGCGGCAGCGACCTGCACGAGTACGCCGACGGCCCGCACGCCATCCCGGTGCGGGCCCCGCACCCGGAGTCGGGCCGGATGGCCCCGCTGGTGCTCGGCCACGAGTTCTGCGGGACGGTGACGCGGGTCGGCCCGGACGTCAGGGGCCTGCGTGCGGGCGACCGGGTCGCCGTCGAGCCGCACTACCGGTGCGGCACGTGTCCGCGCTGCCTGGCGGGCGAGTACAACCTGTGCCGCCACTTCGGTTTCGCCGGGCTGATGGGCGACGGCGGCCTGGCGGAATCGGCCGTCGTGCCCGCCTACATGGTGCACCGGCTGCCCGCCGGGGTGTCCCTGGAGCAGGCCGCCGTGTTCGAGCCCGCGGCGGTCGCCCTGCACGCGTTGCGCAGGTCGGGGCTCCGGGAGGGGGAGACCGTCGCGGTCGTCGGGCTGGGACCGATCGGCCTGCTCATCGTCCAGCTCGCCGCCCTGCGCGGGGCGGGCCGGGTCGTCGCCGCGGACCCGTCCCCGCGGCGGCGTGCGCTGGCCCTCCGCCTGGGCGCCGCCGAAGTGGTGGACGACGCCGGCGGCGGCGCGCTGCGCGCGGCGGCGGGCGGCGAGGGCGTCGACGTGGCGTTCGAGGCGGTCGGCGCGGAGGCGACCCTGCGCGACTGCCTGGAGGCGACCCGCCGCGGCGGCCGGGTCACGCTCGTCGGCCTCGGCGGCACCCTCGCCATCGACGCGTTCGCGCTGGTCAACAACGAGCAGTCGATCATCGCCAGCGTCGGCTACCGCGGCGCCCACCCCGAGCTGATCAGGCTCGTCGCGGACGAGGGCGTGGACCTCACCGCCATCGTCACCGCCACCGTCCGGCTCCGCGACGTGGTCCGCGACGGCTTCGAGGCCCTGCTGACGACCAAGGAGGAGATCAAGGTGCTGGTGCGCCCATGACCGCCGGCTACCTGGCGGTGTGATGATCATCACAACGGGCTAGACTTCGCGGAACGTCCTGAACAGGGAGGAGTCTTACCGTGCCGGCGACCGCTCCCTCCGTGGTCTCCCAGGCGACGACCGAGGAGATCGCCCCCCGTGAACGCATCGCGTACTGGGAGGAGTACAACCGCAGGTCCCTGGTGGGCCTGTCGTGCACCTCCTACTCGGAACGGGGGCTGCTGGCCCGGCAGACCAACTTCGAGCTCGGCGGCGTGCGCCTGGCCGACATCAGCGGCAACGCCCACGCCATCGAACGCAGCCCCCAGGTCGCCCGCTCCACCCCCAAGGACTCCATCTTCGCGACGCTCCTGGTCAAGGGCGACGCGGTGTTCATGCACGAGAACGGCTGCCTGTCGGCCACGGCGGGCGAGCTCATCGTGTACGACACCCGTCGCCCCTACCTGTTCGGGTTCTCCGGCACGATGCGGCAGTTCCTGGTGGACATCCCCAGGGAACTGTTCGTCCAGCAATGCCTGTCCGGCGGCGTCGCCGCGCCGATGCTGTTCGGACGCGGCACCGCGCGCGAGGGGGAGCTGGTCATGACGCTGCGGTCCCTCCTCGCCGGGATGGTGGCGGGCACGCCCGGCGGCACCCGCGAGGACGTGCTCGAACTGATCAGGCTGCTGGGCCGGGAACGGTCCGGCGACCGGCCCGCGTCCGGCACCTACCAGGCCATGCGCATCGTCGCCGAGGACTACATCGAGCGCCACCTGCACGACCCGCGCCTGACCCCCGGCCAGGTCGCGGGCGTGCTGGGCGTCTCGGTCCGGCACCTCGGCCGCGTCTTCGAACCGACCGGCACCACACCGTCCCGCTACATCACCGACCGCCGCCTCCGGCGCGCCCACGAACAACTCACCGACGGCGACGCCCCCGGCACGACGATCGCCGACATCGCCTACAGGTGGGGCTTCTCCAGCCAGGCCCACTTCGCCCGCCTCTTCCGTGCCCGCTACGGCTGCACCCCCACCGAAGCCCGCACCCGCCTCCGCCCCTGACACCTTCGGTTCCGGGCCGCCAGCCGGGGGCGTGAGATCATCCGCTCCGGGGTGGGACGGCTGATCGGAGGGGGTTTGGGGGAGATCGGGGAGCTCGGGCCGCGGGCGGCGCACGTGGTCGTCGGAGCCGTGCTGGCGGGTCTCTCGGTCCTCTACGCGTTGACGGCGGTCGGGCGGCCGCTGCCGGAGGCCGTCCTCGCCGTGGCGTTGTGCGGGGGCGTGCTGCTGACGTGGTTGCGGCATGTGCTCAAAGGACGGGGCTGGACGCGGGCCGGCCTGGTCGTCCTGGCGGTGCTCGCATACGCGGCCGTCCTGTCGGCGGGTGTCTCCGTGGGGCTGCTCGGGATGCTCGGCGGGGCGCTGGTCGTCACGGGACGCTGGTGGGCGGCCGGGGCCGTCGTCGCGAGCGCACCGGTCGTCGCGGCGCTGCCCGGCGGTCCGGTCACGCGCGTGGTGGACGCCTCGCTGACGGCCGTGCTGACGGGGGTGCTGGTCGTCGGGCTGGCGCGGCTGGTCGCGGCCATCGACGAGCGGTCCGCGACCCGGATGGCGCTGGCGCTCGCGGCGGTCGAGGAGGAGCGGCTGCGGGTGGCGGCCGAGCTGGACGACAGCGTCGGCAAGGGGCTGGCGAGCGTCGCCGAGGCGCGGCTCGACGACCTGGACGGCGCGCTGGACGTCGCCCGGGAGTCCCTCGCCACGGCGCGGGCGGCCTCGGTCGAGCTGCGCAGCCTGTCGCTGGCACCGGAGATCGCGGCGGCCCGGGGGCTGCTGGCGTCCGCCGGGATCGAGGCGGAGGTCGCGGTCGGGCACACCGAGCCGCTCGGCGGCGCCGGGTCGCTGCTGGCGGTGGTGCTGCGCGAGGCGGTCACCGACGTGGTGCGGCAGGGCAGGACGCGACGCTGCGAGATCACCACCGCCGAACGCAACGGCCTGCTGGTGCTGCGCGTCCGCAACGACGGCGTGCGGACGGCCGAACAGGGCTCGGCGGCGCTGGACGGGGCGCGCGCCAGGCTGGAGGCGGCCGGGGGGCGGCTGAAGGCCGGGCTGGAACCGGACGGGCGCTTCCTGGTCGAGGCGTCGGTGCGGATGCCGAGAGAGCGTCCCGCCGCCGAACCCACCACCGAGCGGCGGCTGGCGGTGGCGCTGCTGGCGACGACGCTCGCCGTGCTGTGCGTGAAGGGCCTGCTGCAGGTGCGTCCCGGCGAGCTGCCGGTGGCGGTGCCGTGGCTGCTCGCCCTGGCGGCGATCCAGCTGCGGTGGACGCGCCCGCCCGGCCGTTGGCGGGGGTGGCTGCTGGCGGCGCAGGCGGTGATGAGTTTCCTGCCTCTGGTGGTGCTCAGGGAACCCTGGGGCACGCCGCTGGGGTTGCTGGCGGGGTCGCTGCTGGTGCTGCTGCCCGCGCGAACCGCCTGGCCGCTCGCGGCGGCGGTGACCGCGGCCGCCGGGGTAGCGGCGCAGGCGGTCGGCTTCGACCTGCCGCTGCTGGTGAACACCGTGGTGAGCGTGCCGGTGACCGGGCTGGTGGTCTTCGGGCTCGTGCGGCTCGCGCGGCTGGCCGACGAGCTGCGGGACGCGGCGGCGGAGCTGGCCCGCGCGGCGGTCGTCCAGGAACGGCTGCGCGCCGCCCGGGACCTGCACGACCTGCTCGGCCACACCCTCGCCGCGCTGCTCATCAAGGGGGAGCTGGCACGCCGCCTCGCCGACCGCGATCCGCGGCGCGCGGCGGCCGAGTTCGCCGGCATGGTGGCGATGGCCGAGCGGGCGCGCGGCGACCTGGCGGCCGTGGCCGGAGCCGCCCCGAGGCTGGAACTGGCCCCCGAGCTGGACTCGGCCCGCGGCGTCCTGGAGGCGGCGGGCATCGACGTGACGCTCACCCGGGACGGCGCTCCGCCGCGCGAGGCCGAACCCGTCCTCGGCGTCGTGCTGCGGGAGGCCGTCACCAACATCCTCCGGCACAGCGCCGCCCGGCACGTCGGGATCACCGTGGCGGACGACGGTCTCACGGTCGTCAACGACGGCGCCCCCGCCGAGGTCACCCCGCCCGGCTCGGGCATCGGCAACCTCGCCACGCGCCTGGCCGCCCACGGCGGCCACCTCCACGCGGGCCCCGCACCCGGCGGCGGTTTCCGCCTCACCGCGACGGTGCCCCGGGAGCCCGCCGAATGACAGGCGGCCGTCAGATCCAGCCGGACTCCTTCGCCACGCGGACGGCGTCGGTGCGTCCGCGCGCGTTCAGCTTGGCGACGATCGCGGTGAGGTGGTTGCGGACGGTGCCGGCGGACAGGTGCAGCCGGGCGGCGACCTCGGCGGGCTCGGCGCCTTCGGCGACGAGACGCAACACGTCCTTCTCGCGGGGCGTGAGGGGGTCGGCGGCCAGGTCCCAGGCGGTGACGGCGAGGCTGGGGTCCAGGACGCGTTCTCCGGCGGCGACCTTGCGGATGGCGGCGACCAGGTCGTCCGGCGGCGCGGTCTTCAGCAGGAACCCGGCGACGCCGGAGTCGAGGGCCCGGCGAAGCTGACCGGGCCGGCCGTGCCCGGTGAGGATGAGGGAGCGGCAGGCGGGGAGCCTGTCGCGCAGCTCGGCGGCGGCGGTCAGGCCGTCCACGCCGGGCATGTCCACGTCCAGCACCGCGACGTCGGGACGGTGGACGAGGGCGGCGTTCACCGCGTCGGAGCCGTTGCCGACGTCGGCGACCACCTCAAGGTCGGGTTCGAGGCCGAGCAGCGCGACCAGCCCGCCGCGGATGACGTGCTGGTCCTCGGCTAGCAGCACCCTGATCACGTCACGAGCGTACCCATGACGATGTCACGGGTGATCGGTGACGAGCGCGCTTCTGGACGAACCCGCTGTTCAGCAGAGTGAATGCCATGAGCGACGCGGTGGTGATGACCTCGGTGAGCAAGGTCTACGGCAGGGGCGGGGGCGCGGTGGCGGCCCTGCGCGAGGTTTCGGTGACGCTGCCCTCGGGCGGGTTCACGGCGGTGATGGGGCCGTCCGGTTCGGGCAAGAGCACGTTCCTGCACTGCGCGGCGGGGCTCGACAGGCCCACGTCCGGGTCGGTGCGGCTGGGCGGCACCGAGCTGTCGGGGATGGGCGAGACCGCGCTGACCGAGCTGCGGCGCGAGCGGATCGGGTTCGTGTTCCAGGCGTACAACCTGGTGCCGTCCCTGACGGTCGAGCAGAACGTCCTGCTGCCCCTCAAGCTGGGCCGCGCCAAGGTCGACCGGGAGTGGCTGGCGGAAGTGCTGCGGCGGGTCGGGCTCGGCGACCGCGCCCGGCACCGTCCGGCCGAGCTGTCGGGCGGGCAGCAGCAGCGGGTGGCATTGGCGCGGGCGCTGGTCACCCGGCCCGAGGTGGTGTTCGGGGACGAGCCGACCGGCGCGCTGGACACCATGACCGCCCGCGACGTGCTGTCCCTGCTGCGCGAGACCGTGGACGCCCTCGGGCAGACGGTGGTGATGGTGACGCACGACCCGGTGGCGGCCTCCTACGCCGACACCGTCCTGTTCCTGGCGGACGGCCGGATCGTGGACGCGCTCCCGGCGCCCACCCCCGCCGCCGTCGCCGACCGCATGACCCGGCTGGGGGCGTACGCCTGATGTTCTCCTTCGCGCTGTCCACGCTGCGGTACCGCCGTGCCGCGTTCGCGGGCGCGTTCGTCGCCCTCTTCTTCGCCTCCGCGCTGGTCACCGCCTGCGGGATGGTGATGGACACCGGCCTGCGCGGCACCGTCGAACCCGTCCGCTACGCGGGCGCCCCGGTCGTGGTGGCGGGCGACCCGCAGTCGCACTTCGTCAAGCAGAAGAAGAAGGGCAAGACCAAGCGCAAGTCCAAGCCGAACACCGCGCGGGCGTGGATTCCCGCCGACCTGGCCGACCGGCTGCGCCGCGTGGACGGCGTGCGCGGAGTCGTCACCGAGGTGTCGTTCCCGCTGGTGATGCCCGGCGCGGGACAGGTCGAGGCGCACGGCTGGGAGTCGGCGCCGCTGACCCCCGTCACGCTGCGGCAGGGCCGCGCCCCCGCCGCACCCGACGAGATCGCCCTGAGCACGCGGCGGCTCGGCGAACGCGTCCCCGTGCTGACGAGCCAGGGCCCCCGCACGTACCGCGTGGTGGGGGTGACCGGCAAGGACGTGGTGTTCGTCGCGACGGCCGAGGCGCGGCGGCTGGCCGGACACCCCGGCCGGGTCACCGCGATCGGCGTCTGGGGCGCCTCCGCGCGGGACGTGACGAAGGCCGTCGCGGGCAGCGGCGCCACCGTCCACACCGGCGACGACCGCGGACGGGTGGAGTTCCTCGGCAGCGACGCGGCCCGCACCACGCTGGTCAGCATGGGCGGCGCGCTCGGCGGCACGTCACTGATCGTGGCGCTGCTGGCGGTGGTCGGCACGTTCGGCCTGGCGATCCAGCAGCGCGAACGGGAGCTGGCGATGCTGCGGGCGGTGGCGGCCACCCCCCGGCAGCTGCGCCGGATGATCGGCCGTGAGGCGTTGCTGGTCGGCGTGGCCGCGACGGTGCCGGGCGCGCCGGCGGGCCTCCTGCTCGGGGGCTGGCTGCACGGCCGGATGGTCGCCGGGGACGTGATCCCGGCGAACCTGCCGCTGGTCACGGGCCCGTTCCCGCCGCTGGTCGCGGTCGTCGTCACCGTCCTGGCGGCATGGCTGGCGGCCCGCGTCTCTGCGCGCCGCGTGACCCGGCTGCGCCCCGTCGAAGCGCTGGGCGAGGCGGCGCTGAGCCCGCCGCGCGTTCCCGCACTGCGGCTGCTGGCGGGCGCGGCGACGCTCGCGGGCGGCGTCGTCCTGACCTTCGTGCTGCGCTCCGTCCACTCCGACGCCGCGGCCGGCCCGCTCACCCCCCTGACGGCCCTGCTGTTCGCGACCTCGGTGGCACTGCTCGGCCCCCCGCTCGCCCGTGCGGCCGTCGCGGTGCTCGGCCCGCCGCTGCGGCTGTCGGGCGGCGTAGGAGAACTGGCCGCCGCCAACCTGCGCACCGGGGCCCGCCGCATGGCGGCCGTGATCAGCCCGCTCACCCTGATGGTCGCGCTCTCCGGCACGCTGCTGTTCGCGCAGACCACCCTGGACGGCGCGGCCGAGACGCAGGCCGAGGACGGCACGGTCGCCGACTACGTGCTCGGCCCGGCCGTCCCGGCGCCGGTCGCCGAGTCGATCCGGCGGATGCCGGAGGTCCGGGCGGTCACGCAGGTCCTGCGCAGCCGGGTCCGCGCGGTCAACACCCCGTACAGCGTGCAGGGCGTCACCCCGGACGGCCTGACCCGGACCATGGATCTGGACGTGCGGCAGGGCTCGCTGGACCGGCTCGGCCCCGGAACGGCGGCGGCCCGCGAGGGCCTGGGCCTGAAGGTCGGCGACACCGTCTCGTTCGCGATGGCGGACGGCACCAAGGTCACCCAGCGGGTCGTCGCGGTCTACCGGCGCGGCCTGGGCTTCGGCGACCTGACCCTCCCCTACGACCTGGTCGCCGCCCACACCGACGCCCCGATGGGCACGCTCCTGGTGGCGGCGCCGGGCGTCTCCCAGGACACCCTGCGCCGAGCCGTCCCCCCGGGCGTCACCCTGCTCGGCCACAACGAGGCGGCGGGCGTCCGGCCCGGCACGGCGATCAACTACCTGGCGCTCGGCCTGATCGTCGCCTTCGCCGCGATCACGATGGTCAACACCCTGGCGATGGCGGTCGCCGGCCGCTCCCGCGAACTGGCCCTGCTCCGCCTGTCCGGCGCCACCCGCCGCCAGGTACTGCGCATGCTGCGCCTGGAGACCCTCACCATCGCCCTGATCGCCACCGCCCTGGGCGCCCTGATCGCCTCCCTGACCCTGACCGCCTACAGCACCGGCATGACCGGCTCACCCACGCCCCACGTCCCGCCGCTCGGCGCCCTGGCGATCATCGCCACGACAACCCTCCTGGCCCTCCTGGCAACCACCCTCCCCGCCCGCTCCCCCCTACGCGCAACCCCGCCCCACCTCACGACCACCGACATTTGACCAGTGACGGGTCTGCGGCGGCGGTGCGGCCGCCGCCGCAGATTCGCGGTGTGTCCAGGGGATGTGCGGGCGTGCGGGATCGCTGCTCGCATGGCGCGCGTCGCCGCCTTTTCTCACGCCATGTGCCTGGCGAGGTTATGGCCGCACTTTCTGCATTGGTTGCTCGGGTTGCCTTGCTTGCCGACATAGTTCAGGCAGCCGTCGCGGAAGTCGCATGGCAAGGGATCCGGGGGCGGCGGGGGTGGAGGTGGCGGAGGGGGTGCGCTGGTCGTTCGTGCGGTGAGGCGGATTTGGTTGTTGTGGTAGTCGGATTCGGTGGCCTGCGCGTCGTTGCTTTTCGCTGTGTAGCGGTCTTCGGTGGTGCCGGCTGATGAGGGGGCGGTGAAGGTTACGCGTAGTTTTCCGCAGTGGTTGGGGGCGATGTCGGCTGGGATGTCCACCTGGAATCTGGAGCCGGTGGGCAGGCCGCCGGGAGCCATGGTGAGCTTGCCGGTGCCGAGGTTGGGGACGTCGATCGAGCGGGTGGCCGTCTTGTTGATCTCGGTTTCGAAGCTGAGCGTTCGTGGCAGGTGGAGCCAGGGTTGTGCGGTCTCGGGTTCGTTGTCGGCGACGGTCCAGGTGAATTGGCGTAGGGCGGTGTCGTTGTTGGTGATGGCCAGGTGCCATGTGCTGCCCTGTCGGGTGAGGAAGATTTGGACCCGGGACACCCCGTCGCCCCGGTCGTCCCAGGTGGCGTCGGCGATGCGGGAGCCCCCCGCGTCCCGGATGGTGGAGAAGTCAGGAAACTTCAAGATCTGTGTCGGTGGGCCGTCGGCGGCGCTGAGCGTGATGCCCGGGTCTTTTCCGCCGGGGGGTGCGCAGGTTCCTGCCAGCTTGACCAGGCGCAGGAACATCACCCGGTCGTCCGGGGGGCCTCCCGCCAGTTCCTGGAAGGTGACCAACGGACTCTGCACACCGGCGGCCACCGTCAGCGGCCCGGCCGACGCCTTGGGATACACCTGGAACGCCATCATCCACTCCCGACAACGTTGAACTGCTCGGTCCTGACGATGTGACCACCTGCGCCGGCACGGCTCCTTGATCAAGAGTTACACCGGAACCGCGGCCGCTGCTGCAGACTCTGCACTTCGCGGTGTGTCCAGGGGTTTGTGAGCGCGTGCAGGGTCGCTGCTCGTATGGGGCGCATCGCCGCCGGTTCTCACTTGGGCAGGTGGCGGCTGAGGGAGTGATTGCACTTTTTGCACATGCGGTTTGGACCTGCAACGTAGTTCTGACAGCTGCAGCTGCGGCATGGCCGCCCATCCGGCGGGTCAGGCGGAGGTGGGGGCGGGGGTGGAGGGGCCGAACTGCTCGTTCGTGCGGTGAGGCGGATTTGGTTGTTGTGGTAGTCGGATTCGGTGGCCTGGGCGTCGTTGCTTTTCGCCGTGTAGCGGTCTTCGGTGGTGCCGGCTGATGACGGGGCGGTGAAGGTTACGCGTAGTTTTCCGCAGTGGTTGGGGGTGATGTCGGCTGGGATGTCCACCTGGAATCTGGAGCCGGTGGGCAGGCCGCCGGGAGTCATGGTCAGTCTGCCGGTGCCGAGGTTGGGGACGTCCACCGTGCGGGTGGTCGTCTTGTTGACTTCGGCCTCGAAGGTCAGTGTTCGTGGCAGGTGGAGCCACGGTTGTGCGGTCTCGGGTTCGTTGTCGGCGACGACCCAGGTGAACTGGCGTAGAGCGGTGTCGTTGTTGGTGATGCCCAGGCGCCACGTGCTGCCCTGGCGGGTGAGGTAGATCTGCACGCGGAACACGCCGTCGCCCTGGTCGTCCCAGGTGGCGTCGGCGATGCGGGTGCCCCTGGCGTCCCGGATCGTGGAGAAGTCGGGAAACTTCAAGATCTGCGTCGGCGGGCCGTCGGCGGCGCTGAGCGTGATCCCCGGGGCGTTCCCGCCGGGTGGTGCGCAGGTTCCTGCCAGCTTGACCAGGCGCAGGAACATCACCCGGTCGTCCGGGGGTCCTCCCGCCAGTTCCTGGAAGGTGACCGACGGACTCTGCACACCGGCGGCCACCGTCAGCGGCCCCGCCGACGCCTTGGGATACACCTGGAACGCCATCATCCACCTCCGACGACGTTGAAATCTTGGGTGCTGACGACCGCACCGACCCCCGTGCTGACCGTGATCTTGCAGCGGCTCGGGGCGCCCACCGGAACCTTGGTCTCGATGGTGGTCGCCGTGAAGCTGACCACTTCCCTCGCGGGCACGGTGCCGAACATGACCGCGATGGGCTCGATGTCGAAGTTGGTCCCCGACAGCGTCACCTTCGCGCCGATCCCGCCGCGTGTCGGCTTAATCGGTTCCGTCGCCGCGAAGGCGGGGGGTGCGCCGCCCCTGAACGTGTCGTGGCTGGTCACGGAGCCGGTGCGGGTGGTGACGGTGATGTTGACGGCTTGGGTCACCCCCGGGGGTACCGAGACGGCGATCTGGTTGGGGGAGGGGTGCACGTCCGTCGCGGGCACGGTGCCGAACTCGACCGACACCGGCGCGAGGTTAAAGTTGGAGCCGAACAGGGTCACGGCCGCGCCCGCGCCGCCGACCTTCGGCGTGAACTCGTTCGGCGGGTCGGCGAACTGCGGCGCGGGCCCGCCCTCCCGGATGGTGAGCTGGTCCTCGCTGGTCACCGTGCCGCCGGCGGTCGTGACCGTTACCGGCACCCGGCCGGAGGCGTCGGCCGGTGCCCGCACCTTGATCTGGTTCGGTGCCACGTCCTCCGGCGTGGCGGCGAAGGCGCCGAAGTGCACCGTGACGGGCTCCAGGTCGAGATTGCGGCCGAAGATGGTCACCTCCCCGCCGGGACCGATGTTCGACGGGTTGAACTGGTTCGGCGACGGCCGCAGCCGCGGCATGACGACCAGACTCTCGATCATGCTGATCCGGCGTTCGGCGTGGTCGAGGTTCAGCCGGGTCTGCCGCAGATCGGTGATCATGTCGGCCCGGATCTGGGCGACGTTCGTGCCGCGTCGCAGCTGCGCCAGCGCGTAGTGCGCGTGTCCCTGGGGCGGCGCGGGCGGTTCGGTGGCGTTCTCGGCGACCCGTACCGTCCACGACGGCTGCAGCCGCACGGACGTCTGGACGCCGACGTCACCCGCGTTCAGCAGCCTGTCGTCGGTGGCGCCGTCGACGCACGCCAGGAAGACGTCCAGGTACACGGTGTCGACGCGGGGGTTGCCCTGGGCGGTGGTGGGGGTCGTCAGCGGCGGCACTCCGGGTTGTGCGCCGTAGCGGACGTCGGCGCCGATGAACACCTCGATGCCGCCCACCAGGCAGGTGCCCGGCGGCTGGTCGCCGGCCAGGACGCGGAAGTCGTTGTCGGCGGGGATCGCCTGGATCTTGAAGCCCTGCCGCCCGGCGGGCACCCCGTCGCCGATGTACCGGGTGACGATCGACCGCACCGCCGTGGCGATCAGGTCCTGCAGCAGGTTCAGGTCGCGGTCCAGGATCGGCACGCCCTGCTCGAAGTACATGCCGACGTATCCCTGCCGGAGGTTCGCGGCCAGTTCCTCCTGCGGCGGTCTGGAAAAGTCGCTCATGGGCGGGCACTCCCCGGATCGTGGACGAACACGGCCCTGTTCGTCGCGGGCATGAACTCGCGCAGCACCTGGCGCAGCCGCGAGACGCGCCGGTCGTCGGTGCCCGCGGGCAGGTACACGCCGACGGTGTCGGCGGCGTACCGGTCGTCGTCGGTGCGGACGCCGTCGCGGCCGGCGTCACGGATGTAGGTTCCGAAGTCGTCGTACGTGCCCCGGAGGGCGGGCATGACCGTGTCGCGGACGTGCAGGGTCTGGGTGCCGGACCAGCGGGCGTCGACCGTCGTGGTGGCGCTGTAGACGCGGCTCTGGTAGCTCAGGCTGCGGCTGGAGCGGAAGACGAGCACCGTGGTGTCGCCGTGGGTGAACGCCACCGGGGCGCGGGCGGGCTGCGGGAAGTCCGTGAGCCGCTCCGCCGTTCCCCAGCCGCCCGTGGCCACGTTCAGGACGTTGTGCCACACGGCCCACCGCCCACCCCGGTGGGAACTCCAGAACACCTCCAGGTTCCCGTTGCCCAGTGGCAGCGCGCACGGCTCGCGGTCGTGGTCGCCGTCGTCGCCCTTCGGCAGGTAGCGGACGTCGCTCCAGTCGTTGGTGACCGCTGGGTTGACGCCCGCCTTCACGCTGTAGGCCACGGTCCAGCGGGTCTGCCGGGGCGACGCGGGGTCCTGGTCGGCGGGGACGGGGACCTGCCCGGCCCAGAACAACCAGAGCGGTTTCTGTGGGTTCGCGGGATGGAAGACGGCGAAGACGTCGTCGAGCACCGGCGGAGTCTGCGCCGCCGGGATCGGGACGGCCGGTGACGGGGTGATCTGCCAGCGGGTGCCGTCGTGGCGGTTGTACTTCACCACCCAGCGCCCCTGCGCCTTCTCCAGCCAGAACAGCCACAGACCCGAGGCGTCGGCCACGGCGACCGGCTTGCGGCGGTCGATGTCGACGCTCCCGCCGGGCGGGACGAACGTGTCGGTCTTGGACCAGGCGCCGTCCCGCCGCGTGCGCGACTGGATGCTCCACCGGCGGCGGGTTTCGTCGTACGCGCTCCAGAACACCACGATGTTCCCGCCCTGGACCGCGGCCGACGGGTCCTTGTACGTCAGCGGCCCGTCTGCGAGCGGCTCGCTGCCCGTCCACCCCTCGGCGCCCAGTTCCTTGGACCAGATCTGGAAGCGCCCGTCCTGCTCCCGCTCATGGAACAGCCACGGCGGCCCGGCGGCGGGCGCTGCGACGGCGGCCCGTCCGCCGAACGAGGCGTCCAGCGACAGCAGCTCCGCGTCGCTCCAGCCCTGGCGGCGGGTGCGCTGCCAGAGGGTGAGGCGCGCGGGCCGGTTGGTGGTCGCGACGTTGTCCACGAACTCCTTGACCCGGCTCCGCTCGCCGGCGACCCGCTGGACGGTCGCCTCGATGACCGGGACGAGGCCGACCGCCCGGTACAGCGCGGGCGCGTTGCGGATCTCGGTGCGCTGCGCCCCGAACTCCAGGCGGTGGTCGGTGCGCCAGCCGATCCAGTCGGCCAGCAGCGGCAGCAGCGCCCCGTCCACCCGCTCCAGGTCGAGGAAGCCCAGAATCGCGGTGGCGTACCCGTAGAACTGGTCGAGCTGCCCGCCGGGCAGGTCGAGGAACCGCCGGAGCGCGCCTCGGTGCCGGTCCTCGGGCCGCATGCCCGGCGGTACGCGCGGCGGCGGCGCCGTGTCGTAACGGTGGTAGATCGACGGCAGCAGCGCGTACATCTCCGCGGCCAGTCCGGCGGGCGAGGTGGCCATCGCCGACGTCCGGTTGGCGCGGTCCACCTGCTCGGCCGCGTTCTCGATGACGATCTGGCCGTCCGCGGTGACGCTCTTGTACGGGTAGAGGCCGTAGTAGTACACCGTCTCGCCGCGCAGCCCCTTGTCGACCGCCGAGCCGCCGTTGTCGGTGACGGGGACGACGGTGCCGTCCGCGGCCGACGCCGGGTTCGGCGTCGTGGGGTGCGTTTTCTCGCGGCGGACCACCCGCACGTGCGGGAACGCGGGCGCGGCCGGGAGCGTCCAGCGCACGTCGATCCGGTTGCCCTCCGGATGCGCGACGGCCGCCAGGTCGAGGAGACGCATCAGAAGCCCCCCTCCTTCACGATCACCTGGATCCCGCCCTCGTGGGCGGCGTCCCCGGGCGCGACGGGCAGCTCGTACTCGCCGAGCGCGAGCACCCCCGTCGGGTCCACCTGGCTCGCCGGGTCGTCGGGGTCGGCCGGCCGGTCCGCCCGCCGGAACCGCGACACGTTGACGTACAAGACGCCGTCGACCGCCTCGATGACCTCGTAGAACCGGCTGAGGAACAGCCGCTGCGCGAAGTCGGCGGCGGGAAAGGCCAGCAGCGCCCCCGCCGCGGACCGCACGTTGCGTTCGACGTCGGCCCGGGAGTAGTAGGGCAGCACACCGATCTCCGCGGTGACCTCGATGACGACGTAGGCCGCCGCCGCGATCTCGATGCGCGTCGCGATCGGCCGCCGGTCCTCGAAGTAGGCCAGCAGGTCGGCGCGCAGCACGTCGCTGACCGGCCCGCCCCCGGCCGGTGCGACGTACAGCGTCACGGTGTTCCAGCTCGACGGGCGGGCCCGCACCTTGCCGACCCCCGGGCAGTCGAGGGCGAGGGCCTCGTAGTCGGCGGCGGTGACGGCCCGCCGCTGCGAACGGAAGATCGCCGGTGCGTGCTGGACGGCCCGTTCGATGCTCTCCCGGTCGGCGCCGTTCCCCGCGGGCTCCGGGTTGGTGACCCTCGCGCCGAGCAGCGGCGCGGGCGCGGCCACGATCGTGCCGATCGCGCCGGCGGGGACGTTGCCCGCGGCGCCGCCGCCGACGCGGTAGGTGGCGCGCACCTCGGCGCCCTTGTCCGGGATCGAGCCCAGCAGGCCGTCACCGAACACGACGGTGGCGCGGTCGTCCTCGTCGATCTCGATGACATAGTCGAGCTGCGCCTGCTGCGTCCCGTCCGCGGCGGCGGTGACATGGCTGAACGCGAGCGTCTCGCGCAGCCGCCAGTCGACCGTCCCGCCTCCCAGGCGCGTGACCAGGGAGATGTCCTGCGGGCCGCGTCCGGTCGCGGCCCTGGAACGCAGGATGAGCGGTGCGTGGTGCAGGGCGAAGCGCTGGCCGGGGGAGCCGTCCGACACGCCCAGCAGCTCGTCGCGGACCAACCTGCCCTCCTCCACCACGAGCGTCAGCAGCTTGCGGCCGGTGGCGTCGGAGGGAAGCCCGGCCAGGTCGACCGTCTTCGGGGCGTCGTTGTACTCGAACCGCACGCTCGGCCTGTCCTTGCCGCTCCTGGTGGCGAACGCGACGCCCCGGTCGATGACGACCCGGCCCTGCGCGGCGGACGGCAGGCTGACCACCACGGTCGCGACGGCGGGGGCCGCGGTGGACAGCTCGTAGCCGATGAGCCGCAGGTGCTGGATCACGCTGCGGCGCGTGCGGGCCGTGCCGAGGAACGCCTCGTTCGCCACCCGGTCCTGGTAGTAGCCGAGGATGTCGCCCATGTGCGCGAACAGCTCCAGCAGGACGTTGCCGAAGTCGGCCTCCGAGGTGTAGCCGGTCCACTCGGGCAGCTTGTCGGGGATGAGCGCGCGCATCGCCGCCAGGAGGCCGTCCCGGTCGCGGGCCGTGTAGTCGATGCTCGGCAGGCCGTCGCCCCGCCGGATGCCGGTCATGGGCTCTCCTATCTGAACTGGACGCGGATGGACTGCCGGGCCCGGTCGGCCCTCCTGACCCAGGCGATCTCGACGGTGACCAGCTCGCCCGCCGGCTCGATGTCCACGCCGTCGACCACGATCCGGTCGCCGAGCCAGCGCGTCAGCGCCTGGCCGACGGTGAACTCCATGGCGGCGGCCAGGATCGGGTCGTTCGGCTCGAAGACCAGGTCGAACAGCCCGCAGCCGAAGTCGGGCCGCTCGACGCGCTCGCCGGGCGCGGTGAACAGGATCTGCAGGATCGCGCCGCGGATGCCGTCGTCCGAGCGGGCGGCGCGGATGCCGCCCGCCGGCGTCGTCGCGAACGGGAACGCCAGCGTGACGGGGTCGGTGGCGGGCGCGGCGGCCGGCTCGCTCATCTCACCCTGCCCGTGCCGTCGTTGCTCTGGACGAAGGTCACGCCGCTCTGGGTCGCGGTGAGCGCGACCGTGTGCGGATGGGGTCCGGGCGGGGCGGGGCCCGTCGACCCGGACACCGACGCGGCGACGTCCCCCTTCGTCTGCACGCCCGCCACCTCCATGTTCGCCACGATGTGACCGATCACCCCCCTGGCGACGGCGAACGCCAGCTTCCGCCAGCCGTCGCGCGCCGCGTCGAGCGCCTGCTGCGCCTTCACCTTCGCCTCGCCGGTGGCGTCGTCGACCGCCTTCTGCAACGGCGGCGACAGCAGGCGGTCGAGCAGGTCGTAGATCTCCTTGCTCATGCCCGAGTCCGCGTGCACCGTTCCGGCCTGCAGCGCCATCCCCGCTCACTCCACCCTGTGCCTGGACGACAGCGGCACCCGCAACCGCAGCGGCACCGTCGGCGGCGAGGTCGGCGCGCCCAGGTTGCCGACGTGGACGTGCGTGTTGAGGGCGGCCACGAAGGCGGCGACGTCCGCCGCGAGGCTGGTGCCGAGCACGAGCGACTCGGCGGCGCCGCCCCCGATCCGGATGCCGGACCGGTCGACGACCACCTCGTTGCCGCTGCGGTCGGCGATCGTGACGCCGCGCGCGTCCAGCGTGATCCGGTTGCCGAACCTGCCGTCGGTCAGCTTGATGCCGTCGCCGTCCAGCGTGATCACATGGCCGTCGGCGGCCTGCACCACGGTGACCGTCTCGGCGCCGTCGGCGTCCTCGAACTGCAGGGTGTGCCCCTTCGCCGTTTTGATGATCTTGCGGGTGGGGGGATCCTGGACGCCGGGCTGTACGCCGCCGTCGGCGCGGTTCGGCCGGGGCAGCTCGCTGTCGCGGCCCGGTCTGCTCCAGTACGTGCCGACCCAGATCGGGAACTCCAGGTCGCCCTCCTCGAACTCGACCCACACCCCGGCGCCGACCTCGGGGACGAAGAGGAAGCCCTGGTCGGGGTGCCCGCCGAACGGGACGCACGGCAGCGCCCACCCGGTCACCACGTCCGCGCCCAGGACGCTGGGGACGCGGACCCGCAACCGGCCGAGCCGCTCGGGGTCGGCGTTGTCCACGACGACGCCCCGGTACTTGCCGTGGTACCTGTTCTCCACCTGGGCCACCAGGTCCGCGAGGATGCGCTCGGTGGTGCTCATCGCCTACCTCGCCCCTCCCGGCAGGCCGGGCAGGCCCGCCGCCGCGAAGTCCTCGGCGCCGGTCGGCAGCAGCCCGTTGCGCTTGACCTCGAAGCGCTGCACGTAGCCGTCCTCGGAGAAGGAGTGGACGACGTGGGAGACCAGGTAGACCCCGCTGAACGTCTCACCGATCCCCTTGACGGTCACCGTCCCGCGCGGCTTCAGCACCGCGCCCAGCTCGTTCGCCGCGGCCTCTCCGCCGCCGGTGACGAACCACTCCTGCTGCTGGAAGATCCCCCGGCACAGGTTCGTCATCTCGGCCGCGCCCGTCGTCACGGTCTGCCCGAGGACGAGCGTCGCGGGCCCGGATCCCGGCCCGGCGCCGGGCCCGGCCGGCGGGCCCGTCGCCCCGAGCCGCCGCTCGTCGGCGGAGTCGACCGTGACGCTGAGCACCTGCCTGGTGTCGCGTTCCAATTGGTGCATCGCGACGTTCGCCGGCGTCATCCCGTTCACTTCGAGGGACAGCCGGTCGACGTTCGTCTCGTCGCCGAAGTGCACCGCCAGCAGCGCCTGCGGCCGCCGGTCCAGCCGCGGCGCCCGGAAGTGCCCGGTGGTGCCCTCGACGTAGCATTCGAACCCGTTGCGCCTGGCCAGGCGGCCGAGGAACCGCCAGTCCGTCTCCCGCTGGATGATCGTGGAGACCGCGTCGTCGTGGACGACCTCGGTGTCCTGCACCTCGCTGGACAGCCCGTACGCGCCGAAGATCTCGGTCGCGATGTCGCTGTCCTTCCGGTTGGGCCAGGCCGTCAGCCTGTCCTCGCGGTCGAGCAGGACGCTGCCGTCCAGCCCCCAGACGTCGAGCACGCACCGCGTGGGATCCGGGTCGAAGGTGGGCTTGGCATGCGTGATGTGGCCGCTGATGATCTCCTCCGGGGGGCCGTCGAGACCCACCGAGATCACCACCGGTGTCCAGGCGCGGAAACGCTCGTCGTCCAGGAACGTCCAGGAACCGTCGGGCCGCAGCAGCATCGGCAGCCGCAGGCGGAACATCCCGGGGAGCTCGTCGTCCAGCTCCACCTCGACGTACGTGACGTCCGGATAGATGTCGGCGGCCTCCCGGCCGTCGATCTCGATCTTGATGGTCTCGACGAGCATCGCCACCCCCTCAACGCGCCGTGTCCGGCGGCACCGTGATGCGCTTTCCCGCGCGCCCGACGACCTCAGGCGTTTCCGCGCGGAAACCCGCCTTCCCAGCCAGGCCCCTCAGGGCGCTCTCACCGACGACGAAGCGGTTGTAGGTGACGACGACGGCGAGGTCCTGGCCCGCTCGGGGATCGTCCACGAACCGGAACCGCTCGACGCCGGGCTCGGCCGCGAGAGAGACGGCCAGCGCGGCCCACCCGGGCTGCCCGCCGGCGGGAACGGCGAGCGGGACGCGCACCGTGCGCAGCGGCCCGCGCCCGAGCATCTCCAGCGGCGACAGGAACTCGGGGTTCGCGTCGCAGATCCGCCACCATTTCCCGGGCTGCTGGTAGTACAGGTACGCGAGCTGGTCCAGCCGGTCCCCGTCCACGATCGTGTGCTGGAAGGTCCCGTGGACGTCCGGCAGAACGCGCAGAGCCGTCGAGACCACGTTGCGGCCGGGCTTCCGTGGATCCTGGTCGACCACATCCGGAAGCCCGTAATAACGGGAGATCCTGGAGGACACCATAATTACTCCGGGATCATTACGTTCTGGGCATCGGCGATGTTGGCGAGATTCACCATTGACATCGCCTCCTTCATCGCGTTCGTGTACATCTGCGGGACGCTCTTACCCTCGATGACGGTCAGGCTCACCGAAACCGTGGCGCGAACGGGACTGAGATCAGCGCTGTACTCGGTCTCGACGATTCCCAGGCCGTTGATGTTCACCGGAACCACCCGTTTTCGTCCCCAGACGAACAGCACCAGCGGCGGATTCGGCCGTTTGGTGTAACTGAACCCGCCGGGCGACCCGACCAGCGCCCTCAGGCCCTGCTCGATGACGCCCTCGCCCTTGGGCCGCACCATCAGTTCGAGCGTCGACAGCCGCGGCGAGATGCCGAACCGCCCGGCGACCGGGTCGCCCTCGTTCAGCCCCTCACTGGCGTCCAGCCGGATGTCGAAGGCGATGTTCTCCTCATCGACCGACACGTCCTGCAGGTCGCGCAGCGTGGTCAGGTCGCTGTTGCGCTCGTGGAACCTCCGCAGCGAGTCGCCGCGGCCCCCGGGCTGGAAACCTCTCGGCGCCGCGAACCGCAGGCTGCGGCTGCGGCTCAGCTCCACCGGATTGAACTGGAACACCACCATTAACGGCGGCAGGCTCAACCCGAACTCCACGAACGCCCCCCGCAGAATCCGCGGCCGATTGGCGAACCCGTCAGGCATGCTCCCCCCGTCTAGTAACCCAAGATGAAGACATCGACGGGGGGCAGATCCGACTTGTACGCGGAATCCTCGACGGCCTTCTTCGCGGCTGCGTCGAGCTCCGGCGTCACGGCCCCGCTTCGCAGCCTGAGGAATATGGTGATGCGGTCCGGGGGGCCCGCGTAGGTGGTGCGGTAGGCGCTCTTCGGCCCGGTCTTCTCGAAGCTGTTGCGGCGTGCGAACTTCAACGCATCGGCCGCCTTGGCCATCGATTCGTCGACGTTCCTCCTGACCAGGTCGACGCGTGCCGCGGAAACGCCCTTGACCTGAATCCAGTTCCCACCCGAGATGCTCTCGTCGACGACGGTCGTGCCGCGCTCCTGGGTCGTCGTGACCCCGACGACCCGGGCGCCCTCATGGGCGTCGAATCCGATGGCCTTCGCGGACATCGGCCGGGCCCTCGGCCGGAGCCGGAGCACTTCCGGCTCGACCACCCGCTCGCCGTAGCTGGCGACGTTCCGCGCAAAAGGCACCTCGGGCGGCGGTTCGACATGCGGCGGCAACTGCCGTTCAGGAGGCGTGTACACCGGCTTGGCCTCCGCCGCGGGCACCGGCGGCGCGGTCGCGGCGGGTGCGGGAGAAGGCGGCGCCGTTGTGGTGGGCGCGGGTGGCGCGGCGGGTGCCGGTGGCGGCGGCGCGGTGGGGGCCGGTGGCACAGCCGTGCCCGGTACCGGCGGAGCGGTCGTGGTGCGGGGCGCCGTTGGTGGCGTCGTGGGTGCTGGTGGCGCGGTGGCGGGCGCTGTCGTGGGCATCGGAGGCGCGGTCGTCGTGGGCGCTGGTGGTGGCGTGGTGGGCGCCGGAGGAGCGGTCGTGGCGGGTTGCGGCGGGGTGGTCGCAGGTGCCGGTGGCGTGGTGGCGGTGGGTGCGGGTGGTGGGGTGGTGGGGGCTGGCGGTGTGGGCTTGGCGGTGGGACGGGGTGGGGCGGCGGGTTGGGTCTTTCTGGCGGCCATGCCTTTTGTGAGGCCGGCGGCGGCCAGGGGGAGGCCGGCTCCGACCACTTCCGCGGCCTCTCCCAGTGCCTCGGCGGTTTCGGGGCGGGCACCGGCCAGGAGGGCGGTGCCTCGTACCACGCCTGCCAAGGGGGTGCCGGGCGGCCGGTACTCCGCCACTCTGGCGGACCTCTCCTCGGCGACGGTGGACACACGGCCGCTCGGCCACATGTAGAGCGTCTGGTCCTCCTGGGGCAGGACGCGTTGCAGCAACGACCCCGGCAGGGCCCGGACCTGGTCGCGCGGGAAGTTCCACCAGAACCTGAGGCCGTACTTCCCGATGAAGTCGCCCTTCGGGAGGGTCGCCCAGTCGATCAGCTGCTGGCGGGTGATTCCCAGGGCGGCCAGCCGCCGGTCGTCCTCGGCCGCCACGTCGGCGGTGGACGGCGTCGCCGGTTGGCGGGCGACGGTTCCGGGGGCGAGGCGTTCGCGGATGCGGAACGGCCGTCCCAGGGCGGCGGCCTCGGCCGCGGCGTGGGCCTCCCGCTCGGCGGTGGCCGGGGGCGACGGCGCGCGCCGTCCGTCCGCGGTCGGCTGGGGGGCCTGCTGGACGACGTGGGCCAGTTCATGGGCGAGGACGCGCCGCCCGGCGGCCGTGCCGGGCGCGTACCCGTCCCCGCCCAGCACGACGGAGTGCCCGACGGTGTAGGCCGCGGCGTCCAGGTCGGCGGCCGAGCGGGCGGCGGCCGGGCCGTCGTGGACGCGGACGGCGCCGAAGTCGTGGCCGAAGCGGGCCTCCATCAGAGCGCGGGTCGCCGCGTCGAGGGGCCTGCCCGTCCGCCCGGGCGACGCGCCGGAGAGCGCGGCGACGAGGGTGTTGCCGAGCTGCCTCTGCAGCAGCCGGGGATCGGCGTGGTGGCGGTCCGCGTGGGCGGCGGGGACGGGCGGCGGCGCGGTGGTGCCGGTGCGCCGCCGGTCGCGGGTGGTCCGGGCGAGGGTCATCATCGCCTCCTCACGTCGTCACGTGTCTCGAGGCCGTCCCACCGTTTGCCGATCTTTTCGAACTCGCGCCGGATGGCGTGTCCGACATGGCGCCGGTCGATACGGCGGCCGTCCCCCGCGGCGAGGAACGCGGCGTTGAGCACGATGTTGCGAATGGTCCCGCCGGCGATCTTCAGTTCGTGCGCGAGCCCGTCGAGGTCCAGGTCCGGGCCGACCGGGGCCCGGTCGGGGAACTGCCCGGCCCATATCCGGCGGCGGCTCTCGGCGTCGGGGAAGGGGAAGTCGACGACGAAGCGGATCCGGCGGGTGAACGCCTCGTCGATGTTCTCCCGGAGGTTGGTGGCCAGGATGACGACGCCGTCGTGGGCCTCCATGCGTTGCAGCAGGTAGCCGGTCTCGATGTTGGCGTAACGGTCGTGCGCGTCGGACACCCTGGTGCGCTTTCCGAACAGCGCGTCCGCCTCGTCGAAGAACAGGACCGCGTTGCTGTTCTCCGCCTCCCGGAAGAGGCTGGCCAGGTTCTTCTCCGTCTCCCCGACGTACTTGCTCACGACCCCCGACAGGTCCACCTTGTAGAGCTCCAACCGCAGTTCGGCGGCCATCACCTCCGCGGCGAGCGTCTTGCCGGATCCGGGCGGGCCGGAGAACAACGCGCTGACGCCCTGGGAGCGGCTCGCCCCGCGGGCGAAGCCCCACCGGTCGAAGACCTCGTGCCGGTGGCGCACCTGGCCGCAGATCTCGTGGAGCTGGGCGAACCGGTCGTCGGGCAGGATGAGGTCCGCCCATGTCGCGCGGGGCTCGATCCGCACGGCCAGCTCGCCGAGCCGGTGCCGCGACTGGTGGCAGGCGGCGCGGGACAGGTCGTCCAGCCCGAACCCGTGCCCGCCCCGGGCCGCCGCCTCACGCGCCGCCGAGGCGACCGCGTCGCGGATCTGCCCCGGCGTGAGCCGGAACCGCCCGGCCAGCTCGGCGGCCCAGGCGTCCGGGACCCGGTACGGCCCCAGACTCTCCCGCCATACCGGCTCGCGCAGTCCGGGCCCCGGCATCGGCAGCTCCACGGCGTGGAACGCCATGCCGCGCACCGCGCGGGGACGGCCGTGCGGACGTTCCCCGGTGAGCATCACCAGCGGCGACCGCAGGCGCGTGACGGCCGTGAGCCAGGCAAGGGCGTCCTCGGTCATGAGCGCGTCGGCGTCCTCCAGGCAGACGACGGCGTTCCCCAGGAGCGCCTCCCGCGCCGCGAGCGCGAGAAGGTTCTCGGCCTCGGCGCCGCGCTGCAGCAGCTTCGGCACGTCGAGGGCGAGCAGGCGGCGGCCGAGGGATTCGCACACTCTGAGCGCCAGCCGGTGCTTGCCCGTGCCGCGCGGGCCGTGCAGGTAGAGGACGAGCGGTCGCCGGTCGGCCCGGTGCTGGGCAAGGCCGTGCCCCACCAGCCGGACGGTGCGTTCCTCGATCGCCGTGTGCACGGACGCGGCGGGCCCGGCGTCCGGTTCGGCGACGCGCGCCAGCCCCTGGAGCCGGACGTCGAGCGTGTCGTCGCCGAGGAGGAACCCGAGGATCCTGCCGTCCAGGCCGAGGAACCGTCCCAGGCCGCTGCTTCCCGAGGGGTTCGCCGGATCGCCGGTCTCGTGCAGGATGCCGAGGCGGAGCAGCGGCGCCTGCGGGGTGAGCAGCGCCCGGCCCGTCCGCCACTGCTCCCGGTCGTCGCACAGCAGGTCGAGCACCAGGTCGGCGCTCGGCCGCTTGCGGGTGATGTCGTCCTGGAGGTAGGCGTAGATCTTGTCGTACCGGCGGTCGAGTTCGGGCGCCAGGCAGATCACGACGACGCGGCGCTCGAACGGCGAGAGGCCGAGCAGCCGCGTCAGGCGCGTGAGCGGCAGGTCGCATCCGGCCTCGGCGGTGCGGCGGGCCCGCTCCTGGACGCGGGCCTCGGACGTGTTGGCTTCGAGCCGGAGGAACTCCTCCTCGTCCGAGGGGAGCCCCGCAGGGGACGCCGCCCCGTCGCCAAGGAGCCAGTCGATCTCCTCGTGGGAGATGTAGAGCGCCTGCGCCGCCGGGGCCGCCTGGAGCCGCCGGCGGAAGCGCGCGGTCCGCAGCCGCAGCACGGCGTCCAGCCAGCGCAGCTCGTCGGCGAGATGCTCGGCGCAGCCGCGATACGGTTCGGCGGGTGCCGGCGTCATGGGCTCACCTCGAACGCGAAGACCCGGCGGAACAGGCCCGAGACGTCGACGCGCACCTCGTGGAACCCCCGTTCCAGGCCTGCCGGGAGCGTCACGTCGAACGAGTCGCCCGTCAGCTCCAGCCCCTGGACCACGGACCGGCCCGTCACCCGCACCGCCGCCCGCCATCCCGACAGGTGCTCCCCGCTGAACCGGACGGCGGTGCCCGGAGGCCCGGTCATCGGCGTCATCGCCGTCACCGTCGGCGGATGGAACGGCGCCTGCGGATCCGGGACGCCGATCCGCCGCACCCGCTTGGACGGCGCGTGCACCGTGCCCTTCGCGTCGAGCTGGACGACGGACACCTCGTAGCAGGCCGACACGTGATAGGGCCGGGTGAAGGTGCTCCAGATCCGGCTCAGCTCCTCCAGGTCCAGCGGGACGTGCACGACCCGGATCTCCTCCGGCGCCCCCCGCAGCCCCCTGACCAGGAACTCGTCGGTGACGACCGGGTTGTCGTGGAACACCCGCATCGCCTCGCCGAGCAGCGCGTGCGCGGTGGCGTTGCCCGTGTACGGGTCGTTCGGCGCGTACGCGGTCAGCAGGTACGACAGCTTCAGCGACAGGGGCGGGGGCGTCAGCCGGTCCGCGGTCCCGGGGCGCACCTGCCAGTCGATGTTCTTCAGGAAGGTGTTCTCGGTGACCTTGTAGAGCAGCAGGTTGACGCGCCGGTCGGCGGCGGGCTCGTCCGGTCCGAGGACGGTGACCGGCACGCTCGGCGTGACGGCCATCTCCGTCACGAGCATGTCCTGCAGCGACTCGCTGACCATGCCGATCGCGGTGCTCGCGCTCATCGCCACCTCCGGACCCGCGTGCGGAGGTGGCCGAGGCGCCGCTCCCAGTAGGCCGCGCGGGGCCGGTCCCCGGCGTCCGGCCACACGGGTGCGGCGGCGTCGACGGGCGGCGCGGGGGCGGCCGCTTCCAGGGGCGTCGCATTCGGAGCCGACGCGGACGGGACTGGGGCGGGGCGTGTCGTTGCGGCCGTGGAGGAACGCGGCGCGTCGACCGACGCGGGACGGCTGGATGCCCTGACAGGCGCCGCACCGTCCACGCGGTGAGGAGCGGACGGTGGCGGCATCGCCCCGGCCGGTTCGCTGAACGCCGCGTCCGGTCGCCGTAGGACCTCCCGCCCCAACGCCGCCTCCGCCACGGCGGTCGCCGACCGGACCGGCACGGCGACGACCGTCCCCCGGCTTTCGACCGCCGCCCTCGACGGACCGGCACCAACACCAGGGCCCGGCTCGGCCCGGAAACCGGCGGGTGCGGCGGCAGAACCCGGGGCGGGCGCGGCCATAGGGACGAGCCGCACCTCGGCAACGGCAGCGGGGCCCGGCTCGGGCGGGCCCGCCATGCGGTGCGGTTCCGGACCCCGGGAGTCCGGGCCGGAGACGCGTTCAACCCCACGATCGGCTGGACCCCTCCGCGACACCCCCGGAACCCGCAGCTCGACAGGCTCGACCCGGCGCGTGACCGGCGGCCGATCCGCCCCCGGCGACGAGGGCAGGTCACGGCCCCGCCCAGGCCCGTCGTCGGTCGCCTTATCGTTCCCTGCCTCGCCGCGGGGCACCGGCTCGGCACCTGTCCCGCCCGGCCGACCGAGGGCGGCCGCCGCGGGCACGTCCCCCGAAGACTCCTCGTCCGCCGCCGAAGGCACCCGCTGCACGTCCGGCGGCGCGGCCACGTCGGCGAACGGCCGCGGCGCACCGTCGGCGGCAGGCCGTGGCCACCGTTCGAGAGCGTCCGCGAAAACCGGCATGCCGGTGTCGACTGCTCGCGGCGTCCCGGGCTGCGGGAACCACCCCACGGCCAAGCCGGGAGACGGCACGACGGGTGCCCCCGCAGGCGCGCCGAGCAACGCGCGCACCGTGCCGCGGTAGACGAAACGCGCCGCGCCGTCCCTCAGCACCCCCAGGAGGTAGTCCGGCGGACGCTGCCCCAGCGGCTCAGACGCACTCATTCGACCGCTCGATCTCGTCGGCGAGCACGGCGATGTAGCGGCCGCGCCGGGCCCGCGGCATCTCCATGATCTCCCGCTCGCTCCAGTGGTAGTGGTAGGCCAGATAGTGCACCTCGCGGCGCAGCAGATCGGCCGTCGCGCGCAGCTCGCCGAAGAAGAAGCCCTGCGGGTCGAAGGGGGCGCTGAACGCGCGCCCGCAGTGCGCGCACTCCGCCTCCATCAGCAGGTCCACGCGCGGGGCCGCCTCCTCCATCCGCCGCTCGATCTCCAGCCGCGCCAACGGCGACAGCCGCGCGACGCGTTCCTCGTCGACGCTCGCGTCCGGGCCGACACGCAGGAGGCAGCGCGCCAGGAGCCCCGTAAGGGCGGCCGCCTCGTTCTCCTCCAGCAGCCCCGACAGCGCCTCCTGGTCAGCCCCCGTCGGCAGCCGGAAGGCGACCGTGCGGTCCGCGTCCCCCGCCCCGGGCATCGCGTCGGCGGACAGCACCCCCGTGTGGACGGGACCCTTGTCCCGCGCGGCCCTGACCGGCACGTCCGACGTCGAGAAGGACACGGCGACGCGCCTGCCGCAGTCCGGCCAGGGGCACGGCACGCTGCCCTGGACCCGCTCGCCGAACGTCGCCTCCCGGACCTTCAGCAGGACGAACTGCCGGTCGGCCACCAGCAGCCGGCGCGTGACGTCGGCGTCGACCTGCCGGATGCCGCCGATCCGCCGCACACAGCGGCTCAGGAGCGCGGTGACCAGCGCGGCCGCGCAGGTCTCGGCGCCGCCGTCGCCCGCGAGCAGCTCCTCCTCGCGCCCGGACAGCCCGCGCAGTTCCACCTCGTCGTGCACCGTGCCCGCCTCGTCGACGAGGCCGCCGGGGAGTACGCACAGCATCCCGCGGTCACCTCTCCGGTTCCTCGCGGACGCTCGCGTCCCGCTCCCAGCCCTCGTTCTCCAGCCGGACCGTCGTGATCATCACGGCGTTGCCGTCGGCGGCCAGCTCCGGCAGGGCCTGGTACTCCGACACCCAGCAGTTGTAGACGTGGTAGCGCAGGATCAGCGTGCCCTGGAGGTTGAAGACGTCGATGTTGACGTTCTTGCGGAAGTTCTTCAGGGACATCGCCGCCTCGCCCTGGTAGTTGTGGACGGCGTTCGCCCATGCCTCGAAGGTGCGGTCGAACGTGATGCCCGCCTCCAGCGTGATGGGCTCGTACTTGGTCTTGCCCGGCAGCTGCCGCGGGCCCGCCTGGTCGCCGCCCTCGTACCAGGTGGTGACCTCGGTCGTCCGCTTCAGGGCGCTGCACCTGCTCAACCCGGCGACGTACTGGCCGTCCAGCATCACCTTGAACTTGAAGTTGAGATACGGGTCGAAGCGGTCGGTGTTGACCGTGAACCTTGGCATGGGACGTCTCCCGGATCGGATCAGTGCGCCTGGCCGGCCTGCTGGCTTACCTTCACCACGACGAACTCCGCCGGCTTCAGCGGCGCGAAGCCCAGCAGCACGTTGACGACACCGAGGTCGATGTCGGCCTGCGTGGTGGTCTCGCCGTCGCACTTGACGAAGAAGGCCTCGGACGGCGTCGCCCCCTGGAAGGCGCCCTGGCGGAACAGGGTCATCATGAACGCGCCGATGTTCTGGCGCAGCTGCGCCCACAGCACCTCGTCGTTGGGCTCGAACACCGCCCACTGGATGCCGTGGTAGACGCTGACCCGCAGCATGATCGCCATGCGCCGCACCGGGACGTACTTCCATTCCGGGTCGGAACTGATCGTCCGGGCGCCGAAGGCGACGATGCCGGCGGCCGGGAACCGGCGGATCACGTTCACGCCGAGCGGGTTCAGGTTGCCGTGGTCGACATCGGTCAGCTCCACCGCCAGGCCCACGGCGCCGCCGAGGCTCGCGCTCGTGCCCGCGGGGGCCTTCCACACGCCGCGGTTGGCGTCGATGCGCGCGTACAGGCCCGCGATGTAGCCGGAGGGCGGCAGGAGGACGGGTTCGGCCGAGACGCCGGACGGATCCAGCGCCTTGATCCAGGGGAAGTACAGGGCGCCGTAGGAGTTCGGCTTGGTGAGGCGCTTGCGGAAGGTCTCGGCAGCGTCCGCCGTGACGTAGTTCCGGGCCATCTCGCCCAGGTAGAAGACGTCCCGCAACGGCCTGTTCTCGCAATATCTCAGGCCCTCGTCCACCAGTTGCGGAGTGTTCTCGCCGGGCACGGCGAGCAGGCTGAAATCGGTCTTCTGGTCGAGCCGCGGGAAGGCGTCCGTGAACGATGGGGCGGCGGTGCCGTCTGTGCCCTGCCGGACGTCGGTGACGGGGCCGGTCCTGGCGTTGACACCGAGCCGCAGCGCGGCGATGCCGGGCGGACGCCGCACGGCGAGCGCGTTCTGTGAGACGCCGCCGCCCCCCTCGCCGAGCCGCAGCCTGACGGCGGCGTCGTTGCGCCGCGCGGGCTGGACGAGCACCGACGAACCTTTGCTGGCGGTCGCCGCGTCGGCGCCGGTTCCGGACTGCAGCAGCAGCGCGGCGTCGGCTCCGGTGCCCTCGACCGTGCAGGTGAAGGCGTTGAAGGCCGCGGCCGGCGTGCCGGCCTTCAGGATGGTGAGGTTCCGCACGGCCGTCTGGATCGCCGCGGCGATCTCGGCCGGGTCCGTCGACGCCGCGACCGCGTCCGGCAGATCGACCTGCTGGTAGCCGTCGTTGTCCACGTTGATCAGGAAGCTGCGGCGCTCCTGCAGCGGCAGTTGCGGATTCTTCCCGCCGCGGTGGCGACCGCGTTGGAGGCTGGTGTTGGTGCTCAGCACCTTGGCGTCGATGAGGTCGGAGTTCGCGCGCAGGACCTGTGTGACGAAGTTCGGCGCGTCGGGGTCCATGCTGAGGTTGTCGTGCACCTCCAGCGGCGGGGTGCCGGCCAGGTCCTCCGGGAGCGCGGTGTCGTCCTGGCGCCGGACGCTGATCCTGAACTCGTTGCCGGGATCGGCCGAGCCGTCCTCGGTGGTCAGCACCAGTCGGTTGGCCCAGGCGCCCTTGCTCCTGGCGGAGATCACGATCCCCGGGACCGGAGGGTTCGCCGTGTTCTGGACCGTCACGGACGCCGCCGCGGCGTCGCCGCGGGTCACCCGCACCACGTAGCATTGGCGGCCGCCGTTGTTGAAGAACTGGAACACGCTTTCGGCGAGATATCCGGGCTTGACGAACGACCCGTAGAACCGCTGATATTCGATCCAGCTCGTGACGCGGAGGGCCGTGTCGTCCGGCCCCATTTCGGCCAGCCCCACAAATGCCGGAGTGGACGTGCTGACGGCTTCTATCGGCCGCGCGCCCCCGGCCACCTCCTGAACGTACACGCCGGGATATGTGGGATTCGGCATCGTCGTCCTCTCGAATCCTGGACGACGCCAGGCGATCGGCAACATCTCGCGGCCTGTCCGCCGCACAACTCCACGTTGACTACCCGCCGTCCCTCACCGCGACCGCGCGATTCCGTCAAGAATTCGCCAGAGCCGGGCAGTGCGGCGCGCGGAGACGCCGCCTCCGCCGTCGCCTCGCCGGTCGGAACCCGAGCCGGCCGGCCGGGCGCCGCCGTCGTCCCTGGCCGGGGGCGGGTCGCCGCCCGTCAGCGAAGGCGGAGGATAGTAGTCGGGACAAGCCGAGTGGAAGGCGTCGTACGGTGAGCAATGTCGAGGTCGAACCCCGTGAACTGCGCTGCGGCGCCTCCGCGGACGGGCAGCCGGGGCCGCGGGAGCCGCAGGTCGAGGTGCTCACCGCCAGAGACGTCCCCCTGGGCGGCCCGCGGGCGATGACGGTCCGCCGCACGCTGCCGCAGCGGGCCCGGACGTTGATCGGCGCGTGGTGCTTCGCCGACCACTACGGGCCCGACGACGTCGCCCGGACGGGCGGGATGGACGTCGCCCCGCACCCCCACACCGGCCTGCAGACGGTGAGCTGGCTGTTCAGCGGCGAGATCGAGCACCGTGACAGCCTCGGCACCCACGCCCTCGTCCACCCGGGCGAGCTGAACCTCATGACGGGCGGATACGGGATCAGCCACTCGGAGGTCTCCACCGCCCGCACCACGATCCTGCACGGCGTGCAGTTGTGGGTGGCGCTGCCGGAACGGCACCGCCACACCGCCCGCGCCTTCCACCACCACGTGCCGCGCCCGGTCCGCCTGGACGGGGGCGAGGCCAGGGTGTTCCTCGGCTCCCTGGCCGGCGACACCTCGCCCGTCCCGACCTTCACACCGCTGCTCGGCGCCGAACTGATACTCGACCCGCACGCGACCGTCACCCTCGCGGTCGACGCCGGTTTCGAGCACGGCCTTCTGGTCGACCTCGGCGAGGTGCGGATGGCGGGAACGCCGGTGCGCCGCGGCGAGCTCGGCTACCTCGCCCCCGGGACGGGGACGCTGACCCTCGAGAACACGACCGACGCCCCGGCGCGGACGATCCTGCTCGGCGGGACGCCCTTCGAGGAGCAGATCGTGATGTGGTGGAACTTCATCGGCCGCGGCCACGAGGAGATCGTCCAGGCCCGGCGGGAATGGCAGGACGCCTCCGAACGGTTCGGCAAGGTCGAAGGGTACGCCGGGGACCGTCTCCCGGCGCCGCCCCTGCCGAACGCGACACTCAACCCGCGCGGGAACCCCGTGCGTCCGCCCTCGGAAGGAACACGGTGACAACACCCGCCGCCCCTGTGGTCGAACGAGCAGACGAGAAGAACCGCTACGAAATCCTGGTCGACGGCGAACTCGTCGGGCTCGCCGCCTATCTCGACCGCGGTGCGCAGCGCGTCTTCTACCACACCGAGATCAACGACGCCTTCTCCGGCAAGGGACTCGCCGCCCGGCTCGTCCAGCACGCCCTCACCGACACCCGCGACAACGGAAAACGCATCGTGCCGGTCTGCCCCTACGTGGCGAAGTTCGTCAAGAAGCACGACGAGTTCGATGACGCCACCGACCGCGTCACCCCGGAAATCCTGAACTGGCTGCGCGAGGAACTGGACTGACGGTCTCCCCGGCCGAAAGCACGCCGTCACGGGACCGGGCCCATGAGACGCTCGTGGCGCGTCCGCTGGTCGGCGGCGGAGTTTGAGCACGCGGAACATTGGAAGGACGGGCCGGTGGACGAATTCGACGTTGTGGTGCTGGGCGGCGGGCCGACGGGGGAGAACCTCGCGGAGCGCGCGCACGCGGGCGGGCTGACGGTGGCGTTGGTGGAGGCCGAACTGGTGGGCGGGGAGTGCTCGTACTGGGCGTGCATGCCCAGCAAGGCGCTGCTGCGTCCGGGCGCCGCCCGCGCCGACGCCGAGCGGGTCGCCGGCGCGCGGGAGGCGGTGACCGGGGCCCTGGACGCGGCGGCGGTGCTGCGGCGCAGGGACTCCTTCGCCTCCGACTGGAAGGACGACGGTCAGGTCGACTGGCTGAACGGCGCCGGGATCACCCTGGTGCGCGGGCACGGCCGGCTGGACGGGGAACGCCGGGTGGTCGTGGACACGCCCGACGGCGGGCACCGCGTCCTGACGGCCCGGCACGCGGTGGCGGTGTGCACGGGCACCCGCGCCGCGCTGCCGGAGCTGCCCGGACTGGCCGAGGTCCGCCCGTGGACCAGCCGCGAGGCCACCAGCTCGTCGACGGTGCCGGAGCGGCTGGCGGTGGTCGGCGGCGGCGTCGTCGCGGTCGAGATGGCCACGGCCTGGCGGGCGCTGGGCAGCGAGGTGACGATGCTGGTGCGCGGGCAGCGGTTGCTGCCGAAGATCGAGCCCTTCGCCGGCGAGCTGGTGGCCGACAGCCTGCGTGAGTCCGGGGTCGACGTGCGGTTCGGCGCGTCGGTGACCGAGGTGCGCCGCGACGGCCCGGTGACCCTGACGCTGGACGGCGGCGAGACCCTCACGGCGGACGAGGTGCTGTTCGCCACCGGCCGCGTCCCGGCGACCGCCGACCTGGGCGTGGAGAGCGTCGGCTTGGACGCGGGCAAGCCGATCGAGGTGGACGACACGGGCATGGCGGTGGGCGTCCAGGGCGGCTGGCTCTACGCGGCCGGGGACGTCACCGGCCGGGCGCTGCTGACGCACCAGGGCAAGTACCAGGGACGGATCTTCGGCACGGTGATCGCCGACCGCGCCGCCGGCCGCGAGCTGGACCTGGCGCCGTGGGGACGCAGCGTCGCCACCGCGGACGAGCGGGCGGTGCCGCAGGTGGTCTTCACCGACCCCGAGGTCGCGGCCGTCGGACTCAGCCTCGAACAGGCCGAACGGCAGGGCCGCAGGGTGCGGGCGGTGGACTACGACCTGGGCGGTGTCGCCGGGGCCTCCCTGTTCGCCGACGGCTACCGGGGCCGCGCCCGCGCCGTGGTGGACCTGGACCGCGAGATCCTCCTGGGCGTGACCTTCGTCGGCGCCGGCGTCGCGGAACTCCTGCACTCGGCGACCATCGCCGTCGTGGGCGAGGTCCCGATCGCCCGCCTGTGGCACGCGGTCCCCTCGTACCCGACCATCAGCGAGATCTGGCTGCGCCTCCTGGAGACCTTCCGAGGCTGACACTCCCGCGAGGCCCCGGGCGAAGGCCGGCGCCGCGCCGGATCACGCGCCCGGTCGGGCCCGGTCGAGCCGCTCCCGCACGATCGCCTCGGCGTCCTCGGTGCCGATGTGCCCGAGCAGCAGCTGAGCGGCAAGGCCCTGGATGCGGCCGATGGACGTCCCGGCTACGGAGGGGAGTGCTCATGGGGCATCGGGTCGGGCGGTTCACGTCCGCGGCGGCGGAGCGGCGCTTCCGGGCGGCCTACGCGGAAGGCATGCGGCTCCTGCCGGCGCCGACCGAGACGCACGATGTCGGCACCGCGTTCGGCGACGTGCGCGTGTACCGGTTCGGCGCGGCGTCCGGCGTGCCGCTCGTCCTGCTGCACGGCCGGAACGGGACGACGATCTCCTGGCGCCCCAACATCGAGCCCCTCGCCCGGCGGCGCACGGTGTTCTCCGTCGATCTGCTGGGCGAGCCGGGAGCCAGCGTCCAGACCGCCCCCATCCGCGACGCGGCCGACCAGGCCGCGTGGCTGGACCAGACGCTGGCGGGGCTCGGCCTCGACCGCGTCCACCTCGTCGGGGTCTCGATCGGCGGCTGGACGGCCTGCAACATCGCCGTCCGCCGCCCTCAGCGGGTGGCGTCGGCGACCCTGCTCGATCCCGCCGCCACCCTCGCCCGCATGCCGCTCGCCCTGGTCCTGCGCACGATCCCCACCCTCGTCCCGTTCCTGTCCCGGCGGGCGACGCCGCGCTTCCTCCGCTACGTCGACGGCCAGGGCGGCGAACCGCTCGCCGATCCGGTCGGCCGGGTCATCGACGCCGCGATGAGCGGGTTCCGCACCGCGGTGCCGCAACCGGCCCTGTTCGGCGACGACCAGCTCCGCTCCCTGTCCGTGCCGGTCCTGGCGATCGTCGCCGGCCGCAGCGTCATCCACGACCCGCGGACCGCCTACGAACGAGCGCGAACGCTGATCCCCGACGTCCGGGCCGAGTTGTGGCCCGAGGCGACGCACGCCGTCTCCGGCCAGTGCGCCGCCCGCGTCAATGACCGCGTCCTCGCCTTCACCGCGGACATCGGCTGACCCGCGGCCGGGCAGGTCGGCAGAGCGGACGGTAGGAGCGTTAACGCTCACATGGATGAGCCAACCTCCCTTTCAGCGCTTGCTCGGACTCGCGACGGGCTGCCAGGGCACTGATTGTTAGCGCTAACATTTCTGCGTCCAGTACGGCCTTTCTCGGGCGGGATGGCGTCGGTGGTGGTGCAGCGGAGCAAACACGACGCCGTGAGGCCCGTCAAGCCCTCTCTGGCATGCGGTCGCTTCCGTCGGCGGTGCCCACGCCGTCCTTGGCTGGTCAAGGCGGCGGAGCCTCGCTCCACACGCATGAAATTTCATGTATCGGGGTTCTCCGGGCCGGGCGTACGCACCACCGGAATTCGCGGCGGTCATGGCCGGCATCTGTCGAGCGTATGGACTTCCTACACCGACCGCCGCTTCGAAAGTCGTCGGAACCGGGCTTGACACGTTTCGAGGGCCGTTCTCACACTGAGGCTCCCACGCGGTTCCTCCTGCCGGGGTCGGTGGTGAACGGCAGGAGCTTCTGACGCAAGGCGTCGAGTGACCGCGCCGTCTCAGCCGCACGGCTTTCCGGCATTCCCTTATTTCCTTTTACGCAGCATGGAGGCTCAGGCATGGGCGAAAACACCATTCCCCCGACCGGTCGGCGGCGACCGCTGCGCCGCGCCCTGGTGGCGGGGGCTCTCAGCGTCCTCGGCGCCGCCACGGCGTTCGCGGTGCCCACCACCGCCGGCGCCGCCGCCGGCACGCTGGGCGCGGCGGCGGCGCAGAGCGGGCGCTACTTCGGCGCCGCGGTGGCGGCCGGCCGGCTCGGCGAGTCGGCGTACGTGACCACGCTGGACCGGGAGTTCAACTCGGTCACCGCGGAGAACGAGATGAAGTGGGACGCCACCGAACCCACCCGCGGCTCGTTCACGTTCGGTTCCGCCGACCGGATCGTCGACCACGCCCAGAGCAGGGGCATGAAGATCCGCGGGCACACCCTCGTGTGGCACGCCCAGATCCCCGGCTGGGTGCAGAACCTGTCCTCGGCCGCCGACGCGCGCGCCGCGCTGACCGGCCACATCAACGGCGTCATGGGCCACTACCGAGGCAAGATCCACACCTGGGACGTGGTCAACGAGGCCTTCGCCGACGGCGGCGCGGTCGGCTCGCTGCGCAGCTCGATCTGGACGCAGCGGATCGGCAACGGCTTCATCGAGGAGGCGTTCCGCGCCGCCCGCGCGGCCGACCCGAACGCCAAGCTCTGCTACAACGACTACAACATCGACGACGCCGACGCCGCCAAGACCCGTGGCGTCTACAACATGGTCCGCGACTTCAAGGCGCGCGGCGTGCCGATCGACTGTGTCGGCCTGCAGTCGCACTTCGGCCAGGTGCCGAGCAACTACCGGCGGAACATCGAACAGTTCGCCGCGCTCGGCGTGGACGTGCAGATCACCGAACTGGACATCGGCGGCTCCGGGACGGCGCAGGCCGACGCCTACCGGCGGGTCGTGGAGGCCTGCATGGCGGTCTCCCGCTGCACCGGCATCACCGTGTGGGGTGTCACCGACCGGTACTCCTGGCGCTCCGGTGACACCCCGCTGCTGTTCGACGGCAACTACAACAAGAAGCCGGCCTATGACGCGGTCCTGAACGCCCTCAACAACGCCACCCCGAACCCGCCGACCGACCCGCCCTCGGGAGCGTGCTCGGCCACGATCGCGACGACCAACAGCTGGCAGGGCGGATTCCAGTCGACGGTGACCGTCCGCGCGGGCAGCGCACCGGTCAACGGCTGGACGGTCCGGTGGACGTGGCCCGGCGGGCAGAGCATCACCAGCCTCTGGAACGGCGAGCCGACCGGCTCGGGCTCCACCGTGACCGTCCGCAACGCCTCGTACAACGGCTCCATCGCGGCGGGATCCTCCGTCACGTTCGGTTTCACCGCCAACGGCACCGCGGCCACCCCCACCGCCACCTGCACCAGCCCGTGACCGAGTCGACCCGCGTTCACGTGGCGACGCGACTTGGACCACCCGCCCTGCCCGCCGGGCACCCGCTGCGCCGCCGCGTCCCGTACCGCCTCGCCCCGGGCCAGGTCACCTGACCGGCCCGTCGCGCGAGCACGCCCCTCGGCTGCTCTGGCGACGGTGCGGCCCCCGCCCGCATCGAATGCTCCACCGCCCGGCGGGCCCCGGGCATGGCCCGCTCCCGAGAAGAAAGGTCAGCGCCGTGACGCTGTCCCGCAGAGAATTCACCCGGACCGCCCTCGCCTCCGCCGCGCTCGCCGCCACCGGCGTTGTGAGCTTTCCGCGCGCCGCGTCGGCGGCGACGTACAACGCCTACGTGATGGCCTACTTCACCGAGTCGCCGCGGTTCCTGGGCGCGGACTACGGCCTGCACCTGGCGGTCAGCCGGGACGGCCTGAACTGGACGCCCCTGAACCAGAACAACCCGGTCGTCACGCCGACGGCCGGTCAGCTGGGCCTGCGCGACCCGCAGGTGTTCCGCAAGCAGGACGGCACGTTCGTGGTGATCGCCACCGACCTCAAAGGCACCGACTTCAGCCTGAACAGCCAGTACCTGCACGTGTGGGACTCGACGAACCTGACCGCCTTCACCGGATACCGCCGTCTGCGGATGCACACCACCAACGACCACACGTGGGCTCCGACGGTGTTCTGGGACGCCTCCCGGAGCCAGTACGGCATCGTCTACTCCACCGCCAACGTCTTCTGGGTGAACTACACCGCCGACTTCCGGACCGTCAGCAATCCGCAGACCTATTTCAGCCCCGGATTCGGCGTCCTGGACGGTGACATCGTCGTCGACGGCGGAACCACCTACATGTATTACAAGAACCTGGCCGACGGCCGTATCTACGGAGCACGCTCCGCCACAGGCGCGCCCAACAGCTACACCACCTACACCAGCGGCCTGATCCAGGGCAGCGCCATCGAGGCGCCCCTGCTGCACAAACTCAACGACGGCAGCGGATGGCGGCTCTGGGGCGACTCGTTCAGCCCCGTCAACAACGACTACTACGCCTGGTCCTCGAGCAACATCGGCGGCGGCGCGTGGACCCCGATGAACCAGCGCGACTACACCCCGCCGCTGAACTCCAAACACGGATCGATCGCCGGTATCACCGACGCCGAGTACAACGCCCTGATCTCCCGTTGGGGAACGCCCAACTGGGTCCGGCTGAAGTCCTCCAACTACCCGGACCGGTACGTACGGCACCAGGACCGCGTCGGTCGGATCGACGCCTATCCGTTCGACCCCTACCAGGACCAGATGTGGCGAATGGTCCCCGGCCTCGCCGACGCGGCCGGCGTGTCGTTCGAGTCGGTCAATTATCCCGGCAACTACCTGCGGCACAACAACTACGCCATCCGGCTCGACCCCAACGACAACACCGCCACATTCCGCGCCGACGCCACCTTCTACCGCACCGCCGGGCTCGCCGACACGGCATGGTCGTCGTTCCGTTCCTACAATTACCCGACCTACTACCTCAGGCACAACAACTACGTGCTCCGCATCGACCCGCTCAGCACCTCCTCCACTCTCGCCGACCGCCAAGACGCCACCTTCCGCATCACCCCCTGACAAATCAGCCAACCCGACGTAGCAGACGAGTCCGGTACTGGCCGGGCATTCGTGCAAAACCGAAAAAGGATCCATTTCATCGGCAATCGGTATGGTGGGAGTCGATGTCCGCTGATGCGGTTGTAGGGTCCCATTGTGCTCGCCGCATCGTCGCCGATTCTTCTGCTCAAAGATGTCTCAGTCGCCCGGTTGTTCGTGGCTCGGGTGGCGGGAAATGCCGGGGACGGATTCGGGCAGATCGCGTTGTCCTTCGGGGCTCTGCATCTGGGCTACGGGGCGACCGGGTTGTCGGCGGTGGTGGCGTGCAAGACGGCGCCGACGCTGCTGGTCGTGGCGGGTGGCCTCGCCGGAGACCGGTTTCGGCGGCACCGGGTGATGGCGAGTGCGGAGATCCTGGCGGCCGGAGCGTGGACCGGCCTCGCGGCGTGCTTCCTGCTGGGTGCGGCGCCGCTCGCGATGGTGTGCGGGCTGGCGGCGCTGTCCGGGCTTGCCCGCTCCTTGTTGCTGCCCGCCGAGCGGGGGATCGTCGCGGACCTGGTCCATGGCGAGGACAGGCGGGCGGCCAACGCGTTGTTGGGCCAGTCGGTGGCGGCGGGGTTGCTGACCGGGTTGGTCCTGTCGGGGGCCGTCGTCGCGGCGGCGGGGCCGGGATGGGCTGCCGCGATCAAAGCGGGAACGTCCGCGCTCGGGGCGGTACTGCTGACGCGGCTGCGCACACCGCGATGGCGCCGGGACCGGCGGCCGGGCGTCATGACCGACCTGGGCGCGGGGTGGCGGGAGTTCACCTCCACCCAGTGGGTCTGGGCCCTCACCGCCCAGTTCACCGCCGTCGCCGTCGCGGTCACCGCCTTCTCGGCCGTACTCGGCCCGCTCTACATGGCCCAGGGGCATGGCGGCCCTGGAGGCTGGGGCATGGTCGCCGGGCTGGAGGCGGCGGGGGCGCTGGCGGGCGGCGTGGTCGCGGCACGGTGGCGGCCGGCTCGTCCGGTGTTCGCGATGGCCCTTCTCCCGGCGACCGCCACGACTCCGCTGCTGCTGACCGGCGCCGGGGCCGCCTGGTGGACGCTCGCGCTGATGAGCCCGGTCCCCGGCGCCTGCCAGACGATCTATGGGGTGCTGTGGACCACCACGGTGCAGGCCACGTTCCCGCCGCAGGTTCTGGCCCGCGTCAACAGCTGGAACCTGCTGGGCGGGTTCGCCTTCACCCCGGCCGCGGTGCTCGTGGCAGGCCCTCTGTCCAGCGGCTTGGGCGTCACCACCACGACGCTCGGCGCAGCGGCCCTGGTCATCGCGGCCACGCTGGCGACACTGACGTCCACCCAGGTGCGCCACCTCCACACCGAACCACGCGACAGCACGACAAGTGCGGCAACACCCGCCGCGCCCTGAATCAGGTGACCGAACGCGCTACTCAGACACGGACGGCGACCTTCCCTCACGTACGCACCGCATCGCCCACGGCGAGCGGCGGGTCCTGACCAGAGCGGCTGGGGCGCGACGATGGTGTCGCTCGGGCACCTGACGTTCGACCGGGCGTGGTGGTCAGCCGGTCAGGTAGCCGCCGGAGACGTCGACGTCGGTCCCGACGACGGGGGCGGCCTCGGCGGAGCCGAGCCACATCATGACGCGGGCCATCTCCTCCGCGCTGACGATCCGTTTGATCGGGTAGTCCTGGGCGATCTCCTCGTAGGTCATGTCGAACGCCTCGGCGGCGCGGCGCAGCATCGGGGTGTCGACGGCGCCCGGGGCGAACGCGGTGACGCGGACGCCCTCGGCGGCGTACTCCAGCGCGGCCACCTTCGTCAGCGACGCGACACCGTGCTTGCTGGCGTTGTAGGGCGCGATCGTGGCGAAGCCGACCTCCGCGGAGATCGACGCGGTGTTGACGATGACACCGCCGCCCTGCGACCGCATCTGCGGAATCTCGTATTTCATCGCCAGGAAGGTGCCGCCGACATTGGTCCGCCACACCTTCTCCATGTCGTCGAGGGACTGCTCGTGCAGGTGGACGGCACGCGGACTCTCGATTCCGGCGTTGTTGAAGGCGATGTCGAGACGTCCGTGGCGGCGGACGCAGGCCGATACGAATTCCCTGACGTCGCTTTCCCGGCGGACGTCGGCGCGCACATACGTCGCGTCCCCACCCGCCGAGCGGATCCGGGACTCGATGCGGCGGCCGAGGTTCGCGCGGCGGCCGCAGAAGAACACGCGGGCCCCTCCGGCGGCCATCAGTACGGCGGCGGCCTCACCGATGCCGGAGGTGGCACCGGTGATGAGCACCACCTTCCCCCTCAGCCGTCCGGCCGCCGGCGCGGCGGCGCCGGCGGCGGTCCCGGTGCCCAGGACGGCTCCGGCCGCCAGCCCGGCGGCGGCCCCGGCCCGCAGCACCGTGCGTCGGGACGAGAAGCGTTCGCGACTTTCCGGGCGGTCCGCCGCACGCGAACCTTGCTTCGGCAATTCCTGCATTGACGGGGTCTCCCTCTGGTGAGCAGCGCACGGTTGTGTCCGGCGGCCGGTCATATGGCCGGGCGCGCGCCTCCACGCAATCAACGGGGCGCCGATGGCGTCCAATGCCTGTCGCCATTCGTTCCAGGCATAGATGCTCCCGAGGGCGTGCAGGAGGCAGGCGAATGGACGTGGACACCCGGGTGCTGCGCTACTACGTCACCGTGGCCGAAGATCTGAGCTTCACCCGGGCCGCGCAGCGGCTGTTCGTGTCCCAGCCGTCGTTGAGCCGGCAGATCCAGCGGCTGGAGAACGACCTGGGCGTGCGGCTGTTCGAGCGCAGCAGCCGGGAGGTGCGGCTGACCGCGGCGGGGGAGCGGCTGCTGCCCGAGGCGCGCCGGCTGGTGGACGGCTGGCAGCAGGCGATGCGGGACGTGCGCGTCGCCGACGCCGCGCGCAGGAGGCTGCTGCGCGTTGGATTCGTGGCTACGGGCGCGGGCCCGCTGGGACGACGGGCCCGGACCGTCTTCGCCCGGCGCCATCCCGGCGTCACCGTCGAGCCCAAGCGCTTCGACTGGGGCGGCGAGGCGGAGGCGCTGCGCCGCGGCCTGGTCGACGTCGCGTTCGTCTGGCTGCCCGCCGACCTCGACGGACTGCACGCGCAGGTCGTCGCCGAGGAACCGCGCTGGGTGGCCATGGCCGCCGACCACCCCCTGACCGCCAGGGACGACGTCTCGATCACGGACCTGCGGGACGAGCCGCTGCTGTGGACGCGCCGCGCCCCCGCCGCCTGGGTGGACTGGTGGGCGGTCAACCCCCGTCCGGACGGATCGGCGCCCGTGTGGGGCCCGGAGAACGACAACGTCGAGGAAATGCTCGAACACGTCGCCGCCGGGACCGCCGTGTGCTTCGGCACCGAGTCGATGGCGGCCTACTACGCCCATCCCGACCTCACCTGGCGCCGCATCACGGACGTGGACCCCCTCCGCATCGCCATCGCCTGGCCCCGCGACGGCGCCTCCGCCCTGGCCCTCCGCTTCGTCCGAACCCTCACCACCACACGGCCCGCACTCCACGAAACGTCACCCGAGTAGAGGCGGGCCACTTGTGGCTAAGACCCTCGACATCGCGGGGGAGGTCTGGGATAACCGCCACAGGCACACGTCTTAACGTAACGGTGTAATTATGACAACACTCTATGAGCATGCCGGAGGGCATGGGGGGCTCCACCGCTTCATCACGATCTTCTACAACAACCTGCTGAGCGACCCGCTGCTCCAGCCCCTGTTCGGCGTGGGGCGGCCGACCCACATCGAACACCTGACGGCCTTCACCGCGGAGACCTTCGGCGGGCCCGACATGTTCTCCCGGGAAATGGGCGGATTCCCGTCGCTCATCGACGCGCACCGGCACCTGAAGATCACCGCTGAGCAGCGGCAGCGCTTCATCGACCTGTTCATGGCCGCGGCCGACGGCGCGGGATTGCCGGACGACGCGCCGTTCCGGCAGGCGCTGCGCGAACACGTGGAGTTCGGCGCGGAGGTGGCGATGCGGAACTCCCACGCCGAGACCGACGACCAGCTCCATCCCCTCCGCGAAGTCCCCAAGTGGGACTGGCCCTCGCCCACCCCATGAGACCAGGAAGCGGTGCATACCCGCAGCCGCTATTGCGGATGCCGAGGACACCCGCGGACACCGCCGCGCCCTGCGAACAGTCGAACGGAACGGCCTACTGGTCTTGCGTGCCTGGCACACCGCTCCGCGGACAACCGGACAGGACGCACGACGGAGTCGTCGCCACACCGGCCGCGATCAACCCTTCTAGACGGCGATGGGTGTCGTCTCCGTGTCCGCAGGGTCGTCCACGATGCGTGGGCGAATTGACTCAGTACCAGCTTCGCCACTCCCACCTCGGCGCTGCTCCAGAGGCGTTGGTCGTACTCCGGTGCCCGTGCACTGGTGTCGGTGACGTCGTGGGGCGCTTCGGCGAGCAGGACGTCGGCACTGGTGGGCGCCGCAGGATTCGGGCACGGCCGGTGGGAACCGGGCTGCCAAGAAAGATATGCGATCAAGACTTCCGCATGACATGCGGTACAACCGACTTTACGGTCACCACCAAGCTCGCCGCCGAATATCCGTGGCCACGGAAGAACTCGACGTTTGCTCTGACCAAGCTGCCCTGTGCCCCTGTCGCGTGCGCAGTAGGTTGGCTATCGGCGCCAATCCGATATATCGCCCGTTATCACCGGAGCTCCTCCCGTTGTTCATCGTTGGTTGCTGCATTTCATCACCCTCAGTGACCTCGGTAATGACTATAATCACGAGCATGTGCCCAGTGCGCATAAGAATGCGACTGGAAAATTGATGTCTCAATGTCCTCAGTGTCGAGGGTACGTCAACTGCTGTGATCGATTGGACGGAAGTTGCAGTCGTTCAACGAGCGAAGATCAGAAATATCTGGGAGTAATGAGCTCACTGGAGTGATTGCGGGATCGGCTGTTCAGGCCAGGACCATCGAAGGTGGCATCCACATCACCGCCGGTGACCAGACACCGCCGCTACCGGCCCCCGCGCAGCTGCCCCCGCCTGGGCTGTTCGCTGATCGCCGGGATGAGTTGGAGACGCTACGGCGGCTCAGCGAGCACGGTGAGGATGCTCAAGGCGGCAGCCTGGTCGTGATCACCGGCCCCGGCGGTGTCGGGAAGACCACGCTGGCCCTGCACTGGCTGCATCAGCTCAAGATCGACTACGAAGGACAGTTGTTCGTCGACATGCGAGGGTTCTCCGGGGGAGAGCCCCTGCCACCCGCAGAGCCGCTGGAACGTTTTCTGCGGGCTCTGGGCGCGAGGGCCGAGAGCATCCCCGTGAACGTCGACGAGCAGGCGGCCCTGTTCAGATCCATGACCACCGGACGGCGCCTGATCATCATGCTCGACAACGTGGTGTCGGCGGCTCAGGTGCGGCCCCTGCTCCCCGGCGATGGCCCCGCGCTGATTGTGGTGACCACCAGGCGGCGGTTGCCCGGCCTGCTTGTGGACGGGGCGTCTTTCTTCGATCTGAACCCGCTGGGCATGGCGGGGGCGCTGGAACTGCTGACCCATCTCATCGGCCCAGAGCGCATCGGGGCCGAACACGAGCATGCCCGCTCGCTGGTGCGGTTGTGCGGCCGGTTGCCGCTGGCGGTCTGCGCGTCCGGAGCACGTTTGGCCGTCCGCAGGAAGTGGCCGATCGCCCGCATGGTCGGCGAACTCGACGACGAGGCGGGCAGACTGTCACGACTTCGTACGGGCCAGGGCGACACCGGTGAGGGGGAAATATCGGTGACGACCGTATTCAACACCTCCTATCAAGCCCTTGACGACGAACGGGCGCGGGCCTATCGCCTGCTGGGCACCCATCCCGGTCCCGACTTCGACCTCGAGGCGGCCGCGGCTCTGCTGGGGCGGGAGCACGACCGCACCGCCGAACTGGTGGACGGCTTGGTGGACGCCAGCCTCCTCATGGAACAGCCAGCCGATAGATACCAGTTCCACGACCTGGTACGACTTCACGCGCAGGACAAGTCCCGGGAGATCGACCCGGAGGCCGAAAGGAGCGCGGCGTTCACCCGGCTCGCGGACTGGTACCTGCAGACAGCTGTAGCCGCCGACCTGCTCCTTCTGCCGGGCCGCTGGCGTCTCGGCACTTACTACCAGGCTGAACAGCGACGCGACATAGACGACCAGGGACGCTTCACCGAACGTTCCAAGGCCCTGGGATGGCTGGAGCGGGAGCAGGCCAACCTGGTGGCGGTCGCGCAGCGGGCACATGGCCTGAAACTGCACACCCTGACCTGGCAAATCTGCGAGGCGATGTGGTCGCTGTTCTTGCACCGCAAGTACTACCGGGTGTGGATTCAGGCCCATGAGCTGGGCTTGACGGCCGCCGAAGCTTGCGACGACCCAGCGGCCCAGGCCCGGATGCTGGAGGGCTTGGGCATGGCCTACCTGAACCTCCAGGACCACGCTGCCGCACGCGACCGCTTCCAGGCGGCACTCGAGCTGGAACGACGAGCCGACCATCGGATCGGTGAGGCGTCCGCACTCGAAGGCCTGGGCATCGCCGAACAGGCCGCTGGCCGGCATGCGCATGCCGTCGAGCTGTTCACTCGAGCACGAGATGTGCACGCCGAGCTCGGTCGCCCACGAGGGGTGGCCCTCATGCAACGCCACATCGGCCAGACGCTCAGCGCGACTGATCGTCACGCCGAGGCGATCGACAACCTCACCCATGCCCTGCAGTACTTCACGGACGCGAAGGAGCTTTACCACCAAGCCCGCACACTGGGCTGTCTCGGGCGAGCCCACCTGCGGGCGGGCCATCCCGACAACGCCGCCGCAGTGCTCCACCAGGCCCTTGAGGCCGCCCGCCATGCCCAAGCACAGCATGAGGAGGCCAACGTCCTGCGCGCCTTGGCCGAAGTGGCGGCACAGCACGACGATCCAGCGACCGAACGCCGCCATCTGCAGGAGGCGCTGGACATCTATACCGCCCTCGACGCGCCGCAGACGGAAGAGGTCCGAACCCGGCTCGCCGAAATCCCCGCTACCCCACCCGAGAGTGAGAGCCCCGCTGATCCTCCGGCATGACCCGCACCCCAGGCCGTACCGCCGCATGGCCACGGATAACTGTCAGCCGCGCCGTGTCCAGCGCGTCCAACGGCCGACCCGCGACGATCCACGCGTGAATCGCCGAAGCATACGACAGCACATCGTCCCCGACCCATGACCCGTGCCGAACCGGAACGAGTCGGGCCTTCCAGCCGGAGACCGTGGTCACCACGGCATGGCCATGCCCGTGTGGGGTCAGGGCCATGATGAGACATCCGGGGAAGCGGCCGTGGAGTTCGCCCAGACGAGTCGGTCTCGGGTCCGGCCCCTGGAAGCGGCGAACGATCACGTCCGCGCACGACAGCCACGTCCATGACCTCTCATCGGGGCCGGCTGCGAGATGCTCGTCCAGTAGGGGCTGCTGTCTCTCCGCTGTGGCGGAGAGCCGCTCCGGTGAAGCAACGTGGGTACGTACGGGAGACGACCGGCGGAGGTTGACGAGCATCGCTGACGTCAACGCTCCGTCGATCAGCACACGTTCCACGTCTCGGGTCTGCCAGTCGAGCATGTCGCGCGGGTCATGAGTCTCCCGGACGCTCACCAGCGACGTGTCCGTGCTCATCACGCCGCCTGTATTCCGTCGTGAGTGATCGGCCGCGGCAAGGGCACGGGGACGATTCGCGGCGGGCTCTGACGGTCCGGCAGCCGCATGAGCCGGTACATCTCCCGGCGAATGAGCCGAGCCGCCTCACCGGGCCTGGAACTGAGCTCCCGCCGGAAGTCGGCGTACGCGTCGGCGGAGAAGGAATGAACGGCCTCGTCGAGTTGTCGGCGCAGGGACCGGTCCCAGTCCACCCGCGCGGCCATCATGCCGAGTCTGGCGGTGTGAGAGCCGGGCGCCACGCTGTCCTCTGGGAAGGCGCCGAGGAGCACCGGTACGCCCAGGGCGGCGCCATAGCAGGTCACCGAGCCATGATCGCCCACGATTCGGTCAGCGGCGACGAGCGCCGCGCGCCAACCCTCCTCGGGAGGGAGCAACCGCAGCCCCAACCGCAGGCAGTCCGCGTACCACGAGGTCACCTGCCGTCTGCCGTACCAGGCCCAGACATGGGGGTGCAGTGCGGCGACGATCCGGTACTCGTCCGACGGCAGTTCGGCCGTCACGCGCAGTAGCAGATCGGGGTGCTGTCCCAGCAGGGAGTTCGTGTCCCAGGTTGAACTGAGAAAGATCATTTGCTGTCCGTCCTCCACACCCAGGGCCCGGCGGTAGGCGTCCCGGTAGGGAAGGCTCACCATCAGCCGGTCCAGGCACGGATCACCGGCGACGAAGGTCACCGGCAATGCTTCGGGACATTCCCGTTCGAGCATGGCCTGGTGCCGCTCATGCGCCATCGCGATCGACGACGGCACCACACGCCCGGCGACGACCAGCCGTTCCCGGATGAGGCCGGTGACTGGACGGGAGGCAGGAGGGCCGAGCCCCTCGCGTCGGTGCAGTAGCTTGCCCGGGCCGGATCCGTGCGCAACCGTCATGACGGGTGCGTGCAAATTCTCCAGCATGCCATGACTCGCGGCGATGGCCAGGTCGAACTTCAACTGGGTCGCCTGTCGCCACGGCAGCACCACCCCGCCGAGTCCGCGCAGGAACTCCTCCAGCCCACCGGTGAAGATGGACGCGGGTGCTGCGGTGTAGGCGACCGCCACCCTCCGGTCGCTCTCCAGCAGAGGGAGGACGTCCGCCAAACGCGTCGCCGCGGTGATGTGGTGCGCGACGGCGAGGACCTTGCGAGGGGTGGGGACCGTCGAGCCCTTGGACGCGTTCAGATCGAAGGGCCCGGGGATCCACGAGTCTGCGGAACAGTGCACTTCAGCCTCCTCGGCAGGGTTGCTTCGCTTCGGCCGGTCCCCGATGCGAAATGGTGGTGAGATCGGCGGTGGCCGGCGTGACATGCCGGGCCGGCCCGGCGTCGTCACTGTGCCCGCACCCGACCATCGGGCAACGAGGGCGTGGCGCCGCGTGGGTTGTTGTGAAAGCCCGGGCCGCCGCGCTACTTCGGGCCGACCCCTTCCATGCCCTCACGCCATTCGGAGCCGCACATCCCCGTCGAGTAACACTCTGTGCCGAGCGGGGGCGGCCGCGCAGTGCCCTCATCACGGAGCGATTGTGATCCGCCACGGAATCGAGGGTCGGCGAAGTGCCTTGACGAAATCTTGCAGTATCCCTGACGGTGGTGGTAACGATGTCCCATGTTGGCCAGGTGATCAGCGTTGCCGATTCTGGCGACTGCCATCTGTTGATGCAAGGATCAATCGAAGAGGAGTTTTCCGCAAAGGGGCGCTGATGATGTTCCGCGTCATGGGCCCCGTTGAGCTGTGGATCGACGGCCAGCGGCGCGACCTCGGAACGGCCAAGGAGCGATGCCTCCTCGCGGCCCTGCTGCTCGCCCCCCGACAACCGGTGTCCGTGCAATCCCTCATCCGTCGGGTCTGGGACGAGAATCCGCCGGCCAAACCACGGCAAAGCCTCTACTCCTACATAACGCGGCTGCGGCACCGCCTCGACGGGGTGGAAGGTGTCCGACTGAAATCCCGGCAGGGCAACTACATGATCGACGTCGAGGACGAGGCTGTCGATCTGCACCGCTTCCGCCTGTTGCGGGACCAGGCCCGTGCCATCGCTGCAAGCGGCGACGACGAGTACGCCCTGGAACGCTACCGCGAAGCTGCCAAACTCTGGAGGGCGGCTCCGCTGGCCGACCTTTCCGGTGACTGGGTGGAGCGTACGCGCCGAAGCCTGGAAGAGGAGTTACTGACCGCGACGTTCGAACGGATCGACATCCAACTACGCCGTGGCCACCACGCTGATCTGGTGGGGGAGTTGTCGGCCCTGGTCGAACGGCATCCGTTCGACGAGCGGCCCGTCGAGCGTCTGATGGTGGCGCTGTACCGCTCAGGGCGGCAGGCCGAAGCCTTGAACGTCTACCGGCGTACGCGTGATCACTTGGCGACGGAACTGGGCACCGACGCCGGGCCTCGGCTACAAGAGGTGCAGCGGCGAATCCTGCGGAGCGATCCGGCCTTGGCCCGCGTCCCCGGCCCGCAATCGGCCATCGACCGCCCCCCGAACAATCTGCCCCATGACGTGCACGCCTTCACCGGTCGCAACGGCGAACTCCAGGAGTTGCTGGAGGCGGTGTCCACCGGGGACGGGCCAGGGCCCTCGGGCGCGGCGGTCAAGGTGATCACAATAGACGGGATGCCCGGGGTCGGGAAGTCGGCGCTTGCCGTCCATCTCGCGCACCGCCTGACCGGGCGCTTCCCGGACGGGGGCGTCTTCCTGGATCTGCATGCACACGATCCCGGCCAGGAGCCGTTGGACCCCGCGAGTGCCCTTCACACGCTGCTCCGCCTGATCGGGGTCGCCACGGCACGCATCCCCAGAACGCTGGACGAGCGTGCCGCCTTGTGGCGGTCTCAACTTGCGGGCAGCCGCATGGTCGTCGTGCTCGACGACGCCGCGGGACACGACCAGGTCCGGCCTTTGCTGCCAGCCTCCGCCGGATGCCTCGTCATCATCACCAGCCGGCGCCGCCTGACCGGACTGCACGAGGCGCACACCCTGTCGTTGGACGTCCTGCCCGTCGAGGACGCCGTCGCCCTGTTCTCGCGCATAGCCGGAACGGGCCGAGTGGCGGATGACCTCTCCGATGTCACCGCGGTCGTGAGGCGCTGCGGCCGCCTGCCGCTAGCGGTGGGGATCGCGGCCAGCCGGCTCCGGCACCGCCGTGCCTGGACCGTCGCCGATCTGCTCGCGCGGCTCGGTTCGGACGATCGCCGCCTGCAGGAGTTGCGAACTGAGGGCAGCGAGATCACGTTGGTGTTCGAGGTCTCGTACCGGGGGCTTGCGCCGCCGCTGCGCGAGGCGTTCCGTGCTCTCGGCCTCCACCCCGGGCCCGATCTGACCGCCTATGTCGCAGCGGCGATTCTGGGGTGCTCAGTCGACGAGGCCGAGCGGATCCTCGAGGAACTACTGGACCGGCACCTGATCATCGAATCCGTTCGCGGGCGCTACCACTTTCATGACCTCGTGCACGACTACGCCCGGCGCCTTGGCCGGCAGTCAGACACCGACGCCGAGCGCGCCCGCATCCGCCATCGGATTCTCGACTTCTACCTCGCGACCGCGGACAAGGCGGACCGGCTGCTCTCCCCGCACCGACGTCGGCCCCGGGTCCGCGTCGCCTATCCGCCAGCGGAACTGCCCCCGTTGCACACAGAGGAGCAGGCGCAGGAATGGTTCTCCGTCGAGCTTGAATGCCTGTTGAATGCTATTCGCCACGCTTCCCCGGGCCATGTGGCTCAGCTGGCCCAGGTGCTTGCCGGCTTCTTGGAGGCCCAGGGTCACTGGGAGGTGGCGGCCGAAATCCACGAACGTGCCATTGTCGCATGGGGGCAGTTGGGGGATCGGCGTGGGATGGCCGTCGCGCTTGCGGATCTCAGTCGCATCCGGCTCCGCAGCACCGAGTACGAAAGTGCGTTGGACAACGCTGAAAAAGCCTTGCAGATCTATCGGTCGCTTTCCGAACGGCATGGGGAAGCCGACATTCTCGACCACATCAGCCTCATTCGATGGCACCAATCTCGCTTTGCGGATGCACTGGCCCCCTGCCAGGAGGCGTTGGAGATACGCCGTTCGCTGGGGGATCGCCGTGGTGAGGCCAAAAGTCTCGATCACGCGGCGATTTTCTGTGAGTATATTGGCCGCTACGCGGAAGCCGAACGACTGCGTGAGAGTGCGCTCACGCTTTTTTCCGAGGTCGATGACCTCCCCGGCCGGATGATGGCGCTGAACAACATGGGCGACCTGGCCCTGCGCATGGGACGGGTGGAGGCGGCGGTGCGTTTCTACGAAGAGACTGCGGCGGCCGCCGCGAAACTGGGCCGCCAGTATCAGGCAATCTGGCTCAGCAACATGGCGAACATCCACCGACACACCGGCCGTAACGAAGATGCTCTCGAAAGCTATCGCAGGGCACTGGCGGTCTTTATGGAGATCGGTGACCGGCGCAACGTGATAGAGACTCTGATTGGAATAGGTGCAGCTTTTCATGAGGTTGGACGTTACGGGGAGGCCCTCGTTCACCATCAGAAGGCGAGGGCCCTCGCCCGTATCGTGAACGGTCGTTATGAAGAAGCAATGGCTTTGCGTCGAATGGGAGATGCTCTGACGGGGGCCGGACGATATCGGGCCGCCGTCGACTGCTTCCGGCAGGCCCATGACCTGGCCGGCCGGATCGGTGTTCCCTACGAGACCGCCAAGGCGTTGGAGGGCATGGGCCGGGCGCTTCTGCATCTGGAAGGCCGGGAGGCGGCTCGTAGGTGCTGGCGCCAGGCTATGGGCATTCTGGAATCATCTGGTCTCCCCGAGGAGGAAAGGGTCAAATCCTACCTGCGGGAGACAGGCGGTACTTTTGGGGCATAGTGAGGCATGGCGCATTGAGGTCGCTGCCTGCGCTAGACTGCCAGCTTGGTCTCGTGTGACAGTTTAGAGGAAGATCGTTGACCGTCCTCTCCGCGCCCGCGTTCGCTGTAAGCTAGCGCGCGTTCGGCATTCGGGCGTTCGCCGGTGCCGGTCTTGGAACGTTCATCTTTGGAGAGGATGAGATGCTTCGCCGTATTGGGATCATCGCTATGGCGGTAACCATCAGCGTCATTGCCGGCGCTGGGCCGGCGAGCGCAGCGGTCTCCATTATCATGTGGTGACCGAATATTAAGGGGGGTGGCGCTGGCCGCCCCCCTTAATATTTTGAGGACTGCCGTGGGCCGGCGCTTCGAGGATGTGACGGCCCGCTGGGGTGGGGCCGTCCGCGACTGCGTTCGCCGAGGTCGTGGGACTGCGGTGACCAGCAGGTTGTTACACCTCCATGACAGCTACCTCCAGAACACCCCCAGCCTCGCACACATGGCCGACGGGTCATGAGCGTCGTGGTGGCGGGAAGGCGCCCCAGGTGTGGTCGCTCGCTGGAACTTCGTGCACCGTTCGCCGCGCGTCTGTGTCAGGTGGGGATGGTCTTTTGCCAGAAGGTGGTGGTTGCCTGCTCTACCTCGGAGGGGGCGTCCACGAAGGGCCAGTGGCCGCTTTCGGGGAGGACGACGACTTCGGCGTGAGGGAACGTGGCGCGCTGGACCAGGGCCTGCGCGGGCCCCATGTACGGGTCGTGGGCGCCCCAGACGACCAGGACGGGGACGTCCAGCCGGCCCAGCACCGGCGACACCGCCGCCGACCAGCCGGCCGGGTCGTCGAACGAACGGTAGAGCCGCAGGACCGCCCGGCGCGTCGCGCGGTCGAAGTCGTCGAACATGCGGTCCAGGAACGGGCGGGGAAGGCCGCGCGGATTGCCGCGCCTCCCGACCAGGAGGTGGAAGGCCCGGCGGGTCGTCGTCGCCATGAAGACCTCGCCGACGACCGGCGTCCGCCACACCCGCGCCAGGACGTGCCAGCGGTAACCGAGGAGAACCCCGGTGTCCACCAGGACCAGGCCGGTCAGCCGGTCGGGATGGCGGACGGCCCAGGCCAGCCCCCACGGGCCCCCGAAGTCGTGCAGGCAGAGATGAGCCTTCCGTATGCCCAGGTCGTCCAGCACGGCGCCGAAGAACTCGGCGTGCCCGTCCACGCTGTGCGGGAAGCCACGCGGTTTGTCGGCCCGGCCGAATCCGGGGGCGTCCCAGGCGACGGCTCGCGTGTGGCGGCCGGCCTGGAGCAGCAACCCCTCCCAGTCGGCGCCGGACCCCGGGTTCCCGTGGACGAAGACGACCGCCTCCCCGTCGCGGCCCTCGCCGTGTTCCCGGACGACGGTCCGGATGCCGTTGACGGTGCGTTCGTAGACCTTCACGGCCGGGCCGCCTTGCCGTCGGAGCGCCGTGGACGCAGGGCCCGCCAGGCCATCGAGGGCCGCAGCAGGCCGCCCGGTGGTTCGACCAGGCTGGTCACGCGGAAGAAGCGGGAGGCCGCCGCCTCGTCCAGGGAGACGGCCCGCTGGACCCGCTTGACATAGGCGTCGGTGACACGGAACGACAGAGGACGCGGGGCCTGGATCTCGGGGATCGCCAGGTCGGCCTGGACCGCCAGCCGCCAGACCGGGGCCACCACGCGCGCCACGGCGCGGAAGTAGCGGCGGGCCAGGTCATGGTCGCCGTCCATCAACGTGCGCCGGAGCGCACCCGCCTGCAGGGCGGCCACGGACATGCCCTGGCCGTAGATCGGGTTGAAGCTGCACACGGCGTCGCCCGCCACCAGCAGGCCCTGAGGGAACGAACGGAGTTTCTCGTAACGTCGCCGGCGGCTGGTCGGGAACCGGAACCGCCGGATCTCGCTCAGCGGTTCGCTGTCCTTCAGCATGGCGAACGTCTCGTCCGGAGCCACCGTACGGGCGAATTCCATGAATCCCTCCTCGTCGGTCGGAGGGTGACCCGCGTACCCCACCAGCGTCAGCAGCCACCGCGCATCGCCCTCGACCTTGAACAGCGCCATGCCGCGCGACAGGTCGGGCCTCGGGCCGATCAGCATGCCCTTGTCGCCTCCGAGAGCGTCGTCGGGGGCGCCCACCAGCCTCGACGAGTAGCCGACGTCGACGTGGAGTTCGTCCGCGGGCGGGGCCGGGAAGCCGAGTTCGGCCAGCCACGCGGGGCTGCGCGCGCCCCGTCCCATCGCGTCCACGACGAGGTCGGCGTCCAGGATCCGTTCTCCTTCGCCGCCGTTCACGCGTGCCCCGGTGACGCGGCCGCCGTGGAAGGTCAGCCCCACCGCGGCATGGCCGTCGAGGAACGTGACGCCTCCGCGCGCCTCCATACGGCGGCGGACGTGGCCTTCGAGGAACGGCCGGGTCATGGACACGAACTCGCCCACATGCCCCCGGCGCACCTCGCGTCCCGCGACCTGCGAGCGGAACCGCTCCAGCGCCGGCATGGAAACGGCCCCGTCCTCGATGAGCTCATCGGTGAGGCCGGGGAACATCCGCTCCATCAACTGCTTTCCCCGGGTCAGCAGCAGATGCGCGTGTTCGCCCTGCGGCACGCCCCGCCTCCGTTCCGCCGGAGCCGCCGGCCGGTCCCGCTCGACCACCGTGACGGTCTCGTACGACTCCGCGAGCGCCCGCGCCGTGAACAGCCCGGCCATTCCGGCCCCCAGAACGACGGCATGCTCACCCAAAACCGGCATTCGATGCGCCTCCCCGCAATCGGCAATGCCGCGAGCATGTGTCACGGGACCGGCCGGGACCATCCGCCAGATTGCTCGGCCGACGACCACAACAGGCCGCGCACTTCCTCCCGCCCATCACTGACCGGAGTACATGGCGTGGGACGGGTGGCCACATGGATTGGTCTGTTGTGGCCATGGGGGGTGCGTGTTGGACTGGTGCCATCCCCCCTGTCCCCGAGGATCGGGAGCGATCGATGACAGACCCGTTGACCCTGGCGATCGCGGCGGCGGCCGCCGGCAAGGCGGTGGAGCTCACCGGCCAGCCCGTCAAGGACGGCATCGTCGCGATCAGCCGGAAGGTGCGTGAGAGGTTCCGCGGACGCCCGGCCGACGAGGAGGTGCTGAGCGGTGCGATCGCCGATCCCGACGACGCCGAACGGGTCGCCCGGCTCACCGAGGCGCTGCGCCGGGCCATCGAGGAGGCACCGGCGTTCGCCGACGACCTGCAGAGCGCCGTCCGCCACGCCATGGACCAGGACCCGGACTTTCGTGCCCACGTGGAGAACCGGCTCCAGCAGGCTAGGACGGCGACCGCGACCAGCGGCGACGGCGTCACCAACATCTTGAACGCCCCGGCCGAGAAGGTCGTCCAGATGCGCGATGTGGACGGCGGCATCCACTTCCACTGATGCAGCCGCCGCGCCCTTGCCATTTGTGTGGGCGGATAGCGTGAGTGGCGCCCACCAGGCCGTGAGGGAACGTGTTCTGAGCATGATCCCGGCCTGGTGGGCGCCACGGTCGGGCGGCCCCGGGCGTGTCTAGGCGTTCTTGGCGGCGGTGTAGCGGGCGGCGACGTCGGCCCAGTTGACCAGGGACCACAGCTTTTCGACGTAGTCGGGGCGCACGTTGCGGTACTGCAGGTAGTAGGCGTGCTCCCAGGCGTCGAAGACCAGCAGCGGGGTGGTGCCCATGCCGACGTTGCCGTGGTGGTCGTAGACCTGCTCCACCACCAGGCGTCCGCCGACCGGTTCCCAGGCCAGCACGCCCCATCCCGAGCCCTGCACGGTGGACGTGGCCGTGGACAGCTGCTTCTGGAACGCCTCGAACGATCCGAAGTGCTCGTCGATGGCGTCGGCCAGTTCGCCGTCGGGGCGGTCGCCGCCGTCGGGGGACAGGTTGTCCCAGAAGATCGAGTGCAGCACGTGCCCCGACAGGTTGAACGCCAGCGTCTTCTCCAGCCCGACCAGGCCGCCGTACTGCTCCTTGTCGCGTGCCTCCGCCAGTTTCTCCAGGGTGTCGTTGGCGCCCTTGACGTAGGCGGCGTGGTGCTTGCCGTGGTGCAGTTCGAGGATCTCACCGGTGATCGCCGGTTCCAGGGCGGCGTAGTCGTAGGGCAGATCGGGCAGCGCGTAGGTCGACATGACGACCACTATTGCAAACGAGTCGCAGTTGCATCAAGCATGCAGAAAGGGGGGCCGGGACCTACTGATCCAGGGCGCGCAGGAAACGCGCGGCCAGTGGGGCGGCCGTCCTGCCGCCCGAGCCGCCGGACGCGACGAGGACGGCGAACGCCACGTCGCCGCGGAAGCCGATGAACCAGGCGTGCGGTTCCCCGCCGTCGCCGACCTCGGCGGTTCCGGTCTTGCCCGCCGTGCCCTCCGGCAGGCCCGCGCCTTTCGCGGTGCCGTCGGTGACGGCCGCGCGCATCATGTCGCGCAGCGCGCCCGCGGCCGGAACCCGGCGGGAGGGCTGCCGGTCCTCACGGATCAGCTTGGCGTCGACCAGCCGCGGCGGCCGCCACCGCCCGTCCGCGGCCGCCGCCGCGACCATCGCCATCACCAGCGGGCTGGCCTGTACCCGGCCCTGGCCGATGGCCGCCTCGGCGAGTTCGGCGCCGCCGTCCGGCTCGGGGAAGCCGCCCCGGACGGCCGCGATCCCGGGGGTGATGGGGCCGCCGAAGCCGAACGACTTCGCGGCGTCGGCCAGCTTGCCGGCCCCCAGCCGGTCGACGGTCAACTGCGCGAACGTGGTGTTGCAGGAGTGGGCGAAGGCGTCCCGCAGCGCGGTGTCACCGAGTGAGAGGTCGTCGGAGTTGCGGATGGTGCGCTGCGCGGTGACCACCGACGCGGGGCAGCCGACGCCGCTGCCGGCGGACATGCCGTCCGACAGCAGGGCGGCGGCGGTGACCACCTTGAACGACGAGCCGGGCGGGTAGGAGCCCAGGAACGCGTTGCGTCCGCCCAGCCTGTCGGCGACGGCCAGCACCTCCCCGGTGGACGGGCGCACCGCCACCAGGGCGGCGGTCCCGTCGGAGATCGTCTCCTCGGCGGCGGCCTGGATCCTGCGGTCCAGGGTCGTCTTTATCCGTTCGGCCGGGTCGGCGCCCAGCACCGCCAGCCGCTGCGGCGGCCTGCCGCCCGTGGTGACCTCGACGGCCCAGCCCATGGTGTCGGCGCCGGTGTTGCCGAAGCTCTCCGACAGGGCCGCGATGTACGGCTGGAGCAGGCCGGCGTCCGGCAGCGCCCGTCCGCTCCGGTCGGCGAACGTCACGGGGGCGGTCTCGGTCTCGGTGAGCTTCCAGGTGGCGGGTCCGGTCAGCGCCGGATGCAGGGTGGCGGGGCTCCACAGCACTCGCCAGCGGCCCTTCACCAGGCCCAGCTCGAGGGTGGACCGGTAGGTCCAGGTGACCCGGCTTCCCAGGTTGCGGGTGACCGTGAACTCCTGGCGCGCCCGATCCGGATCGGTGGAGGGGCGCACCAGCGGGGCCGGCGCCAGCCTGATCGAGTACACCAGCAGGCCCTGGGACAGCGCCCGGTGCTGTTCGGCGAAGTCGTCCGGCGGGTCGGCGACCAGCTCGGCCATGCTGGTCAGCGAGCCGTTCCGCCAGGCGGCGAAGTAGTCGCGGGAGACCTGCTCGGGGCTGCCCGGGCTCCGCCGCGACAGCCTGTACGCGGAGACGACTCCGGCCGCCAGGACGACGGCCAGCACCCCGGCCAGGACGAGGACGCCACGAGCTCGCAAAGCCGCTCCCTCCAGAGGCCGCCCTTGATCTTCGCCGATCCCGGGCGCCGCCGGGTGACCGGATCCGGCCGGGCGGCCGGGGCCGCCGCCGAGCAGCCAAGATCGCGAAAGGCGCCCATTTGTCGGTGGAGGCCGATAGAACTTCGCCATCCGACGGACCGCGAGGGTGGAGGACGAGACTCATGAGTTCCGGCGACGCCGGGTGGGAGGAACGGAGCGCGGTGCGCGTGGTGCCGCCCGTCCAACCACGGAAACTGGCCAAGGTGCCGTTCGTCGAACTGGCGGAAGGCCGGTTGCAGGGGGTGGTGTCGAGCGGTTCGGACATCGCCCGGGTGTACGTCTCGTCGATCGCCGCCGAGACGCACAACTTCAGCTGCAGCACCAACAACAACCGGCCGTGCGGCGGTGCCGGGGGCTCCTACCGCTGCAAGCACCTCAAGGCGCTGATCGACGAGGCGGTCAAGCAGTACGGCCTCGAACGCGTCGCGCGCTACCTGAAGGTCGAGGCCTCTGAGGGCGACGACCTGCACTTCCTGCTCCAGGGCACGCAGGAGAAGGCTCCGGCCGCCATGGTGTTCAGCCGGTTCCTGCGGCACCTGACCTATCTGGAGGTTCCGGCCACCCCGGAGCCGCTCCCCGAGATGCACTGGTACCCGGCATTGAAGGCGGTCCGCTGATGCAGGGAGTACAGCTCGCCGAGTTGCTCGCCGAGACCCCGCCCGGCGTCGCGGAGGCGCTGGAGGTGGTCGGCGGGTTCGACGCCGCGCTGGCCAACGGCCTCGCCCGGCTCGGCCCGCGGCACACCGAGGCCCTCAACGCGCTGGCCGGCGCGCTCAGCGCGTCCCCGCTCGGCACGGCGCTGACGGACGCGTCCGCCAAGCTCGCCGGCGGCGCCATCGGCGACGCCGAGCTGACCGCGCTGGCCGGGGCGCGTGCCGCGCTGCTCGGCGCGGCCCACGACGCGCTGCTCACCCGGCTCGACGGCGCGCTCGGCCGGTCCCGTACCGCGTGGGAGGAACGTCCCGCCGAGGGCGAGCCGGTGCCCGCCAACCTGCTCGCCGCGGCCCGGTCCTGGCTGCGGGACCTGGCCATCGCCGGCTGGCTGGGCGTCGACGACGCGCTGGTGTCGGCCGCCGACCAGGCGGTCGAGGCGGTGTGGGGCGAGCCGCGGCTGCGCCGCCTCGCCGTCCTGCTGGACGGCCTCGCCGCCGAGCTGCGCGTCTCCTCCCCGGTCGCGACGATGGAACGGCTCCCCGAACGCCGCTGGGCCGACCTGTGGACGCGCGCGGTGCTGCTGTCGCATTCGGGCAGCTGGACGGGCGGCACGACCACCGTCTCCGGGCGGCTGCTGCCGCTGGGCGTCGACGTCCACGAACACGGAACGGCCGTCCAGGCGCAGCTGCACGCGGTGCTGGAACCCGAGGGCGAGGGGCCGGTGCGGCTCGTCCGCGTCGCCGTCGCCGCCGCCAAGGTCGACACGATCCTCGGCCCCGAGGTGTGGAAGCTGCTGACGGCGTACCCGACGCTGCTGGCGGCCCTCGCCGAGCACCGCGCCGTCGACGTCGCCGACATGCGGCTGACCGCCGGCGGCGACCTGCTCTGGGACGAGGAACGCGCCGAGGCCGGTGAGCCCGCCGACCCGTTCGCCACGGCCCGCGTCCGGCTCCCCGGCGCCGAGGCCCCGGCCGTCGCGCCGCTCGACCGCCACCCGGTGCGCATCGCCGAACCGGTGCTGGTCGAGGGCTACAAGGCCAGGCGCGACGGCACGTTCGACCTGAACGGCGAGGCCCTCACCGTCGACCTGGACCGGCTGCCGCCGAGCGGCCCGCTCACCGCGCAGCTCGTCACCGCCTCCACGGCGTGCATCGGCCTGCTCCGCTGGGACGCCGGGCGCTGGACGCTGCAGCCGCTCGCCGTGCAGAGCACCGTGAAGAAGCAACCGGTCGAGGCGCACAACGGCGACTGGGCGCTGGGCCCCACCGACCCGAAGATCGTGAAGGCCCAGGCCCGCTCCGGCGACCCCGTGGCCGTCCTCACCGAACGCGCGGGAAGGCTGCTGCGGAAATGAACGACGGCGACAGCGACGACGTCCGCCGGCAGGTGCTGCTGTGGCGGCTGCTGGGGCACGTGTTCGACGCCGAGGAGCAGCCCGCACTAGAGGCGGCGAGCCTGGCCGTCGTCGAGGAGCGCGGACTGCCGGGGGCGCTGCTCGACCCCGGCGTCTCGGTCGACACCGTCCTGCAGCGGTTCCCCGACCTGGAGCCGGAGTTCCGCGACCCGCTGGCCGGCGGTGACGACGGCGACCGCGTACGGCGGACGGCCCTGGTGTCGAAACTGCTGCTCAACGCGTTCCGCACCGGCTCCGGCGACGTGTCGGCGGAGCGGCTGGCCACCTGGCAGCGCGACGCCGAGTGGCTGCGCCGCGCGCTCGGCGCGTGCGCCGGCGGCGGCCTCGGGCAGGGCGAAGCGAGCGACGATCCGCGCGGCGGCGCACGACAGGGCCCGGGACAGGCGTCCGGGGAGGGCGCCGGGCGAGGACGCGGGTCCGGTGCCGGGCAGGGGTTCGAGGTCACCGACGCCGACCTCAACGCGCTGCTGGCCACCCTGGAGGGCGACCTGGTCCGCCGGATGCGGCTGCGCGAGGTGCTCGCCGACCCGGCGCTGGCCGCCCGGCTCACCCCCAGCATGTCGCTGATCGAGCAGCTGCTGCGCGACAAGCACAACCTGTCGGGCGAGGCCCTCGCCAACGCCAAGGCGCTGATCAGGCGGTTCGTGGACGAGGTCGCCGAGGTGCTGAAGACCCGGGTGGAGAAGACCAGCACCGGCAAGATCGACCGCAGCGTGCCGCCCAAGCGGGTGTTCCGCAACCTCGACCTCGACCGGACGATCTGGAAGAACCTGGTCAACTACGACCCCCAGGAGGAGCGGCTCTACGTCGACCGGCTGTTCTACAAGCACACCGCCCGCCGCACCACACCGGCGCGGATGATCGTGGTGGTCGACCAGTCCGGGTCCATGGTGGACGCGATGGTCAACTGCACCATCCTGGCGTCCATCTTCGCCGGGCTGCCCAAGGTCGACGTGCACCTGATCGCCTACGACACCCGCGCGATCGACCTGACGCCCTGGGTGCACGACCCGTTCGAGGTGCTGCTGCGCACGACGCTCGGCGGGGGCACGCACGGGCCGGTCGCGATGCGGATGGCCCGGCCGAAGATCGCCGACCCGCGCAACACGGTGCTGGTCTGGATCTCCGACTTCTACGACGACCGGGGGCTGATCAACGACTTCCGGGCGCTGTACCGGTCCGGGGTGAAGTTCATCCCGGTCGGTTCGGTCAACAGCTCCGGCCAGGCCAGCGTCGACTCCTGGTACCGGCAGAAGCTCAAGGAGCTGGGCACCCCGGTGATCTCCGGCCACATCGACAAGCTCGTGTTCGAGCTGAAGAACTTCCTCGCCTGAACGCCCAGGCCCCCACGTAACCGACCCGCATAGGAGTTCCTTGCCATGACCGACGAGATGCTGCGCGCACCCGCCGAGGTCAAGTACGCCGACGAGCTCGACTACCTGGAGTCGATCGACGACGGGCACAAGCCGTTCTCGTGGCGGCTGAGCCCGCGCATGGTGCGCACGTTCATCCTGGGTTCCGAGCGCTCCGACGGCCTCGACCGCGAGATCCCGCAGAAGTGGTTCGGCGACCGCACCTTCGTCGAACGCGCCATCGTCACGCTCGCGTCCGACCGCGGGCTGCTGCTGATCGGCGACCCGGGCACCGGCAAGTCCTGGCTGGCCGAGCTGCTGTCGGCGGCGATCTGCCGCAACTCGACGCTGGTCGTGCAGGGCACCGCCGGCACCACCGAGGACCACATCAAGTACTCCTGGAACGTCTCCATGGTGATCGCCAAGGGGCAGTCGCGGGAGTCGATGATCCCCTCGCCCATCATGACCGCGATGGAACGGGGCGTGATCGGCCGGTTCGAGGAGCTGACCCGAGCCACCAGCGACGTCCAGGACGCGCTGATCTCGATCCTGTCGGAGAAGTACGTCTCCATTCCCGAGCTGGACACCGACAACACCGTGTTCGCCAAGCCCGGCTTCTCCGTCATCGCGACGGCCAACAGCCGCGACCGGGGCGTCAACGACCTGTCCTCGGCGCTGAAACGGCGCTTCAACTTCGTGCGCATCCCCGTGGTGACCAGCAAGAAGGCCGAGTCGGAGATCGTCCGGTTCCGGACCACCGAACTGCTGCGGCGGCACCGGATCGAGCTGGAGGTCGCGCCGTCGCTGCTGGAGGTGCTGCTGCAGAGCTTCGCCGACCTGCGCGCCGCCGCGTCCGCCCGCAGCGACGACGAGAAGCTGGAGTCGGCGCTGTCGACGGCCGAGCAGATCGGCGTGCTGGAGGACGCGATCCTGCACAGCCAGTTCTTCGGCGAACGCGAACTGCGCGCCGAGACGCTCGCGTCCTCGCTGGTCGGGTCGCTGGCCCGGCGCAGCCCGGAGGACCTGGCCATCCTCAACAAGTTCTGGCACGGCGTCATCGAGCCGCGCAGCAAGAAGGAGCAGGGCGCGTGGCAGGGCTTCCTGGAGGGCGGCCGCGAAGCGTTGGCGAAGCTGTCGTGACCGGCCCGGCAACCGACACCGTGACCGGCGCGCCGGTCGGTCTGGACGTGGCCGCGGGGCCGTTCGGGGGGCTGCGCGAGCAACTGCTCGGGGCGGCCGAGCGGTTCGGCTCCGGCCCGGTGGCGCAGATCCTCGCCGGGCTGGTCGAGGACGTCGACCGGGCGCTGCGCGAGCCGCTGGAGATCTTCCCGGTGTGCCACCACTCGCCGTCCTCGGCGACGGCGATGGCCCGCCGGTTGCGCGAGAAGCGGCCGAAGGTCGTCTACCTGGAGCTGTGCGAGGATCTGCGGCCGCTGCTGGACGAGCTGCACAACTGCACGCTGCCGGTCGCGCTGCAGTCGTTCGCCACCGACATCGACGGGTTCCCGGCGGAGTGGGCGCCGCTCAGCGTCGTCGCGCCGATCACCGAGGCGTCCGCCGAGTACCAGGCGATCTCCTACGCGCTCACCACCCCCGGCGTCGAACTGGTGCTGGTGGACCGGTCGACCGACCACGTGTTCCAGTGGGAGCCGCGCGACGCTCCCGCCGGCGAAGGCGAGCACGACGGCGCCGGCAAGGAGGACGACGAGACGGCGCTGCACGGCGACGCGGTCGGCGTCGAGATCGGCGACCTGCGGCCGCGGTTCGCCGAACTGGAGGAGCACCTGCTCCACCACGGCAAGGTGCGGCACTGGTCGGAGTGGTGGGACCAGTACGTCGAGCAGCCGCTGGTCGACGCCGACTACGACACCTACCGGCAGGTCATGGTGCTGATCGGCAGCCTGTTCCGGCGGCTGCGGCCGGAGGGCTCCGCCCGTACCTCGGTGGACGAGGACCGCGAGCGCTACATGTGGACGCGGATACGCGAGCACCTGTCGTCCTCGGACGCCGACCCCGCCGAGTGCCTGTACGTGTGCGGCGCCTTCCACGCGGCCAGCCGCGTCGCCGAGTTCGGCCTGCACGGCGCGACGGGCTCGTTCGAGATCACTCCGCGCACGGCCACGAAATGGCAGTACGGGCTCATCCCGTCCAGCCACTCGGCGATCGAGGCGCAGTTCGGGCTCGCGCCCGGATCGGTGTCGATCGCCGCCGCGACCTGGACGAAGGCGCTGCGGCGCAGCGGCCTCAAACCGTTCCGGCTGGGCGGCGGGCAGAAGAAGGCGCAGGCCAAGCCCGCAAAGCCGCCCGCCGCCCCGCCCCCGCCGGTGGCCGACCGGCTGTCGGGCTTCCTGACGACCGCGCCCGCCCCGCACGGCGTCGACGAGCAGGAACTGCTCGGCTGGAGCGTCGACATCGTCCGGCTGGCCCGCAAGAACGGCTACCCGTCCAGCACCGCCGACGCCATCGCGGTGTACGAGACGTCGATCCTGCTGGCGGGGATCCGCGGGCGGCGGCGGCCGACGCCGTACGACTTCCAGGACGCCGCGGTCACCTGCATCGAGAAGGACGCGGTGCCGGGCCGCCGCGACATCGCGCGCCTGTGCGAGATCCTGCTCGGCGGCGACCGGGTGGGCGCCGTCGGCTACGACGCCCTGCCCCCGCTGGCCCGCGACGTGCTCGACCGGCTCGAGCCGCTCGGCCTCGACCTGGAGAAGCGCACGATCCAGCGGGCGCTGCTCGACCTGGACGCCGATCCGCACCTGCGGCCGTGCTCGGACCTGCTGTGGGTCCTGCGCCGGCTGGTGCCCGACGACGCCGTCCGGCCCATCATCGGCTCGCGCCGTCTGGGCGAACGCTCCATCCAGGAGAGCTGGGACCTGGCGATCGGCCGCAACATGCGTTCGATCGTCGAGCTGGGCTACGAGGGCGTCACCGTCGAACAGGTGCTTGAGCAGCGGCTCCGCAAGGCGGTGTACGCGCCGCAGGCCACCGCCGCCCAGGCCCTCGCCGCCGTGGAGGACTCCATCCTCTACCTGGGCGGCAGACGCCTCACCGACGAACTGGGCGCCCGCGCGGTCGAACTGCTGGCCGCCGAACGCACGGTGGACGACGCTCCGGAGGTGCTGCGCCGCGCGCGGCGGCTGCTCTCCCACTACCAGGCGACCGAACCGGAACTGCCGCAGTGGTGCCAGTCGTTCGTCACCGCCGGGTACGCGCACTACTGCACGCTGCTGCCGACCGCGTTCACCGACGACGCCACCGGGGCGCGGCAGGTCGCGGCGATGCTCGGGTTCCTGCTCGGGATGGAGAGCCTGGCGCTGTCCCTCGGCTGCGACCACACCCAGCTGGAACTGGCCGTGCAGCAGTCGCATCCGGAGGCCCCCGACAAGGTCGCCCTGCTGTGGGCGGCGCAGACCCAACTGGGCCTGCTCCCGCTGGACGAACTGCGGCGCCGCTGCGACGAACTGCTGGACAACCCGCTGGTCGTCCCGTCGTTCCCGCTCTACCTGAGCGGCTTCGTCCAGGCCCTGGAGCCCGTCCCTTCGCTCGCGTCGCTGGTGGTGGAGATCCTGTCGAAGGCGTTCGCCCGCCTCCCCGACCCGGTCCTGCTCCCGTGGCTCCCGAAGCTCATCACCACCCTGAAGGACCACGCCGCGGAGATGGTCCCCGTCCTGATCAGAGAGGCAGGCCGCACCTTCCCCGCCACCCTCCAGGCGCTGGACACCTGGACCCCACCGTGGTCAGCCCCGCCGGTGCCGGCGGCGCCCGCACCGCCCGCGGACGCGGGCCCCGCAGGAGAACTCCTGGCCGCCCACCCCGCCACCTGCGACGCGGTGGCCGCCCTCCTCGGCCTCCCACCCGACTGGCCGACCGACACGACCACAACGTCCAAGACCGCCCCGGCACTGACCACCCTCCTCACCGACCACCCCACCACCACCAACGCAGTCGCCACCCTCCTGGCCTGAGCGACGCCCCCCGCGTCCGGGCGGCAGCCCCTGGGCCGCCGCCCGGACGTCCTTCCCTGCGCCCCGGTCGTCGGAAGTGGCGCTGAGGAGGTGGTCGCCGCCGCCTCCGGGACCGACGAGCATCCCCGGCCCCAGCGGGAGTCGGGCTCGAAACCGGCCGTGTCGAAGTGACGCGTCGGCGGATTTCGAGGCGGCCGACCACGAACGTGCTCGGTTCGGCTGGGCGAGCAGTCGGCCGACGGCGAACGCCCGACGGAATGCAGCGGCGACTCTCCACGGTGCCGACGGGGCCGGTGCTGATGCTGGTCTTTTGGGCCACGTACGCCTGGAACCGCTCCAGCGTCGGGGACGGGCGGCGCCGTCGAACCCGCCGAACCCTCGAAGCCGTGGCCGAGGGCGGGGCGTACGGGCGAACGACCCCTTGGCGGGCGTCCTCGGCGTACTGAAGCTGGCGTAGCTCGGTGGTCGGGGCCGGCTCCGGGTGGTGCTCGTAGGCGACACCGCGGACATGGAGATCGAGGACCGCACGGTGCCCGCCGCGTCGAAACACACACACGGAAACCTGTACATGTCCGCCGACACGTCCCGGCGGTGCGGCCGTTGACTGGAGGTGACGACTGCCGCCTGGCCGTTGGCGGGCGCGGCCCGGGGCGTCCGCAGCTAAGGTCGGGGCCGCGCAGAAACCGAAACGGAAAGGCCCTGAATGTTCCCCCGTCAGGACCGGCACCGGACACTGTGGTGGGCCGCGCTCGCGGCGAGCACCATTCCCCTGCTGCTCGGACTGCTGCTCAGCGTCCTGAGCAGCGGGGGCGCCACGGTGGGGGTGAGCTTCGGCTTCGCGGGCGCCGTCAAGTGCCGCGGGTGGTGGCTGCAACTGGAACTGTGGCCGCTGCAATGGCTGGCAGGAATGCCGTTCCTGGTCGTCGGCCCCGCCTTCGCGCTGTGGGCGCGCACACGGTCACGGGTGCCCGGATGGACGGCGGTGACGATCCTTCTGCTTGCCGGGCTGGCCAAGCCGCTGTTGGCCGCCTACGACATGGCGACATGGGGCGAAGGCTGCGCCGCAATGTGGGAGCCGTTCGTACCGCAGACGCTCGGGTGGGACCTCTATCTCCTCGTCCCGGCCGGCCTGATCTACCTCACGGTGCGCCGACGCCGCGCCCTGGGGCGCCGGGGCCGTGTGGCAACGGGGACCGCGCTGGCCGTCGTGTTACTGCTCACGATCGGCGGCGACCACAGACGGCACGAGATCGTCGCGGCCGCCCCGGAAGAATGCCGGACGGGCCACATCCGTCTTCCACGGCCGGAGGACCTCGCGAGGGTCGAGGCGATCGCGCGGATGCCGGTCAGGGATCGCGAGCACGCCTATCTGTGCATGATGCGCGGCCACGACTACTTTCCGGAAAAACCTCAACTCGAGGACGTCGACGACGGCGAGCTTCTCTGGCGGGGACGACGCATGTGCACGCGAATGGATCCGCAGGGCCGTCCCACCCGGGCCGCAGTGGACGAATGGAGGCACCTGGGCGGGGGCGCTCGTTTCGAAGACGCGCTCGCCTACCTGTGCCCGGACGTGGCGTTGCGCCAGGCACGGGCTGCTGCCGAGAGAAGCCGACGGCTGGAGCGTGAATACCAGAAGGAACACGCCAGGGACGAGGCGTCCTGCCGCCGCTCCATCCGACGCGCCCCGAGGGCCGTGCGCCAGAAGACGGCCCTGCTCACCACGGGCGAGGGCGGCGGCTACTACATCAGCGACGGATCCAGCCCCAACGACCCGTTCAGCCAGGCGATCGACGACGGCCTGATCGCCTCCAGCGGTTCGACGGCCGCGGTCATGACCGGCGTGGAGAACGACGACATCTGCATCACCGTGCGCGCCTACCGCAAGGCCCCGCCCCTGGACCTCAAAGGCTGGGACCGCGTCCAGGAAGTAGGCATCGACAGCCCGCACGGCACCACCAGGCTCTACATGCCAATGGACGCGCCTCCCAAGCTGCCAGCTTTGACCGCCGCAGGCCCCGGCCCCTACCGCGTCCGCGTCCACGTACGTAACCGCGACGCCGCCGACCTCCTCAACGGCCCCCTAGAAACCCACCTCGTCCAGGTCTTCCCAGGCACGTCGAAAAGACCCGTCCTCCACAAGAACACAGAGCACCGCAACTGAGTCGAGACGGCCCTCAGCTTCATCCGCACAGCGCACGGAAGCCGGACGCAGTGTTTGCGGAACGGCCTGCTCCGCGGCCTCGGGCAAGGCACTGACCAGCAGGAACGGCGTCAGCGC